>NZ_JANOCX010000229.1:0-26612 GCF_031412415.1 Phenylobacterium sp.
GTGTCGTTCTTCGACACCGGCGGCTCGCCGTCGATCAGCACATTGCCGCCCGCGCCAGCGAGCCCCCGCACCGCCGCGCCCTTGTCGAAGGTGAATCCCGGCAGCCGCTGAACCATGTCGAGGGCGGTCGAGGTCCCCATCCCGGCGAAGAACGCGGGCGGGTAGGCGATGACGCCGCTCGCAGCGGGCGCGTCCTGCGCTAGCCCCAGCGTCGGACAGATGGTCGCCGCAAGCGTCGCGGCGGCGATGACGCCGGCTAGTTTCATGAACCCGGGGCTCCCCTTCCCCTGCGCTCAGGTTAGGCGGCGTTTCATACCGAGCGCCAGAAAACTTCGTGCGGGCTGGGAGCTTTTGGAACCGGCTGCGGCCTGAACGCTACAGCGAAGTTCAAACCCGGCCGGTCACCGGGATCAGGGCGCCGGTCACCGCGCCGGCGTCGGGCGAGGCCAGGAACAGGATCACCGCCGCCAGATCGTCCGGCGAAACCCAGGCGCTGAAGTCGGCATTGGGCATGTCGGCGCGGTTGGTCGGGGTGTCGATGATCGAGGGCAGGACCGCATTCACGGTGACGCCGTCGGCCTTCAGCTCCTCGGCGAGGCTCTCGGTCAGCGCATGAACCCCGGCCTTGGACGCCGCATAGGGGCCCATGCCGGCCGCGGCCTTCAGCGCGGCGTTGGCGCCGATATTGACGATCCGCCCGGCCAGGCTGCGCTTCAGGTGCGGGATCGCGGCGCGGCTGGTGTTGGCCGCGGTCTGGACGTTCATCAGGAACAGCCGATGCCAGTCCTGCATCAGGCTATTCTCCAGTGTCTCCCACTTGAAGCCGCCGGCGACGTTGATCACGGCGTCCAGGCCGCCGAAACGGTCGGCGACCGCGTCGACCGCCGCCCCGGCGGCCACCGCGTCGGTGAGATCCACCCCGCCCAGCATGATGGCCTCGGGCCCGCAGGCCTCAAGGGCGTCGGCGTGCTTGGCATGGTCGATGAGCGCCACGCGGGTGCCCTGCGCGGCGGCGGCCTTGGCCACCGCCGAACCCAGGACGCCGGACGCGCCCGTGATGGCGAAAACGCGTCCGGCCATGGGTCTTCCTTCTTAGAGTCGTTCGACAATGGTGACGTTGGCCATACCACCGCCTTCGCACATCGTCTGCAGGCCGTATTTGCCGCCGCGAGCTTCCAGCCCGTTCAGCAGGGTAGCCATCAGCTTGGTGCCCGACGCGCCCAGCGGGTGGCCGAGCGCGATCGCGCCGCCATTGGCGTTCACCTTCGCGCCGTCGGCGCCGAGGTGCTTGATGAAGGCGACGGGCACGGAGCCGAAGGCCTCGTTGACCTCGAACAGGTCGATGTCGTCCACCGTCATGCCGGCCTTCTTCAGCGCGCGCGCCGTGGCCGGGATCGGGGCCTCCAGCATGATCACCGGATCGTGGCCCAGCAGCGACAGGTGATGGATGCGGGCCAGCGGCTTCACGCCCAGTTCCTTCAGGCCCCGTTCCGAGACGACCATCACGCCCGATGCGCCGTCGCAGATCTGGCTGGATGACGCCGCCGTCAGGCGACCACCGTCGCGCAGCAGCTTGACGCCCTTGATGCCATCCAGGCTGGCGTCGAAGCGGATGCCCTCGTCGATGTTGTGGACGGTGACATTGCCTTCGGCGTCGGTGATCTCGATGCCGACGATCTCGTTCTTGAACGCCCCGGCCTGGGTGGCGGCGATGGCGCGCTGGTGGGACTGATAGCTGTACTCGTCGATCTCATCGCGGGTCAGGCCGTACTTCTCGGCCACCATCTCGGCGCCCATGAACTGGCTGAACTGGATGTTTGGGTACTGCTTCTGGATGCCTGGGCTCATATAGTTGCCGAAGCCGTTCTGGGCCGGCAGGGCCGCTGACAGGCCCATGGGCACGCGGGTCATGCTCTCGACGCCCGCGGCGATCACCACGTCCATCGTGCCGCTCATCACGGCCTGGGCCGCGAAGTGCAGCGCCTGTTGCGAGGAGCCGCACTGGCGATCGACGCTGGTGCCGGGCACGCTCTCGGGCAGGCGCGAGGCCAGCACGGCGTTGCGCGCCACGTTGATCCCCTGCTCTCCCACCTGTCCGACGCAGCCCATGACCACGTCCTCCACCAGCGACGGGTCGGCGCCCGTGCGGTCCATGAGGTCGTTGAGCACCACGGCGCCCAGGTCGACCGGATGCCAGTCTTTCAGCTTGCCGCCCTTGCGGCCGCCGGCCGTGCGGGTGGCCGCAACGATGTAAGCTTCGCCCATGATTCCGCTCCTGAATTTGCGCGTCGCTCGCGCTTCGGAGCCTATTTAGGGGGTCGACGCGGCGTAAGCCAACATCGTCAGGCCGGCAACAGTCGTCCGGGCTGCTGGGCGTCCAGGCGGAAGCTGGTCGGCAGGACCCGCTCGTGCGGCATCTGGAGCTTCAGCGCCTTGGCCGCGCGCGCGATGGCGAGCTTACCCAGCGCGCCCGGCGTGAAGCCCGCCTGCACCCGAGGCCGCGCGCCAAGCCGCCGGCGCATGACGCCGTTGGCGTAGATCACGTTGGCCCGCATCAGGGCGTGCGGCGTCATGAACTCGATCGACAGCGAGACATTGAGCATCGGGCCGTTTTCGATCCGGTGCGGGGCGTTCTGTTGCCAGGTCACCATCTGACCGGGCGTCAGGTCGTGCACCTCGGCGCCCGCATCCCAAGCGGGATCGAAGGTGAACTGTTCGGCGGTCTCCCGCAGCACGATACGTTCCAGCGTCTCGGCGCCCACATAGGGGTCGGCCACCGGATAGACCCAGACCCGCTTCTGCCCGCGCAGCTGCCACAGGGACACCAGCGGCACATCGAGGTGGTAGAACACCTGGGCGTTGGCCGAGGAGATCAGCATCCCCAGGTCGCGCTTGAAGGTCTTGAGACCGGGGCTCATGGCCTGCTTCTCGGCGAAGATCTCGTCGCTCAGTCGGCCGTAGGCCTCCAGATGCGCATTGGTCTCGCGCAGGTTCAGCCAGATGCGTCCGGCCTGGGCGGCCTCCAGCAGCTTGGAGCCCGATAGTCCGTTCGCCGCGCCCTTGCGCCAGGTGGTCCAGGCGACAGGGTCCTCGCCCATGGTGAAGACGCCTAGCTTCTCGCGCGGATAGCGGTCGAGCAGCTCTTCCAGTCCCGCATCCGAGAACATCGGGCGTTCGTGCAGGTCATGGCGAAAGGTGAGGTTGGCCTTGCCGAAGGCCGCACCCTTTTGTCGGGTCCAGTCGGAAATCACGCTCATGCGGGTGCCCTCAGGCCGTAGAAATGGATCTTGAACGGGCCCCACCACAGGGTCTTGCCCAGGCCACGGGCGGCGCGGTCAAGGGTGAAGGCATAGTCCGGAGCGCGGGTCAGGCGCTTGATACCCGCCAGGACGCCGAACACCACGGCCTGGACGAGGCCCTGGGCCATCCATCCGGCCACGCCCAGATAGTTGGGCGGGGTCGCCGCGGCGCAGGCGGCCGATGGACCCTGGCCGTAGGCGAAGGCGCGCCGGATCGTGTAGCTGAGCGACAGGCGGGCCGGCACGGGATCTTCCCAGACCCAGGCCGCCGGCTCCCAAGCGAACCGGGCGCCTTGGCGCTGCATCTGGCCGAACAGCAGGTCGTCCTCGCCGCCGATGTGATTTCGGATCGCCGAGAACGGCGCCACCGGATCGGGCAAGGCCGCACGGCGCAGCAGCGAACAGCCGCAACCGTAGTAGTGGTCGAGCAGCCCGGCCTGCGCCGGACCTTCCCGGGAGAAGAACCGCTCCAGATAGTCGCGGTGGGCGACGACGTCCCGCGGTGCGCGGCCTCGAACCGGTCCGAAGACCACGTCGGCCTCGTGACGCGCCATGGCGGCCAGCAGGGCGGCGAGCCAGCCCTCCGGCCCCTCCTCGTCGTCGTCCAGGAAGGCGATCAGGTCGCCCTTGGCCTGCGCCATCGCCGCGTTGCGGGCATTGGCGACCCCCGGCTCGGGCTCATGGACATAGGTCACGGGAAAGGGCGCCTCGGCGGCCAGGATCGCGGCCGTGGCGCGGGCGGAGTCGGTCTGGTCGTTGTCGACGATCACCAGCTCCAGTCCCGACAGGGTCACGCCGGTCTGGCGAAATGTGGAACGTGCAGCCGTCAGCAATCCATCCAGACGGCGCTGGGTCGGGATGATCAGGCTGACAAGCGGCCCCTCCATCGGATCAGGCGGCCTCCGCCACGTTGGCCTGCGGCCGCGTCTTCGCCGCCAGGGCGTCGGCCAGTCCGGCGGCGCGATCGGCCAGGGAGAGTTCGCTCGCGGAAATCACGTCCAGCCGGCGGCGGAAGCTGCCGACCAGGCCCGACCGATTGGCGCCGGCCAGTGCCCATGCCTGCTCCGAGGCTTGCGCCATCAACCCCCGCGAACCGGCGCTGACCGCCGCGCCTTCCGCAACCAGGCGGGTGTCGCGCGCGTAGGGGCGCTTGTAGTGGTCGTGGCCGGGGCCGAGATCGTAGCTGGTCAGGCCCAGCTCCGGCATGGCGGCGATGGCGCGCCGGAGAAACACCTGTCCCGGCGACCAGGCGGCCAGCTCGGGGTCAGTCGAGGCGATCCAGGGATGGTAGACGCTGCCGGCGCGAATGCCGAAATGCCCGGCCACCAGGCGATCGCCGGAATAGAGGTTGATCATCAGGCCCTGGAAGTCGCCACGATCGCGATTGAACAGCAAGGCCATCAGCGCGCGGGTCCAGCTCGGCCGGAGGAAGTCGTGCGCGCCGGTGCGGACGAGTTGCGCGCGTTTCCAGGCGATGAGCTTGTCGAAGGCTTCCGGATCGCGGTCTGGGGCGCTGATCCTGAGCTCACCCAGTTCCCGGTCCATCTTGTGATCTAGACGGCGATAGTTCTTGAACCGCTTCGGGCTCTCGACGCGCAGGGCCTCCAGATAGTCGTCGGCCGATCCTTGCAGTTTGATCAGATAGGCCTCGTGCTCGGCGACGACGCCGGAACCGAAAGCGCGATTGGGGTCGATCAGCCCGGTGAAGCGGTAGGCCGCCAGGCCCGCGACGGTCAGGGCGTGCGCGGCGTCGAGGCCGGTGGCCGCGACCAGGGCATGGTAGTCCGACAGCGGCGCGCCTATCGGGCGGGCGAAGCCGCCGGAGCGGCGATGATAGGCCAGGAATCCCGCAACCCGCTCCGGCCAGCGCCAGACCGTCACCCGGGCGTCGGCCCGCACCTCCCCCACCGCGAGCGCGAAGTCTGGGCCGAGCAGGGGATTGGCGAAGTCCGGCCGCGAGGCGCAGAGCGTGCGCCATGTCGCGATGTCCTCCTGCGACAGGTAGACCGGATGGAAAGTTTCAGCGGTCAGCATGCGCACACCAGTTTGGCTTGTCCCGGTTAGGGAAAGATGGACCGTTGAATGCAAGCTTCAGACCGAGAACGTGTCCTTCAGTATGGTTTCCAGCCAGGCGGCGTCGGTCTGATCGAAGGCCGCGAGTTGGTCTGAGTCCACGTCGAACACTGCGATCAGCCGGCCGGCCTTGTCGAAAACCGGCGCCACGATCTCGCTCGCCGAGCGACTGTCGCAGGCGATATGACCGGGAAAGGCATGGACGTCGGCGACCACCTGGGTTTGGCCGCTCTCCGCCGCCGCGCCGCAGACGCCACGTCCGAAGGCGATGCGCAGACAGCCCAAGGTGCCCTGGTAGGGACCGACCACCAGCTCACGCGGCCTGTCCGGGTCGACCACATAGAAGCCGGTCCAGAAGTATCTGTCGAAGGTCGCCGCCAGCATGGAGGCCACGGTGGCCATGCGCGCGGTCAGATTCGGCTCGCCGTCGAGGACGGCGGCGATCTCCTCGGCGACGGCGGCGTAACGCGCGGCCTTCTCGGCGGGCAGGATGAGGTCGTTGAAGGCTTCGGCCATGGCCGCCTATATACGGCGGCGCCTAGGCGGCCGCCACTTTCCGCATGTCGTCCAGCTCTTCGCTCCCCAGCAGGTTCGCGATGGTCGTGAAGTGACCGTCGATGACGGCGGGGTCGCAAAGCTCGGGCAGGCCGACGGAGTCCACGTACTCGACCAGGGCCACAGCCGCCCATTCGACCGCCTTGTCGCGCACCTGGCGCGCGCGGAACACGGTGTGCTGCATGACGCGGTGGATCATCTGCAGGGTCGGCCGGTCCACGGCGCCGCGCGCGGTGATCAGGCGTCGCATGGCGTCGAGCTCGACGCGGATCGTGTCTCGCGCCTCGCTCCGACCGCCGGCGTCTGCCACTTCGACCGGGTCGTTCCCACGCCGCATGGGTCCCGAATAGTTGAGCTCCAGCCGACGCCGCCGGTCGGGACCCACATACGCTTCACTGACGATGAACGGTCGGGGCTTGGTCAAGACCAGCTGGATCCGTGACAACAGGGCCGCCGGCGTGAACGGCTTGATGACGAACTCGTTGACCCCGGCCAGCCGCGCGCGATGCACGTGGCCGGCGCTGCGCTCGCTGGTGACCATGACGATGGGCACCTCCGGGTTCGGCACCCGAGCGTCGGGAATGATCGCCGCGCGCCGGATCGACCGGGTCAGCTCCATGCCGTCCATGAGCGGCATCTTGGAGTCGGTGAAGATGATGTCGGGCTGGCGGTGATACAGCACCTCGCGCGCGGCGAGGCCGTCGCTGGCGGTATAGACATCGCCGACACCGGCGGCCCGCAGGACATCGCCGATCAACCGCACCGTATTGGCGTGATCGTCCACCACCAGCACGGTCAGGCCCGAAAGGTCGCCGGGCGTAAGGCTGGAACTCGGCAGTCTTCGTCTGTCGCTCATCTGTCCGCACGCCCGGGGAGTACCAGGCGAACATGACCTATGATCGTTGAAATCGGGTTTACCGGTGAAGCTTGTGGGCCGCCAGCGCCTCGTAGTGTGGTCGCGCTTGGTCGGCGATGCGCCGAAGGTCGTCGGGCAGCGGCTTTACGTCCCTCGCGGCCGGCGCCTCGAAGCCGGTGGAGCGCTCCACCGCGTCGTACCAGGCCGGCGCCCAGACCCCATCGCTGTCGCGCCGACCGGCGGGCCAGCTCAGCATCTCCGGCGCGAACGGAACGGCCAGCGCCGCGCAGAGGGCGGCCAGCATGCCGGGCGGATCGGCCAGGACATCGGCCCCCAGCACCACTGGCGGCGCGGCGCCCAGACGCTCGCACTCGCGGGCGAACAACTCGCCCTGCCGCACCACGCCGATATCGTCCAGGGTCACCTCCCCGCGCTTGACGACGTAGGAGGCCAGCACCGCCTCCGGCTCTCGGATCAGGAAGGCGTTGCGGCAGCCGACCGCCCAGTCCAGCCCGAAGTCCGGCAGCATGTGATGGGTCATGTGCTTCTGGTAGAAGATCGCCGCCCCGTCGGGCGCCTCTCCGCCCATGGCCATGGCGACCTCGCGCCAATCCAGCGACTGCGAAGCCAGGACCTCGTCTCGCATCGGGTGGTCCAGGCCCGTCCGCGCCAGATAGGCCGCGTAGAAGGGTTCATCGACGACGGCGGTGTCTGGCCTGTTCTCGAAGGCCCGCATCATCGCCGTGGAGATATTGCGCGGCCCCGACCACATGGCGATCCGCACGGTCTTCATCAGCGGGCCTGCGCGTCCTTGAGCGACTCGTAGGCCGCACGCAGCCTTTGGGTCACCGGTCCTGGCCGCGCCGCCGGCAGCACCCGGCCGTCGATCTCGCGCACCGGGGTCAGCCCGCCGAAGGTGCCGGTCACGAAGGCCTCGTCGGCCGAATGCACCTCGGCCAGGGTGAAGTCGCCCTGCGCGAACGGTACGCCGTGCTCGCCGCAGAGCCGGATCACATTGCCCCGCGTCACACCGTTGAAGCAGTAGTCGTCCGAGGAGGTCATCACCTGCCCCTCGCGCACGAAGAAGAAGTTGGTGGCGTTGCAGCTCGCGACGAAGCCGTGCGGATCCAGCATCAACGCCTCGTCGGCGCCCGCCTTGATCGCCTGCAGCAGCGCCTGGATCAGGTTCAGGCGGCTGTGGGAGTTGAGCCGCATGTCGAACATCTCGGCCGGAGTGCAGCGGATGGACGAGGTGAACAGCGACAAGCCGCGGGTCACGATCTCGGGGCTGGGCGACTTGTACTCGGCGGTGATGACGATCGTGGGCTTGCCCAGCCAGTTGCGAGGGTCCTGGTTGGCGGCCGCCTTCTCGCCCCGTGTCACCATCAGCCGTAGGTGGGCGCCGTCCTCCATGTCGTTGGCCGCTAGCAGACGGCGGATCTCGGAGGTCAGCGCCTCACGGGTGAGCCCGATGTCCAGCGCGATGGTCGACGCTCCGGCGTAAAGCCGGTCCAGGTGCGTATCCAGGAACAGCAGCGCGCCCTTGTGAAGGCGCAGTCCCTCCCAGACCCCGTCGCCCAGCACGAACCCGGCGTCGAAGATCGACACCTTCGCCGCCTCGCGCGGCACGAGGTCGCCGTTCAGGTAAATGAGGGCCGTCGCATTGCGCGGGTCGGCGGCGAAATCCTGACTTCCAGCCATGGCGGCAAGTTGTAGGTGGGGTTAGGACACCAGGCTAGCGCCCAACAGCGGAGTTTCAGCATGACTCACGGCATCGGCGGCTCGACCGCGGAGATCGAGCTCTCGCAGCTTTCATCCTGGGCTGATCCCTCGCCCGCGATCACCCGCGGGGAGCGGATGGCCCGCATCGCCCGCGCTCGCGAGCTGATGGCGCAGATCGGCGCCGACGCCTTGATCGTCGGAGCCGGGGCCTCGCTGCGCTATTTCGCGGGCGTCGGCTGGAACGCCACCGAGCGCCTCGTCGCGATGGTCCTGCCGAGGACCGGCCCGCCGCGCATGATCTGCCCACGCTTCGAGCTGGGCTCGCTGGAAGCCTCGCTGGGGATCGAGGCGCAGATGCTGCTTTGGGAGGAGCACGAGAGCCCCTATGCGCTCACCGCCCAGGCGTTGATCGACCTGGACGCCAAGACCCTCGCTATCGACCCCGCCCTGCCCTTCTTCGTCTTCAACGGCCTGCGCCTGGCCGCGCCCGGCGTCGAGCTGCTGGACGGCGCGCCGGTGATCGACGGCTGCCGGATGATCAAGTCGCCGGCGGAACTCGCCCTGATGTCCCAGGCCAAGGCCATGACCCTGGAGGTCCACCGCCGCGCCGCGGCCATTTTGGCGCCGGGGATCACCACCACGGCCGTGCGCCGCTTCATCGACCAGGCCCACCGCGCGCTTGGGGCCGACGACGGCTCATCCTTCTGCGCGGTGCAATTCGGCGTCGCCAGCGCCTATCCCCATGGGTTGCCGGGCGAGCAGGCGCTGGCCGACGGGGATCTAGTGCTGATCGACACCGGCTGCCGGGTCCAGGGCTACAACTCCGACATCACTCGCACCTATGTCTTTGGCGAGCCTTCGCCCGAACACCGCCGGGTCTGGGAGGTGGAGAAGCGCGCCCAGGCCGCAGCATTCGCCGCCGTGAAGCCGGGTGTCGCCTGCGAGGAGATCGACGCCGTCGCCCGCTCGGTACTGGCCGCCGCCGGCTTCAGCGCGGACTACGACCTGCCGGGCCTTCCCCATCGTACTGGCCACGGCATCGGCCTCTCGATCCACGAGGCGCCCTATCTGGTGCGCGGCGACAAGACCCCGCTCGCGCAAGGCATGTGCTTCTCCAACGAGCCGATGATCGTCGTCCCCGACGCGTTCGGCGTGCGGCTGGAAGATCACTTCCATGTCACGGCGGACGGCGCCGCGTGGTTCACACCGCCCCAGCCCAGTCTGGAAAAACCCTTCGGCTGACCGTCTTCGGCCTTTGCCGAACTTTCGGCTTGCGCGACGTAGGGTGGCGACATACAGTTATTACGCAACTAGTAAGTCATAGTCCCTAGTAGCCCCGTCACCTGAGCCAGTCGCGGATTCTCCTCCCCCCAGCCCGCGACGCCCCGCCCCCACTGGGTTCGGCTCAGGTGACACCCCTACCTTCGGAATCCGACGCCTGTTCCAGGCGCGTCACAAACCTGGGCTAGGCTCGCGCGAACCGCCGAAGCCTAGTCGGGAACATATTCCACGGCCGAGCTTTTAGGCATCAGTCAGCAAGCACGGGAGCCGGGCGCATGGGCATATTCAGTTCGATCATGGACAAGATTCTGGGTCGCAAGAAGCCGGAAGCTCCGCCCGCCGCCGCACCTGCGCCCACGGCGACTCCGGCCGCGACCGCGCCTCCCCCGCCGCCTCCCGAACCGGTGGACGTCGAGGCGGTGCTGAGCGAACTGGCGGCGGAGAAGGGCGGCGGCGGCAACTGGCGCACGTCGATCGTCGATCTGCTGAAGATGCTGGATCTGGATTCCAGCCTCGACGCGCGTAAGGAACTGGCCGGCGAACTGGGAGTCGCCGCTGGCCCGCACGGCAGCGCTGAGCAGAACATCGCCTTACAGAAGGCCGTCTGGGCGGCGCTCGCCAAGAATGGCGGCGTCGTCCCGGCCAGCCTGCGCGACTAGGTCCGCCCGCGCAGCTTAGGCGCCAGAGAGCGCCTAAGCCTTGCTCGGATTGATCAGGTACTTCTCGCCCGTCGCACGCTTGTTGTAGGCGGCGATGACGTCCGGCTGAAGCGCCTGGGCCAGCGACACCTCGTGCGAGTAGTGGCTGGCGAAGGTGGTCTTCAGTTCGGCGGCCACCCGCTCACGAAGTTTCTGCGCGGCCTCGGGGCCAATCTTCATGAGGAACGGCGTCAGCAGCCAGCCGCCCACGCCCCAGGCCATGCCGAAACCGCGATTGAGTTCGGTGGTGCGGGTGTCGAGGCCGCCATAGATATAGACCTGCTTATGCACCGCCGAGCCGTAGCGGCTGTAGCTGGTGGCGGTCTGATTGGCCGCGGCTTCCATGCCACTGAGGATCTGGCCGGCCAGCTTGCCGCCGCCGATGGCGTCGAAGGCCAAGGTCGCGCCGGTGGCCACCAGCGCCTTGATCAGGTCCTCCATGAAGGTTGGCGACGTGGAGTCGATCACGTGCTGCGCGCCGATCGCCTTCAGGATCGCCGCCTGCTCGACGCTGCGCACGATGTTGACCAGACCCACGCCCTCGGCGAGGCACAGCTTGTTCAGCATCTGACCCAGGTTGGAGGCCGCGGCGGTGTGGACCAGGGCGGTGTGACCCTCCCGGCGCATGGTCTCGACCATGCCCAGCGCGGTCAGCGGATTGACGAAGCAGGATGCGCCGTCGGCCGCGGTGGCGCCTTGCGGCAGCACCAGGACGTCGGCGGCCTTCAAGCAGCGGTACTGGGCGTACATGGCGCCACCTAGCATGGCGACGGTCTTGCCCATCAGGCCCTGTGCGTTCGCGCCGGCCTTGATCACCACGCCAGCGCCCTCGTTGCCCACCGGCATGGACTCGTCCAGGCGCGCGGCCATGGCTCGCATGAAGGCCGGCGGGATCTTGGCGGTGACCACCGGGCTATCGGGCGTGCCGCTCAGGCTCGCCGTCGACATGTCCGCCGCGCCCAGCAAGAGGCCCAGGTCGGAAGGGTTGATCGGCGAAGCCTCGACCCGCACCAGCACCTCGTCGGGGCCAGGCTCGGGGATCGCGACCCGCGCCAGCGACAGCTCCAGCTCGCCGCTGCTCTTCACCAGCGAGCGCAGTTGCAGCCCGGTGTCCTGATTGATGTCGCCCATGTCGCCTCTCCGTCCCGTCGTCGTGATTTTTCGCAGGCCGCAAAAGAGCGCGTCACGCCCGCCGCGGCAATGGGGCGCCTGGAAGAAGTTCGTCGGCCGGGATCGAACCGACGTGCTCGGCGTTGGACCGCACACCCAGGAGGATTGTCCATATGAACCAAGCCAACTCCACCGCCCCCCGCCCGGCGCAACCCGAGCCTCGCCGCCAGGGCGTGTTCGACCAGATCGGTCAGCGCATCGCGTCGGCGAAGAACCCTACGACGACCCAGGGCGGCGGCCTCGACCTGTCCACGATGGCGAAATCCGCCCTGCCGTTGCTGGCCCTGACCGCACGGCGAACGCCGGTCGGGCTTGCCTTGATTGGCGCGGCGATTGCGGGCGTAGCCTTCGCCCATCCCCCTACCCGGGCCAAGATCTTGGACGCCGGCCAACGGGCTCTCGACGCTCTTCGCCGATAGTTCAGGTGGCGATCTCGGGTCGGGCAGGCTTGACGGCCTGGCCGACCTGCATCGTCTTGTCCGCCATTCGGCTCGCCTGAGGCGGAATCAAGGGCGCCGGAGCCAACGCGCCGCCGCGCCCTTTGATTGAACGAGATGCCAGTGATGCCAGAGCTCCCGCCTCCTCCGGCGCCTGAAGTCGAGATCGTGATCGTCAACGCGCCGCGGCTCGCGCCCCTGGGCGGCGAGGCGGCGTTCAGCGCCATTCAGATCGGACCCGAGCTCCTCAAGACTGAGTCGCGTCTGGACGAGGCGCTGAAGAGCGTGCCCGGCGTGTCCCTGTTCCGCCGCACCGGCAGCGGAGCCGCGAACCCGACCACGCAGGGCCTATCTCTTCGCGCCATCGCCCCGTCGGGCGCCGGCCGGACCCTGGTGACCCTGGACGGCGCGCCACAGAACGACCCGTTCGGCGGGTGGGTGATCTGGAGCGGCCTGCCGTCCGAGGGACTGGACGGCGCCACGGTGGTTCGCGGCGCGGGCGCGGGGCCCTATGGCGCGGGCGCCCTCACCGGCGTGGTGGCGCTGCAGGAGCGCGCCGCGCCACAGGGGCTGGCGGCGGCGGAGGTCTCGGCCGGCGAGCGCGGAAGCTACCGCGCCGTGGCGGTGGCGGGTTTGCCCGGTGTCCTGATGACCCTCGGCGGCTCGCGGACGAAGGGCTACTACGCCGTGCGCGGATCACGGCGGGGCGCGGCCGATACGCCCCTGCGCCTGGACGACTCGGTGGCGGCCCTGCGCCTGCAGCACGACTTCGATGGCGTGCAGGCCGCGGTGCGGGTCTCGGCTTTCCAGGTGAACCAGCAGGCCGGCCTGCGGGGCGCGCGGTCCAACACCACTGGAAGCTCGGCCGTCGTCACAGTGGCGCGACCGGCGGCCGAAGGGGTTGGCGGCTGGCGGTTGCAGGGTTGGGTGCGCAAGAGCGATCTAGAGAACAGCTCGGTGGCCGTGGCGGCCGGCCGTGCGACGACCACGCCGGCCAACGACCAGTATGACACGCCGGCCACTGGCTATGGCCTGAACGCCGCCTGGCAGGGTCGGCAAGGCGCTCTGGCTTGGGAGGTCGGCACGGACATCCGCCTGACAGAAGGGACCGAGCACGAGCTCTTCCGGTTCATGGCCGGCGCCTTCACCCGCGACCGTGAGGCGGGCGGCAAGACCCTGGTCGCCGGGGCCTATGCCGAGGCGGCGCTGGATCAGGGGCCCTGGCTCGCCACCGCGGGATTCCGGATCGACCGCTCGCGGGCCTATGACGCCGTGCGGCGCGAGCGCGACACGACGACAGGCGCTCTGACCCTGGACCAGGCGGGCGGCGACCGCACCGACACCACGCCCACCGGGCGGCTCGGACTACGCTTTGAGCTGAACCAGACGCTCTACCTTCGCACCGCCGCCTATGCCGGCTTCCGCCCGCCGACCCTCAACGAACTGCACCGCCCGTTCCGGGTGGGCAACGACATCACCGAGGCCAACCCGACGCTGAAGCCTGAGACCCTACAAGGCGTGGAGGTCGGCGTCGGCGGCGATGCGCCGGTCCGCTGGGCCGCGACCATCTTCCACAACCGGCTTCATGACCCCATCGCCAATGTCACCATCGGCGTCGGCCCGGGAACCTTCCCGACGGCGGGCTTCGTTCCGGCGGGCGGAACCCTGCGCCAGCGGCGGAACGCCGGCGAGATCAAGGCCTGGGGCATCGAAGGCGAGGTGTCTGGCGAGGCGGCCCAGACCATCGGCTGGCGGGCGGCCTTCGCCTACACCGAGGCGGAGGTGGATGGCGGGACCAGCGCGCCGCAGTTGACCGGTCTGCGGCCGGCCCAGACGCCGAAGCTGACGCTCACCGGCGGGCTGACCTTGCGTCCGGTCGATCAACTCGGCCTGTCGGCGGATGTTCGCTACGAGAGCGCGCGTTGGGAGGACGACCTGAACAGCCGCCGGCTGTCGTCCGGCATCCAGCTGGACGCCCGGGCCACCTGGCGCATGGGCGAGGATATCGAGGTCTATCTGGCCGCCGAGAACGTCTTCGACGAGGAGTTGGAGGTGGGCGAGACCGCCGATGGCGTGGAGAGCTATTCGGCGCCGCGAAGCCTGCGTGTCGGCGTCACCATCCGCCGGTGACCACGCCTCGATCGCCCGACCGTGGCTGTCAGCTTCCGTTGCTGCGAATCCGGCCGCGCCATCTATCGTGACGCGCCGGCCCGCGTTCGCCGCCGACATGCGCGCGCTCGCGCGGCGAGCCGCTGGAGCGACGAAATGAGCCTGAACCGCCGCCATCTGATGGCCCTGACCGCCGCTTCAGCCCTGGCTTCGCCCGCCGCCGCGGCGAGCGACCCCCTGGCGCGGGTGATCGTCGTCAACGCCCTGGGCGGCCTCAACGACCCGAACCATCCCGAGACACCGCGTCCGGCGATGTCGCCGCGCATCCTGGCCGACGCCCATGCCTCGGGCACGAGCGCGGTAAACGTGACCATCGGCTATGTCGCCGGCCCCATGGAGCCCTTCCAACATTCGGTCGCCGAATGCGCGCAGTGGGACCGCCTGATCCGCGATCACGACAAGGATCTGCTGAAAGTCCTCACCGCCGCCGACATCGCCCGCGCCAAGCGGGAAAAGAAGATCGGGGTCATACTGGGCTTCCAGAACGCGGCCATGATGGGTGACGACGCCAGCCGCGTGGATATCTTCGCCGACCTGGGCGTCCGCATCGTTCAGCTCACCTACAACCTGCGCAATCAGCTCGGCGACGGCTCCATCGTGCCCAAAGGCCGCGGACTGACCCCCTTCGGCCGCGAGGTGGTGGAGCGCCTCAACGCCAACCGTCTGATGGTCGATCTGAGCCATTCCGGCCGCCAGATCTGCCTGGACGCGGCGCGGGCCTCGAAACAGCCGATCTCGATCAACCACACCGGCTGCCGCGCGCTCACCGACCTGCCCCGCAACAAGACCGATGAGGAACTGCGCCTGGTGGCCGAGCGCGGCGGCTTCGTCGGCATCTACTTCATGCCGTTCCTGAACCTGTCGGGACACGCCCGCGCCGTCGACGTGGTCGCCCACATCGAGCATGCGCTGAAGGTCTGCGGCGAGGATCACGTGGGCATCGGCACCGACGGTGGGACCACGCCTATCGATGACCTGGAACTCTACAAGGTCGCTCTGCGCAAGGAGCACGAGGATCGCAAGGCCAAGGGCATCGCCGCCCCCGGCGAGCGCGCCGACACCCACCCCTTCGTCGACGACCTGCGCGGGCCAGACCAGTTCCGCAAACTGTACCGGTTGCTCGCTGAGCGTGGCCACAAGCCGGCGCGGATAGAGAAGATCCTCGGCGGCAACTTCGTCCGCTACGCCCAGGAGGTCTGGGGCGCCTGACGGCCCGCCTCCTCCCAGGCGGAGGGTCGGCTCAGAATGGCGCTGGCGGGCTCCGATCCAGGCCTGCTCGGCCGTGAACCAGCCGATAGAGCGCCGGCAGGACCAGCAGAGTGAGCAAGGTCGAGGAGATGATTCCACCGATCACCACCGTCGCCAGCGGGCGCTGAACCTCGGCGCCGGCGCCGACATTGACGGCCATGGGCACGACGCCGAGGCTGGCCACCAGCGCGGTCATCAGGACAGGCCGCAGCCGGGTCAGGGCACCCTCGCGGATCGCCCTGTCCAACGGCTCGCCATCGGCGAGCAGGTTGCGGATGAAGCTGACCATGACGACGCCGTTCAGGACGGCGACGCCGGACAGGGCGATAAACCCCACCCCGGCCGAGATGGAGAGAGGCAGGCCGCGCATCATCAGCGCCGCCACCCCGCCGGTGAGCGCCAGGGGAACGCCCGAGAACACGATGGCGGCGTCCTTCATTGATCGGAACAGCGCGTAGAGCAGGCCGAAGATCAGCAGCAAGGCGGCGGGGACGACCAACTGGAGGCGCTTGGCAGCCGAGATCAGCTGCTCGAAGGTGCCGCCATAGGTCACCCAGTAGCCGCTGGGCAGATCGACCTCCGCCCCGACCTTTTCCTGGACCTCGGCGATGAAGGAACCCAGGTCGCGCCCCCGCACATTGGCGGTCACGACGACCCGGCGCTTTCCGTCCTCGCGACTGACCTGGTTGGGCGCGGTCTCGACCTCGATGGTCGCGACGTCGGCCAGGGGCACGAACCCGCGCGGCCCCTCCCCGCTGGCCGGCAGGGGGACCCGCAGGCGGCCGATCTCGTCGACATTGCTGCGGATGTCCTCCGGCAATCGGACCACGACATCGAAGCGGCGGTCGCCTTCGAAGACCTGGCCCGCGACCGTGCCGCCCATGGAGGTGGCGACCACCGCCTGCACGTCGTCGACATTCAGGCCCAGGCGGGCCAGGGCGTCGCGGTTCGGCGTGATCTGCAGGATCGGCAGGCCCGTGACCTGCTCGGTCGCCACGTCCTGCGCGCCATCGATCCCCGCGACGACGCCCTCGATGGTCTCGCCGATCTCGAAGAGCTGGTCCAGATCGTCGCCGAACACCTTGATCGCCACGTCGGCGCGCACCCCCGACAACAGCTCATTGAACCGCATCTGGATCGGCTGGGTGAACTCGTAGTTGTTGCCGGGGACCTTGGCGACCGCGGCCCCCAGCTCAGCCACCAGGGTCGCTTTCGGCTTGCGAGGATCGGGCCAGTCCTTGCGGTCCTTCATGATGATGAAAGTGTCGGCCACAGAGGGCGGCATGGGGTCGTTAGCGACCTCGGCGGTGCCCAGTTTGCCGAACACGCGCTCCACCTCCGGGAAGGCCTTGATGCGGGCCTCCAGGGTCATCTGCATCGAGACCGCCTGGGTCAGGCTGGTGCCCGGGATGCGCAAGGCGTGCAGGGCGATGTCGCCCTCGTCCAGATTGGGCACGAACTCCGAACCCATGCGGCTTGCGGCGAAACCGGCCACCGCCACCAGCGCGACAGCGCCGGCGACGAAGGCCACACGAAGCCGCAGCGCGGTGTCCAGCGCCGGCTGATAGAGCCGCCGCGCGCCGCCCATGATCCGGCTCTCCTTTTCCTCCACCCGGCCGGTGACGAACAGCGCCACCGCCGCCGGCACGAAGGTCAGCGACAGCACCATGGCGGCGGTTAGGGCCATCACCACGGTGACGGCCATGGGGTGGAACATCTTTCCCTCGACGCCCGTGAGCGCGAAGATCGGCACATAGACGAGCGTGATGATCAGCACCCCGAACAGCGACGGCCGGATCACCTCGCCGGTGGCGCTGGTGGTCAGCTCGAAGCGTTCGTCGCGGGTCAGCAGGCGGCCGAGCCGATGCTGGGCCTCGCCGAACCGGCGCAGGCAGTTCTCGACGATGATCACCGCGCCGTCGACGATCAGGCCGAAGTCGAGAGCGCCCAGGCTCATCAGGTTGCCCGAGACCCTCGACTGCACCATGCCGGTGATGGTCAGCAGCATGGCGAACGGGATGATCGCCGCGGTGATGATCGCGGCGCGGAAGTTGCCGAGCAGCAGGAACAGCACGACCCCCACCAGCAGCGCGCCCTCCAGCAGGTACTTCTCGACGGTCCAAATCGCGCGATCCACCAGGTTGGTGCGGTCGTAGACGGCCTTGGCGACCACCCCCGGCGGCAGCGCCTTGGCGGCGACCTCGAGCCGCTCAGCCACCGCGCGGGCCACGGTGCGGCTGTTCTCGCCCACCAGCATGAAGGCCGTGCCCAGCACCACCTCATGCCCGTCCTGGGTGGCCGCGCCGGTGCGCAGCTCCGCGCCCAGACCCACATCGGCGACATCTGCGACCCGGATCGGCACGCCGCCCCGATTGGTGACGATCACGCCCTTCAGGTCGTCGATCCCGCGCGCCTGGCCTGGCACGCGGATCAG
Organism: Phenylobacterium sp.; assembly: GCF_031412415.1. GTDB lineage: Bacteria > Pseudomonadota > Alphaproteobacteria > Caulobacterales > Caulobacteraceae > Phenylobacterium. The sequence goes on from NZ_JANOCX010000229.1 coordinate 17,943, forward strand.
GTACTGCTCGCCGAACCGCTCCACATAACCCGCGCCGACATTGGCGTTGTTGGCCTCCAGGGCGGTCACGACATCGCCCATGGTCAGGCCATAGGCCGACAGCCTCTGGGGCAGAGGCGTGACGTGATACTGGCGCTCGAAGCCGCCGATCGTGTTGACCTCGGTGACGCCCGGCGTGTTGCGAAGCTGCGGCCGGATCACCCAGTCCTGCAGGGTGCGCAGGTCCTCCGGCGTGTAGGCGCTCCCGTCGGGCTTGCGCGCGCCGGGACGGGCCTCGACGGTGTAGAGGAAGATCTCGCCCAGCCCGGTGGTGATGGGCCCAAGTTCCGGCGTCAGGCCTTCGGGGAGCTGACTCCGCGCGGCCTGCAGCCGCTCGTTCACGAGCTGGCGGGCGAAATAGATGTCCGTCCCGTCCTTGAACACCACAGTGACCTGGCTCAGGCCATAGCGCGAGATCGAACGGGTGTGCTGGAGCCCCGGCAGGCCGCCGATGGCGGTCTCGATGGGGAAGGTGATCCGCTGCTCGGCCTCAAGTGGCGAGAAGCCGGCCGCCTCGGTGTTGATCTGCACCTGGACATTGGTGATGTCCGGCGTCGCGTCGATGGGCAGGCGCTGGAAGCTCCAGACGCCGACGGCGGCGCTGAGGACGACCAGCGCCAGGACGATCCAGCGGTAGCGGATCGAGAGAGCGACAATTCGTTCAAGCATGATGCGTCCGCCCCTAGTGATCGTGGCTCGCGCCGGACTTCTCGATGTCCGCGCGGATCAGGAAGGCTCCGTCGGTGACGTACTCGGTCCCGGGTTCCAGCCCGCTCAGCACCTCCGTCCACTCGGGCGTCTTGCGGCCGAGTTCCAGCATGCGGACCTCGTAGGTGTTGCCGACCCTGGCGAAGACCACCGTGAAGTCCCGGAACCGCTGAAGCGCCATGGTGCGGACGGCGAGCGGCGCCTGCTGGGCGCCGACTTGGAACGCGCCCTCGACGCCCATGCCCGGCCGGAACGTCGAGGCCGCGCCGGGGGGCAGATGGACGTGCGCCATCATGGTCTGGCTCTCGATGTCGGCGGTCGGCAGGACCGCCTCGACCCGGGCGGTCAGGCGGGCGTCGCCGGCCAGATTGCGCACCTCGACCTTCTGACCCACCCGCACGCGTTCGGCGTCGCGGGGATAGACGAAGAATTCGGCGTGCAGCTTGGTAGGATCGGCGATCACCAGGATCGCGGCGTCATAGGCGACGTCGCCGACGTTGGCGCTCTTCTGAACGATCACGCCGCTGATGGGGGCTGGGATCGAATAGGTCTGCAGGCTCTGGCTGGATTCCACCCGGGCCAGGACCTGGCCCTTGCGGACGGTCTGACCCAACTGAGCGTTCATCGCCACGATGCGCCCGGGATACCAGGCCCGAACCTCGCCGCGCCCTTCCGGGGTGATCTCGATGCGACCGGCCATGTCGACGAGTTCGGCCATGACGACGGGACCGGCGACCTCTGTCTTCACGCCGCCGGCGCGAGCCGCCTCGGCGGAAAAGGCGGTTCGGCCTTCATAGGACGCGTAGGCCCACTGGTGGGTGCGACCGCCCTCTACGGCGCGGACCTTGACGTCGAACGAGTGCGGCTCCTCGACCACGCCGGCGCCACGCAGATAGTCCTGCTGCGGAGCGAAGGCGAAGCGGTCGGTCTTGCCGCCCAGGCGGCGCAGCTCGACGGCGAGTTGGACCTGCTTCGGATCGAGTGGCTTGTTCTTGCGATAGGCGTAGACGTGGAACTCGGGCTCCACGCCTTCCTCGAAGATCGTGACCTCGATGGCGAAGTCGCCCTCACGGAGCATGCGGCCGCGATGGGGCCCGCGCTCGAAGTCGCCGGCGGTCTCGGCGTGCCCTTCGCCCTCGGCTTGTGGCTTCGCGGCCTGGCCGCAGGCGGTCAGCAGAATGGTGGCCGTCAGGCAGACAGCGAAGCGGACGAACCGCCGCATGGGATGGGCGTTCATCAGCGACGCTCCGCGATGGAGGTTGAGGTGGATTGGCCGGCATGGCGGCCCGTCAGCCGGTCGAGCGCCGCCTGGTCCAGGTGATGCTGGCGCAGGACCGCCACGCGGCGGGCGCGCGCGTCGGCAAGGCCGCGCTCGGCCTCTACGACGTCGATGTATTGGAAACCGCCCCGATTGAAGCCGTCGCGCACCTGTTCGACGGCCTGGATGGCGGGTGGGATAACCTCCAGCCGGATACGCTCTGTTTCCCGCGACGACGCCGCGAGTCTGGCCGTCAGCCGCGCGATCTCGCGCTCGCCAACGGTTCGTGCGGCGGCGATGTCCACCTCGGCGGCGGTGCGCTCGGCCCGCGCGCGCGCGATGCCGCCCTGGTTGGTGTCGTAGCGGCCAATGGGGATCGATCCCCCGACCACGAGGGCGACGTTCGCGCCATCGCCGAAATAGCGGACGCCGGCGCGCACCGTCGGATCGGTCACGGCGCGCGTCTGCTCGACCCGTACGGCGGCGATCGCACCGTCGCGCTCGGCCTCCAGCAGCGCCAGGTCGGCCACCGCGATCGGCGCGGCCGTGGCCGGCGCCGCAACCTGGAAGAAGCTTTCCAGGTCCAGCACGAAGTCCGGCGCGCCATCCCAGTAGCGAGCCAGGGTGGCCCGTGCGTTCCGCGCCGCGTCGCGCGCCTGGTCGCGTTCGATCTCGGCTTGGGCCGTGACCGCCTCCGCGCGCGAACCTGCGAACAGCGGATCGCGCGCCGCCTTCACCCGCCGCGCGATGTCCCGCTGCGCGCTATGGGCGGCCACGAGGCGGGCGTCGGCCAGCAACAGCTCGGCCTCGGCGGCCAGCGCGTCGGCATAGGCGACCTGCACCTCCTTGATCAGATCGAGCCGGCGCACCTCCCGCCGCCGCCGCGCGACCTCCAGCTCGGCGCGCGCCCGGTCCATGCGGGCGGCGCGCTTGCCGCCGCGCTCCAGGGTCTGCTCATAGGTCAGGGTCGTCTCGACGCGATCCAGCAGCGAATAGGCGCCCGTTCCTGCGAAGTTCTCGACCTCGACGCCCAGGGACGGATTAAGACGCGCGCCGGCTTGCCGAACGCCGGCCTCGGCCGCCTGGGCGCGGGCGTCAAAAGCCCCCAGCCGGGGGTCGGCTGTCCCGGCGCGCTCCAGCGCCGCCGAAAGCGTGAGGGTGGGCGGCTTCGGCTGACCCGCCGCCGAGGTCGGATTGGACAGTGCGACGGCGAGCGCGCTGGCGATGGCCAAGGCAAGCCGCGACGGCGCCTTGCGCCGACATGTGAATGGCATGTGATGTCTCGAAACAGATGATCAGGCGCCAAGGGGCGCACGGCGTCAGGCGAGGTCTGTTTCGGTCGCCTTGGGCGGACGTAGCAGTCCGGTGTTCATCGACGAACCGCGTGGGGCGTCTACTGCCCTGACATGGGCCTCGGGTCGCGCCGGCGCCACGGGGCTGGCCGCCTCGCCGCTGAGCGGGAACGTCTGCGGGCCATCGCCATGATGGTGGTGGCGTCCGGCGTCGCCGTCGGGCGTCTCTGTGCCCGCATCGTGGTGGCCGTCATCCAGATGCACGAGCCCCGCGGAAACCGTGGCGGCGTGTTCGAGACCTACGCCATGCTGGGCCTTGTCGATCGCCGCCGTCGCCGACTGCCCGGCGAGCAGGGTCATCAACGCCACGCACAGCGCGACGATCAGCATCCTGGCCGGAGGAATGTGACGGCTGAACAAGGACAGCGGCTCCTGAACGACGCGTGAGACCGGTCAACACCGGCAAGCGACTCGACGCATCGGACCTATGCGTCCTACAGCCACTGTAGAAGCAAGAGCGAAGTTCAACGGGAGACGGGAGTGGCTGTGGAAATTAGCATCGGCGACCTCTCACGCCGCACGGACGTGAAGGTGACGACCATTCGGTTCTACGAAAGCATCGGCCTCATGCCGCCGCCGCCTCGATCCGAAGGCGCTCGCCGGATTTACGGCGCCGATCACGTGCGCCGTCTCGCCTTCATCCGTCATGCGCGGGAGCTGGGCTTCGAGATGGGCGATGTTCGAACGCTGCTCGACCTCGCCGACCGACCCGAGATGTCCTGCGCCCAGGCCGATGACATCGCCGGCGCGCACTTGATGGCCGTCGACGAGAAGATCGCACGTCTCTCTTCGCTTCGCGGCGAGCTGGTTCGCATGCTGGACTCTTGCGCCAAGGGTCGCGTGGCGACCTGTCGTGTGATCGAGGCCCTGGCCGACCATTGAAGGGGCCGCCCTGCGCCCGCGACGAACCTATCGGCGGGGCGACGTGTTCAAGGCCGCGGCGGCGCCTATGAGCGCCTTGAAGGCGTCTTCATCCAGCTTATCGCCCTCGTGGATATCGATGGCCCGCCGGGTGGCGCCTTCGAGGCTGGCGTTGAAGAGGTTCGAGGGGTCGTCCAGCGACGCGCCCTTAGCGAAGGTCAGCTTCACGGCGGCCTTGTACGTCTCGCCGGTACAGATGATTCCAGCGTGCGACCACACCGGAACGCCGCGCCACTTCAATTCCTCGATCACCTCGGGATCGGCCTGCTTGATGAGCGCGCGAACCCGGCGGAGCGTCTCGCCTCGCCAATCGCTCAGCGCCTCGATCTTGGCATCGAAGAGCTGAGCGGGTGATTTTCCGCCGTCTTCCTCCTGCGAACCGTCTGTCTTCTTCATGGTTGTCGCACCCCTCACATGCGTTCGCCAGGCAGTTGGCTGGCCTGCTTCACCCAGTCGGTGAACTGGGCTTCATCGAATGGATCGTCCTCCCGGATGTCGAGATAGCGGGTGTCCTGGCTCTTGGACGCGCCGGGCGGAACGGGCCGGAGCGCCGCCCCGCGGAAGAACGCCACCTTTACTTACTTCGTGAAGCAATGGAGGCTGAGGAACCACCCCTCGCCCATCACACCGTAGAACGGCGAGTTCCATTTGACCGCCTTGCGCACCCCCGGGACGGCGTCGGCGATCAGCTCATCGAGACGTCGACCGACATCGCGCTTCCAACCCGGCATCGCCGCGATATAGGCCTGGACCGGGGCGTCGCCTTCCGCCTTCGGGATCTGAGGGTTGCCGCTCGCGAGGAGCACCGGCTTGGTCGTCTTGCCCGCCATATCCTCACGCCTTTCAGCCGATGCGTCGCGCGCTGCGCCACCTGGCGGCATATGGCAGCGCGAACATGTACAGACCGGTGAGCGTCATCAAGGCCAGCGGAAACAGCGGCAGGAAGTAGACCCAGGGGGCGGGCTCCTTCCCCAATCCCAAGGTGACGAAGATCGCGACGACGACGGCCGTGAAGATGATCGACAGCCACCGGTGGCTCTGCCGAATCCAAGCATTCCAGTTCAAGGCGATCTCCTCTCAGACAAGTTGAATTGGACTGGGCGGCCGTCTGCGTCCGCGGACCTCAGTCGATCCGCATCAGGACCTGTTCCAGTTCGGCGAAGAACTTCCGCCAGCCCACCATGGCGCCGCCAAAGGCCTGCGGCTGATTGGGTCGGAAGCCGGACTGCTCTATGCGCAGGTGGGTGCCCGTGCTCGTCGGGGTGAGCGTGAAGGTGACGACGCTCCGCAGGTCGTAGGCGGCGTCGTCGTGCGTGAAATTCCAGGTGTAGGCCAAGGTTCTGTTTGGTTCGACGGTGAGGACCTCACAGTCCAGCACGCCACCCCAACCGCCGCGAAGATTGAACCGGTGACCCACGACGGGCGCGAAGTCGTTCTTCATCAGCCACTCTTCGATCAGGTGCGGCTGGGTCAGCGCGCGCCACAACTTCTCCGGCGGAAATGGCATTTCTCGCTCGACGACGACCGTGCGCGTCTCTGCGTCCGAGAACGTCATTGGTCCATCCTCTTCATCAGATCCTCAAGGTCGTCGAACCGGTGCTCCCAGAACGCGGCCATCCGGTGCGTCCAGTCCGTCAGCGGGGCCAGGGCGCCGAGCTGAGCGCTGTAGTGAGTCTGTCGGCCATCGGGGCGATCGCGCACCAGCCCGGCCTGTTTCAGCACCCCGAGATGCTTCGAGACGGCCGGTTGCGAGACCCCCGCCTGGGCCGTCAGCGCCCCGACCGTCTGGTCGCCGTCACGACACAGGCGCTCGAAGATCGCGCGCCGGGTGGGATCGGCGAGCGTCCTGAATAGGATCTCGTGCGGCTGTTCCATATGAATCGATAACTCGCTGGCTATTGGTTTATCCATAACCGACGAGATATGATTTAGGCAAGCGTCATCCTGCGGATCGCTCCGTCGCGGTTTGGACGGATTGGGTAGGACCGCCTGGGGCGCGGGCGCCGATCAGTCTGCCGCGATAGCTCTCGCTGCCTCGAGGCTCGCTGCTGATCGCCGAGGCAAATCTCTCGCCGCAGGCGGACACGGGTCGGGCCGGCGTTGACCGGGCACTCGGATTGTCGCACCACCGAGCCATGAACGATGTGACCCGCCTGAAGGGCCCCATGGCCTCCCCCGCGAGCGGCGGAGATCCAAGATCGCTGGTGATCCTCCTACACGGCTACGGCTCGAATGGCGCTGACCTGATGGGCCTGGTCCCCTACTGGCGCGCCAGCCTGCCCGACACGGTCTTCATGGCGCCCAACGCTCCGGAGATCTGTCCTGGGGCGCCCGGGGGGTTCCAGTGGTGGTCACTGACCGATCTTGGACCGGCAAGCCGCGCCGCGGGCGTACGACAGGCCGCGCCCCTGGTGAACGCCTTTATCGACATGCACCGGACCGCCTACGACCTTCCGAACCACAAGGTGGCGCTGGTCGGCTTCAGTCAGGGGACCATGATGGCCCTCCATGTGGGGCCGCGGCGGTCGGAAGCCCTCGCTGGCATCGTGGGCTATTCGGGCATGCTGGCCGATCCCGATGTTCTGCAGAGCGAGGCAAGAACGAAGCCGCCGCTGCTACTTGTCCATGGGGACGCTGACCCGATGGTGCCGTTCGCCGCCATGGGCCAGGCGGACGTCGCGTTCCGTGGCATGGGTTTCGAAGTCAGCACCCATGCGGCCCACGGGCTCGGCCACAGCATCGACGAGGCGGGGTTGCGGCTCGGCGGGGAATTTCTCGCGCGCCGTTTGCACGATGTCGGCCAGGGCTAACGCCGCGCCATACGAGACCCTGACGCCCCTGCGGACGCCCCGTCGCCCTTCGTCCCGCCGAAGGGCCAGGCTGTTATCCCGCCAGCGAACAACGCCCACCAGACGAGGACGGGCTGAAACGCCAAACGCGGCGCGTGATAGGGCCACCACGCCCCGAGGCCGTGGGCCGAAACAGCGTCGGCGGCGTGCTTGATGTTCGCCGGATAGACGCAGACGGCGTAGAGCGCGAGGCAAATGGCGGCGGCACGGCGCAATGGTGGTATCGCGACCAATGTCGTCGCCCCCAGGATCTCGGCGACGCCCGTTGCGGCGATGACGAGCTCAGGCTGCGGCACCCATTGCGGCGTGATGCTGAGGAACGGGGCCGGCAGATACAGATGCGCGACGCCCGCCACCAGATAGGCGGCGGCCAGCACGACACGGAAAATCATTCGGGACGTTTCGAGCCTGACCATCGCGCAGTGTCTCCCGAGGGGCGCCGCGACCGCGGACCCCATGGCCTCCCTATTCCCGTTCGGGTCGGGAAGGCTATCGGCGCGACTTCCCCAGCGTGAGGCGCCGCTACCCGCCCGGGTGGAGCCCTGGCGCTTCCTGGCCCGTGCGGGCGACATACTCCGAGTAGCCGCCGCCATACTGATGGATTCCCTCGGGCGTCAGCTCCAGCACGCGGTTCGACAGGGCCGCCAGGAAGTGGCGGTCGTGCGAGACGAAAAGCATGGTGCCCTCGAAGTCCGCCAGGGCCGCGACCAGCATCTCCTTCGTCACCATGTCGAGGTGGTTGGTCGGCTCGTCGAGCACCAGCAGGTTCGGCGGATCGAACAGCATCTTGGCCATCACCAAGCGCGCCTTCTCGCCCCCCGACAACACGCGGCAAGGCTTTTCGACATCGTCGCCTGAGAAGCCGAAACACCCCGCCAGAGTGCGCAGCGCGCCCTGGCCCGCTTGCGGGAACGCGCCGTCGAGGGACTCGAAGATCGTTTCCTCGCCGTCCAGCAGGTCCATGGAGTGCTGGGCGAAGTAGCCCATCTTGACGCTGGCGCCGATGCCGACCGTGCCCTGATCGGGCGCGGTCGCGCCCGCCACGAGCTTCAACAGCGTCGATTTGCCGGCGCCGTTGGCGCCAAGGACGCACCAGCGTTCCCTGCGGCGCACGAGGAAGTCGAGGCCTTCATAGATCGGCTGGGCGCCGTAGCCCTTATGGACACCGCGCAGGGCGATCACGTCGTCACCCGACCGCGGCGGGCTCCTGAACTCGAACTGAACGGACTGGCGACGGCGTGGCGCCTCGACGCGTTCGATCTTGTCGAGTTTCTTGACCCGGCTCTGGACCTGGGCGGCGTGCGAAGCGCGCGCCTTGAACCGCTCGATGAACTTGATCTCCTTGGCCAGCATGGCCTGTTGGCGCTCGTACTGCGCCTGGCGTTGCTGTTCGCCCAGCGCCCGCTGCTGGTCGTAGAAGTCGAGATCGCCCGAATAGGTGATGAGCGAGCCGGCGTCGATCTCCACCACCTTGCCGATGATGCGGTTCATGAAGGCGCGGTCGTGCGAGGTCATCAACAGGGCCCCGCCATAGTTCTTGAGG
>NZ_JANOCX010000230.1:0-3374 GCF_031412415.1 Phenylobacterium sp.
TCCGGTGGGGGTGATGCTGAACGGCGCGCCCCTGGGCTTCTTCCCCCAGGCGGTGGTGATCGCCGAGCTGAAGGCCGCCTTTTCCAAGGTGAAGGCCGGGCTTCGAAGCTTCGCCATCCACAGCATGCTGGGCCATTCGGCCCGCGACGTGGTCGACCTGGTCCGCACCGCCGGTCTCAACGCCGGCTATTTCTGGATCCATGACTTCACCGCCCTGTGCGCCGGCGTCCACCTGTTGCGCAACGACGTTGAGGATTGCGGCGCGCCGCCGCCGGGTAGCCCCGCATGCGGCGTCTGTGTCTACGGCCCGGGCCGGGCGTTGCACATCTCCGAGCACGAGCGGGTGTTCAGCTATCTCGACCTGACGGTGGTCGCGCCCTCGCAAACCGCCCTGGACACCTGGCGGCGAGGCGGTCTCGACTCGCGCGACGAACGCGTCGTTCCGCACGCCCGCCTGATCCCCACGCGGGCGCGGCCCAAGCCGCGGCGGCCCGGAGCGTTTCGGTTCGCCTTCCCGGGAAGCGCCTCGGCGCACAAGGGCTGGCCGATCTTCCGCGCCCTGGCGCTGCGGTTCGCCGACGATCCGCGCTACGAGTTCATCCACCTGGCGGCCCGGACCATCGGCGGGCTTCCCATCGCCCACCACCCGGTTTCCGTGACCGCCGAGAAGCCGCTGGCCATGCGCGACGCCATCCGCCGCCTCGACGTCGACGCGGCCATGGTCTGGTCGATCTGCCGGGAGACCTTCTCCTTCACCGCCTATGAGGCGGTCGCCGCCGGCGCGGCCGTGGTCACTGGTCCAGACAGCGGCAACGTCGAGGCCTTCGCCCACGAGAACGGCCACGGGCTGGTGCTGGACGATGAAGCCGCCCTGATCGCGGCCTTCGAATCGGGCGACATCCTTGCGCTGTCGCGGGATGTTCGCTCGCCCGTCGTCCAGGACCTGAAGTTCAGCGCCCTGACCGTCGATCTCCTGAGGGCCAACGCATGAAGGTCGTCTGCTATTCCAGCTTCACCTTCAGCTACCTCAATCGGGCGCGGGTGCTTTACGCGACCCTGCGCCGCTTCCATCCGGATTGGGAGCTGGTCGCCCTGGTCACCGACCGGCCGCCGCCGGGCTTCCGCTTCGATGCCGCCAGCGAGCCCTTCGACCGGCTGGTCTATGCCGAAGATCTGGCCGTTCCCGACTTCAAGGCCTGGCTGTTCAAGCATGACGTGGTGGAGGCCTGCACGGCGGTGAAAGGCCCGTTCCTGAACCAGGCGCTCAACGCCGGCGCGGACGCGGTCGTCTATCTCGATCCCGACACGGCCCTGTTCGCCAGTCTCGATCCGTTGCTGGATTTGATGGCCGGCGACGACATCCTGCTCACGCCGCATCTGATCGACCCCAACACCACCCGCGAATCGATCCTCGACAACGATCTCTCGGCCTCGAAGACGGGGATCTTCAACCTGGGCTTCGTCGCGGTTCGTGCGCGGGGCGAAGGCTTGCGGTTCGCCCAGTGGTGGAACGATCGGCTGCTGGCGTTCTGTTACGACGACATGCCCGCGGGCCTGTTCGTCGACCAGCGCTGGTGCGACCATGCCCCGGCCCTGTTCGACAAGGTCAAGGTCGTCCGCGACCCCGGCTACAACGTCGCGAGCTGGAACCTGAGCCAGCGCAAGGTCGCCATCGGCAAGGACGGCGCCATCACCGTCAACGGTGCGCCGCTGCGCTTCTGGCACTTCACCAAGCTCGGCCCCACGGGCGACGTGATGACCAAGCGCTACGCCGGGGACAATCACGCGGTCTACGAAATCTGGCGCTGGTACAAGGATCAGGTGGCCGCGGCGACCGAGCCCTCGATCCCGGAACGCTACTGGGCCTACGAGACCTTCGACGACGGTACGCCGATCACTCGCGCCCACCGCCTGCTATGGCGCGATCGCGACGACCTGCGGGCTCGGTTCGACGATCCCTTCGCCACGGCGGGCGGCGGCTACCTGGGGTGGCTGGAGGCGGAGGGTCTGCTGGACCGGACCCCGGCTTGACAGTCGGCGGGCGCGGCCCGACACGAGCCCTGGGCACGGTATCGATAGACGGGGAGACGGCCGCTTCGCGCGGCCCGCATCTTGGCCAAGCACGCATCTGACAGTTCATCGGCGGAAGACGGCGACCTGTTCGCCAAGGTCGGGGAACTGGCCACGCGCTACGCCGCCCTGCGCGAGGAGGCGCAGCGCGCCGCCGCCGCCGAGGGCCTGACCCGCACCCGCCTGGGCGCGGCGCTCGCCGAGACCCTCGCCGCCACCGCCCGCGCCGAACAGGCCGCCCGCGCGGCCGCGCTCGTCGCCTATCGTGCCGCGGCCCGGCGCACGACCCGTCCCCGTCGCCGAAATCGGCCAGCGCGGCTGCTCGACCGGTTGCTGGGCCGGGCAGGCGTCGTCGGTCAGGCGCTGCTGATCGCCCGCTCCGGAGTCTGGCGGTCCAGCGGCCTGTCGTTCGGCGCGCGCCTGCGCGACCTCGCCGCCATCGCCGCCTATGCCCGCCGCGGCGCCGATCCTCAAGCTCAACCAGCCGCGCTGTTCGACCAAGCCTGGTATCTGGGCGCCAGCCCGGACCTCGGCGGCGGTCGGATGAGCCCGCTCGCCCACTACCTGCTGCGAGGGGGCGCGGAGGGCCGCAGCCCTCATCCGCTGATCCACGCCGCCTTCTATGGCGCGCGCCATGGCGTGGCCCTAGGCGCGACGGGCCTCACGCCGCTCGAGCACTTCGTCCGCGTCGGGGCGGCGGAGGGGTGTGATCCGCATCCGCTGTTCAGCCTTGAGCACTATGTTGCACAGGCGCCGGACCTGATGCGGACCGGCGCCAATCCGTTGGCTCACTACCTGGAGCATGGACGGGGCCTCTCGCCGCACCCGCTGTTCGCGCCGGACTATTATGGAACCGCGACCGAGCAGCCGCCGCTGATCGACTATCTGACGCTCGGCGTCGCGGCGAACCGCAAGCCGCACCCGCTGTTCGACCCGGCGGCCTACCAGACCCAGTATCCCGATGTGGCCGCCGGCGGTCACGAACCGCTCAGCCACTATGTCATGGCCGGCGGCGTCGAAGGCCGTCATCCCAGTCCGTGGTTCGACGCCGGTCGCTACATGACCCTGCGCGGGGCGGCGCGGCCGGAGGATCGCAATCCGCTGGTGGACTACCTGCAGGGCGGCGCCTGGAGTGTGGGCGAGCCCTGGCTGGACCGCGCGAGCCTGGCGGTCACGGGCATGACCCCGCTGGAGCACTGGGCCCGCCAAGGTCCCCGCTAGACGCCGGCCTCGCGGAGCTGGCGCCAGATGTCGCGATAATAGTCGGTCACATAGTGAAAAGGACTAAGGCCCCAGCGATGGCC
>NZ_JANOCX010000231.1:0-17119 GCF_031412415.1 Phenylobacterium sp.
GATGTCCGCATAGGCCATCGCCTTCGCACCGCCGGCCTTCGCCAGCGTCATCGTGATCGCAGCCGTCAACGTCGTCTTGCCATGGTCAACGTGACCAATCGTGCCGATGTTGCAATGCGGCTTGTTGCGTTCGAACTTTTCCTTGGCCATGGGATCCTGCCGGCGTTTGAGGTCTAGGTTGGAGCGGGTAGCGGGAATCGAACCCGCATCCTCAGCTTGGAAGGCTGCTGCACTACCACTGTGCTATACCCGCCGAAGAGAAGCGCGGCGTCGCGCCAGACTCCTTGAATTAGCGACTTCGAGGCGTGGTGGGGGAAGTAGGACTCGAACCTACGAAGGCGTACGCCAGGGGATTTACAGTCCCCCCCCTTTGCCACTCGGGACATTCCCCCAGCGCGCTCGAAGCCATATCGAAAGCCTGGACAATTCTTCCGTCGCGTGAGCGAAGGAAGCGTCCGGCCCCCAATTTGGAGCGCGTCTTATAGTGTCCTCATCCCGCGAACGCAACGCGCCCTGGAAGGGCGGCAAAAAGGGACCCCAGAGGACCCCCAACCGCAAGCAGGACAACATTTCCGACGAGTGGCTGTGGGGCTGGCACGCGGTAAGCGCGGCCTTGGGCAACCCCGCGCGCAAGGCGCCGGAGCGCCTTCTGGCCACCGCCGAGCGAACCAAGGAGATCGAGGCTCGATTCGGCCGCCAGAAGGTCCTGGAGACCCTGGACCCGCAGGTCATCGGCAATCACCTGCCCGCCGGCGCCGTCCACCAGGGCGTCGCCCTGCGTGTTCCACACCTGCAGGCCTGGGGCCTGGACGCCTTCGAGGCCAAGCCCGGGGCCGTGCTGCTGATGCTGGACCAGGTGACCGATCCGCAGAACGTGGGCGCGATCCTGCGCTCGGCGGCGGCCTTCGGCGCCAGCGGCGTGATCCTGCAGGACCGCCATGCGCCCAAGCTCGCCGGAGCCCTGGCCAAGGCCGCGGCCGGCGCCGTGGACGCCATCCCTTCAGCTCGGGTGATCAACCTCTCGCGGGCGTTGGAAGAACTGGCCGAGTTGGGTTGGCGCGCGGTGGGCCTGGACGGTGAGGCCGAGCAGACCCTGGAGCAGGCGTTGGACGGAGCGCCGACGGTCCTGGTGCTGGGCTCCGAGGGCGAAGGCCTGCGCCGGCTCGTGGCCGAACATTGCGACGTCCTGGCCCGGATCGACATGCCGGGCGGCTTCGAGAGCCTCAATGTCTCGGCCGCCGCGGCCGTGGCGCTGTACGAGGCTGGCCGTACCCGAGCCTAGGAACCAGATTTTCGCGATCGCGGAGCCATAGGCGGTTGCGGTGGGCGGCCGGCTGTCGCATTCAGAGCGCGATGTTGGAAACACTCTTCGCGCCCGGGGCCTTCGCCGCCCTGATCTCCGTCCTGATGATCGACCTGGTGCTCGCCGGGGACAACGCCGTGGCCGTCGGCCTGGCGGCGGCCGGACTGCCCCCCGAGCAACGCAAGAAGGCGATCCTCTGGGGTCTGATCGCGGCGGTGACCATGCGCATCGGGTTCGCCCTGATCACCGCGCAGCTCCTCGGCATCGTCGGCCTGCTGCTCGCCGGCGGTCTGCTGCTGCTCTGGGTCTGCTGGAGGATGTGGCGCGAACTGCGCGAGCAGGCCGAGCCAGAAGAAGCCGCCGCCGAGGCGGCCATGGACGGCGATCCGTCCACTGAGCCCAGCGCCTCGATGGCGGCCAAGCAGCCCAAGACCTTCAAGTCCGCCTTCACCCAGATCCTGATCGCCGACCTGTCGATGTCGCTGGACAACGTGCTGGCGGTTGCCGGCGCCGCGCGCGAGCACCCGGCCATCCTGGTCTTCGGCCTGTTGCTCTCCATCGCCCTGATGGGCGTGGCCGCCACCTACATCGCCCGCCTGCTGCACCGTTACCGCTGGATCGGCTATATCGGCCTGCTGATCGTGCTGTACGTGGCGCTGCACATGATGTGGCAGGGCCACCAGGACGTGGTCGTCGACCTGGGCCAGACCGCCGCCTACAACGCCTTCATGCCCGACTTCCTGGACATCAAGCCCGAAGCGCCCGCCGCCCATTAGGGCCGGCGGGCCGGGCAGCTTGCCCTGGGCCCCCGAATTCCTCGACAATGGGTCGGTGACAAAGCTCATCATCGATTGCGATCCGGGCGTCGACGACGCCGTCGCCCTGTTCCTGGCCTTCGCCTCGCCCGATCTCGAGATCCTGGCGGTGACCACCGTGGGCGGGAATGTCGGGGCGGACCTCACCGCCCGCAACGCGCGGGTCATCCGCCAGATCGCGGGCCGGGAGGACGTGCCCGTCCATGCCGGCGCCACGCGACCCATGGTCCGCGCGCCCGTGGAGGCCGATCATTTCCATGGCGAGTCCGGCCTGGGCGACCTGGCGGTGTTCGAGCCCACGGCGCCCCTGGCGGCGGGCCATTCGGTCGACGTCATCGTCGAGACCTTGATGACCCAGCCGGCCGGGGTCGTGACTCTGGCGGTCACCGGGCCGATGACCAACCTGGCCCTCGCCATGCGGCGCGAACCGGCCATCGTCGACCGTATCGGCCACGTGGTGATCATGGGCGGCGCGCGGACCGAGGGCGGCAACATCACGGCCTCGGCCGAGTACAACATCTTTGCCGACCCGCACGCGGCCCAGGTGGTTTTGTCGTCGGGCTGCCGTTGCGTGGTGCTCGGCCTGGACGCCACCCACCAGGTGAGAGCCACGGACGAACGGGTCGCGGCCTTGCGCGCCCTGGGCACGCCCGCGGCGCAGGCGGCCGCCGAGGTCATCGCCTTCTCAAATGGCATCGAACGCGACCTGGTCGGCGGCAAGAGCGCCCCGCTGCACGACCCCTGCGTCATCGCCTACATCCTGGCGCCGCAGTTGTTCACCACGCGGCCCTGCCGGCTGGAGGTCGAGACGGGTTCAGCCCTGACCCTGGGCCACACCGCCGTCGAGTTTCGCCTAGCCGATCCGGCCGCAGCCACGGTGCGATGGGTCACCCAGGCTAACGCCGACGGCGTCTTCGCCCTGCTGAATGACGCGCTGGCCGCGAAATGACCCGGCCATCGATCTCGGTGGTCGGATCGGTGAATCTCGACTTCGTGGCCACCGCGGCCACCCTCCCCGCCCCCGGCGAGACGGTGACCGGTGCGATCCTGGCGCGTCATCCCGGCGGCAAGGGGGCCAACCAGGCGCTCGCCGCCCAGCGGCTGGGCGCCTCGGTTCGGCTGTTCGCCCGGGTCGGCGACGACGCCATGGCCGACGAGGCCCTGGCCCTGCTGGGAGCCGGCGGGGTCGATCTCACCGGCGTCGCGAGAGATCCGAACGCGCCCACCGGCGTCGCCCTGATCGCGGTCTCGCAGGCCGGCGAGAACCAGATCGTCGTGGCCTCGGGCGCCAATGGGGCCTTTGCGCCAGACACCCTGGCGCCCCTGCCCGCCGGAGCCCTGATCTGCCAGCTCGAAGTCCCGCTCACGACCGTGGAAGCGGCGGTGGCCCAGTCGCAGGGCTTCGTCTGCCTCAACCTCGCCCCGGCCGCCGACATTCCCGAGGCTCTCCTTCAGCGCGCAGACCTTATCGTCGTCAACGAGACCGAGGCCGCCTTCTACGGCGAGAACCTGCACCGCGCGCGCGGCCTGGTGGCTGTCACCCTGGGAGCGCGAGGCGCGGAGCTGCGGCGCGGCGGCGAGCTTCTGGCCTCGGCGAAGCCGCCAAGCGTCCAGGTGGTCGACACCACCGGCGCGGGCGACACCTTCGTGGCCGCCCTCACGGTCGCCCTGCTGGAGGACCAAGCGCTCGGGGACGCCCTGACCTTCGCCTGCGCGGCCGGCGCGCTCGCCACCACGCGGGCCGGCGCCCAGCCTTCCCTGCCCCTCCGTTCCGAGGTCGAGGCCATCCTATGAGCCGCAACGTTCCCGAACTCAGCCTGAAGGCCTTCACCCACGGCGACGGCGCGGCGCGCGCGCAGTTCTCCATCGATCTGATGGCCGGGCTTCAGGACTACGGCTTTATCATCCTGAAGGATCACAACGTCCCGGTGGACCTGCTGAACCGCGCCTACAGCCTGGCCGAGCGGGTCTTCGCCCTGCCCGATGCGGAGAAGCGGCGCCATGCCAAGGGCCTGCGCGGCTACACCCCGTTCGGGGTGGAACACGCCAAGGACAATCCGCACGCCGACCTGAAGGAATTCTGGCAAATCGGCCGCGAGCCGCGCTCGGACCTGGCCGAGGCGCTGCCGCCCAATGTCTGGCCCGACCAGCCGGGGTTCCAGGAGACCTTCTCGGCCCTGTTCGCCGGGCTGGACCAGACCGGCGCCCTCCTGCTTCGCGCGCTGGCTCCGGGCCTTGGCCTGGACGAGGGCTATTTCGATCCGCTGGTGAAGGACGGGACCTCCATCCTGCGGGTGCTTCATTATCCGCCGATCCCGGGCGACGCCGACCCCGGATGCGTGCGCTCCGCCGCCCATGAGGACATCAACTTCATCACCATCCTGGTGGCCGCCAAGGGCGCGGGGCTGCAGCTGCTCGACCGCGACGGAACCTGGATGCCGGTGGAGACCGCCCAGAGCAATCTGATCGTCGACTCGGGCGACATGCTGGCGCGCCTGACAAACGGCGTGATCCCCTCGACGACCCATCGCGTGGTCAATCCCGACGGTCCGAATGTCAGCCGCTATTCCATGCCATTCTTCCTGCACCCGACCTCGGCGACCTCCCTGGAGGTGCTGCCCTCGTGCCTCGGCGACGGCGCGAAGTTCCCGCCCATCACGGCCGGCGCGTTCCTCGACGAGCGGCTGAAGGCGATCGGCCTGGCCAAGTGAGCGAGGCCTATGATGTCCGCGCGCGCGCTGAACTCGCGGTCTGGAAGCGCGCCGTCCTGAAAAAGCCCGGCGTGCTGGGAAACGCCGCGCGCTCGGTCCAGGGTCGAATCAACCGCGCCATCCCCGAGAAGGTCCATGAGGTCGTCACCGACGTGATCGAGCAGATGACGCGCGGGATCATGACAGGCTCCGACATCACCACGCCGGACCCGTTGATCGGCGTGAGCCTGGAGGAGCGCGAGGCCAGGGTCCGTGAGAAGATCGCCCTCTACCGCACGACCGCGGCCGCCGAGGGCGGGGTCGCCGGGGCCGGCGGCTTCCTGCTGGCGGCAGTCGATTTTCCGGCCCTGATCGGGCTAAAGATCAAGCTGCTGTTCGACATCGCCGCGCTCTACGGCCATTCCGGCGACCTGCCGGCCGAGCGGCTCTACATCCTGCAGATCTTCCAGCTCGCCTTCTCAAGTCCCGGCCACCGCCACGCGGTCTATGCCGACATGCTGGCCACGGCGACGACGCCGATCTCGCTGGAGGACTTCGACTGGCGCAAGTTCCAGCAGGAGTACCGCGACCACATCGACCTGGCGAAGCTGCTCCAGCTTGTCCCCGTCATCGGCGCGCCGGTCGGGGCCATCGTGAACTACCGCCTGCTGGACAGGCTGGGCGAGACCGCGATGAACGCCTACCGGCTGCGCTGGTTCGGCTAGGCCACCTCTTCCGGCTGGGCGACGAAGCCCTTCCAGCTGTTCATGTACTCGACAAAGGTCGGGCCCAGGCCTTCGGCGCGCAGGTGCTCGCGGGTCACCGGCAGGCTCGCGGGCCGGAAGTCGGGATCGGCGGCCAGCTTGGGGAAGTCGTGGTGCAGGATGGCCGCGCGGCCGATCAGCACGAAGTCCGCGCCGGCGGCCAGGCAGGCCTCGGCGTCCACCGGCGTCATCACTTTGCCGGCCACGCCCAGTCGCACGTCGCCGCGTGGGAGTTCGGTGAAGTAGGACATCAAGGTCCGGCCCTGGAAGGCTTCCTCCATCGGCTCCTTACGGTAGTCCCACAGGGACATGTCGATGTAGTCGAGCTTGCCCTGCGCCATCAGGTCGCGCGCCAGGTCGCGGATCTCGGCCAACCGCAGGCCGAAACGCTCGGGCGACAGGCGTAGGCCCAGATTGAAGTCCGGGCGGCA
This sequence comes from Phenylobacterium sp., assembly GCF_031412415.1. Taxonomy (GTDB): domain Bacteria; phylum Pseudomonadota; class Alphaproteobacteria; order Caulobacterales; family Caulobacteraceae; genus Phenylobacterium. The sequence continues at coordinate 6,004 of NZ_JANOCX010000231.1, forward strand.
GCGGGCACGGATCCCATCGATGATCTCGTGGACGATCCGCGCGCGGTTCTCAGCCGAGCCGCCGTACTGGTCGGTGCGCTGATTGACCTCGGGTGAAAGAAATTGGCTGAGCACATAGCCGTGGGCGCCGTGCAACTCGACCCCGTCGAAGCCGGCCTTCTCCGAGCGTTCCGCCGCGGTGATGAAGTCCCCGATCAGCTGGGCGACTTCCGGCCCGGTCAGGGCGCGGGCGCCGAACTCGGCGTCGTCCGACGGGCAGACCGGGGCCTCGCCGATGAGGTCCTTGGGCGAACGCATCCCGGCGTGGTGGAGCTGGACCACCGCAACGCTGCCGGCCGCCTTGATCGCGGCCGCGAGCCGGGTCAGACCCTCCAGGTGTTGGTCGCCGAAGACGCCGAGCTGGCCCGGAAAGCCCTGGCCGATCGCCTGCACGTGCGCCGCGCAGGTCATGGTCAGGCCGAAGCCGCCCTGGGCCCGCATGGTCAGCCACTTGAATTCGTCGTCCGACAGGCGCCCGTCGGGATGGCTTTGCAGGTTGGTCAGGGGCGCCAGCATGAAGCGGTTCTTCATGGCCGGGCCGCGGACGAAGGTCATGGGCTGGAACAGGGGGGATGCGGACAAGGCGGTCTCCTTGGGAGAATCTAGACGGCGGCCTCGATGGCCTTCGTGATTTCGGCGATACGGATGTCGTCGCGGCGGTAGAAGGTCCACTGCTTGATCTTGGTGGGCGTCACCAGTCCCGCCTGGATCAGGACGCGCATGTGTTCGCTCAGCGTCGGATGGCTGATGCCCAGCTTGTCGGCCAGCCAGACACCACACACCCCGTCGGCGATCAGGTCGCCGTGCAGCTGCGGCGGGAAGTTCCTCACGGGGTCCTTCAGCCACTCCAGGATCTGTAGCCGCCGCTCGTTGGCGAGCGCACGGAAGATGTCGGCGAGCTCCATTTTGTGACTTTGCCAATCGACGAAGTTATGTCAACCCTTGCCGTCCCACAGCGACGGAAAGACCGATGGCCAGCTACCCTTTCGTCACCCTCGACGTGTTCACGGACACCCGATTCGGCGGCAATCCCTTGGCCGTGTTCACCGACGCGCGGGGACTGACCGACGACCAAATGCAACGCCTTGCCGCCGAGATGAACCTGTCGGAGACGACCTTCGTCCTGCCGCCCGAGAACCCTGCCAACACCGCCCGGGTCAGGATTTTCAACCGGACAGCCGAGATGCCCTTCGCGGGGCACCCGTCCGTCGGCACCGGCTGGCTGCTGTCGCAGATGGGTCGCGGCGACGACCTGCGCCTCGAGGTTCCGGCCGGCATCGTGGAGGTGAAGGTCAGCGCCGACGGCGCCACGATCGCCGCGCCTCGGCCGCTATCGCTCGGCGTTGAATTGGAGGTGACGGTGGCCGCCGCCTGCGCCGGGCTCGCGCCCGCCGACATCCTGACCACGACCCACCGCCCAATCGAGGCCACCGTCGGCGTCGATTTCATCTTCGCCGAGGTGACGGGGGAGGCCCTGACCCGCGCCGCCCCGGACCTCGCCGCCTTCCGTCAGGCCGGCGCCAGCGACCCGGCGTTTGGCGACCGCTTGTCGCTGCATCTCTACGCCCGTGAGGGCGGGGCGATCAGAGCGCGGATGTTCGCCCCCAATTCCGGCACGGTGGAGGATCCCGCCACGGGAAGCGCCAACGCCACCCTGGCGGCCTTGCTGCTGTCCCTGTCGGGCGACGACGCGGGCGCCTGGGACGTCGTCCAGGGCGTCGAGATGGGCCGGCCCTCGCGCCTGCGCGCCACCGCCCATCGCGCCGCGGACGGTGTTCGGGCGAGCATCGGCGGCGGCTGCGTCCCGGTCCTGCGGGGCGAGGCGACGGTCTAGGCCGGCTCGGGCCCACCGAAACGCGCGATCCACTCGGCGACCTGCTCGTTCTCGACCTTCTTGAACAGCACCTCTGGCGCGGCGACCTTGCGTCCAACGCCAAGCCGGTTGAGCACCTCGGCGCCCGTCCCGTTGGGCCACCAGTCCTTGAAGGGCAGGCCCACGGCGCCCAGGATCTTCTCCGCCGCGAAGGGGATGAACGGCTCGGACACGGCCCCGAACAGGGCGACCAGGTTCAGACCCGTGCGCACCGCGGTCCCCGCCCGCTCCGGGTCGGTCTTGATCGCCGTCCAGGGCGCGGCCTCGGTCAGGTACTGGTTGCCCAGAACCCAGAGCTGGCGCAGGGACTGGCAGGCCTTGCGCATCTCGATGGCCTCAAGGTTCTCCGTCAGCTCGGCGAGCTTGGCCTCGACATCGGCGTACAGCTTCAGCTCCAGCGGCCCCGCCTCGCCGCCTTCTGGGACCGCGCCCTCGAAGCGGGTCTCGGTGAACTTCAGGATGCGGTTGACGAAGTTGCCTAGCACGTCGGCCAGGTCGGCGTTCACCTGGGCCTGGAACTGTTCCCAGGTGAAGGTGGCGTCCGACCCCTCCGGCGCGTTGGCCATGATCCACCAGCGCCAGTAGTCGGCGGGCAGGATCTCCAGCGCCGCGTCGATGAACACCCCGCGCTGATGGGTGGTGGAGAACCGGCCGCCGTAATAGTTCAGCCAGTTGAAGCCCTTGAGGGTGTCGACAACCTTCCACGGCGCGTTGCTGGCGGGCCGCCAGGCGCCGTCGGCGGTCTGAGTCTCGTTGAGGCCGAACAGGGTGCAGGGGAAGCCGACAGTGTGGAAGGGGACGTTGTCCTTCCCCATGAACTCCACATAGGTGACGTCGCTGGCGAGCGGGGCGCGCCACCAGCGCTCATAGCTGGTCTCGTCGGCCGGATCGGCGCCGGGGAAGGCCGCCGCCCACTCCCAGGTCGCGGCGATGTACTCGATGGGTGCGTCGAACCAGACATAGAACACCTTGCCGGCCAGGCCCTCGACGTCGGGCCGTTCACCGGCCGGGTTTGGACCCCAGTCGGCGGCGTTCACCGGCACGCCCCATTCCAGGTCCCGGGTGATGCCTCGATCCTGCAGCCCCTCGTCCAGCCACTTGAGCGCCGTCGAGGTCACCAGCAGCGGCCACTGGCCCTTCTTGTCGGTGATCCAGTCGCGCAGCTTGCCGGCGAAGGCCGTCTGCCTGAGGAACAGGTGCTTGGAGTCGCGGATCTCGATGTCTTCCGAACCCGACACCGCCGAGCGCGGCTTGATCAGATCGACCGGATCGAGCTGACGGGTGCAATTGTCGCACTGGTCGCCGCGAGCAGCGTCGTAGCCGCAATGCGGGCAGGTCCCCACCACATAGCGGTCCGGGAGGAACCGCTTGTCGGCGTTCGAGTAAACCTGCTGGGTGGTGCGCGCCTCGATGAAGCCCGCTTCCCAGAGCGACTGGGCGAAGCGCTGGGTCAAGATGCGGTTCTGCACCGACGAGGAGCGGCCGAAATGGTCCCAGCTCATCCCAAAGCGGTCATACAGATCGCGCTGGATCTGGTGCTGTTCGTCGCAATAGGCGCGTACGTCCTGGCCCGCCGCCGCCGCGCCCAGCTCGGCGGGCGTGCCGTGCTCGTCGGTGGCGCAGATGTAGAGCGTCTGCACCCCTCGCGCCCGCTGGAAGCGCGCGTAGACATCGGCCGGCAGCATCGAGCCCGCGAGATTGCCCAGGTGCTTGATCCCGTTGATGTAGGGCAAGGCCGAGGTGATCAGGATGCGGGTCATGGCGTCTCTCGAAATGGGGAGGAGCGGCGGCTTATAGGGCGCCGCACCTGGTTCGCAAAAGCACTCGCCGTATGGGCGTCGGCGCAGACCACTGGTCTTTCCCATGGTTAAGCTTCAATGTGCCCCTGCGAGAGGCGGCGCTTCGCCAACGAATTCAACAAGCTGCCTCCGACAAAAATGGGAGAGACGCATGTTGAAAGGTGTGAACTGGATCGCCGTCCTTGTGGCGGTCGTCTTGCTCGAAGGGCTCGGCTTCCTCTGGTATGGGCCACTATTCGGGGAGCGCTGGGCCGCCGCCCTGGGCAAGACTCCCGACACGTCGAACGTCGCGCTGTTCATGAGCCTCGGCGTGATCAACACGGTGATCATCGTGCTCGGCCTCTCGTGGCTGCTGCGCAAACTGGGCGCGGGCTCGCTTCAGGCCGCTGTCATGGGCGCGCTCGCCGCTTGGTTCTTCTTCGACTTCACCACCATGGCCATCGACTTCCTGTATGTCGGCCACACCGCCGAGCTGGTGGTGATCAATATGGGTTATCAATTGGTCTCCTATCTCATCGCCGGCGCCGTGCTGGGGCTCATCAGACCCAAGACCGCATAAGGACGACTCCCCAGCGCTTTCATTCCGCGTCGCGGCTCGCCTATAACTTTCCTGGCCTTGGGGATCGGAGAGCGGGATGCGGGGATGGGTGACGGCGCTGGGCCTCGGCGCGATGCTGGCCTTGGCGGGATGCGGCCAGGGCGGCGGCGAGAAGCCGCAGACGCTGAAGATCTACAACTGGTCCGACTACATGGATCCAAAGATCCTGGCCGACTTCACCGAGGAGACCGGGATTAAGGTCGTCTACGACACTTTTGATTCCAATGAGATTCTCGAAACAAAGGTGCTGCAGGGTCAGACCGGCTACGACATCGTCACGCCCTCCAACCACAACGTGCCCCGCTACATCGCCGCCAAGGCCATCGCGCCGCTGGACAAGGCGAAATTGCCGAATGCGAAGAACCTGTGGCCCGAGGTCATGGCCCACATGGCGCCCTTCGATCCCGGCGCAAAGTACGCTGTGCCCTACATGTGGGGCACCATCGGGATCGGCTACAATGTCGAGGCCGTCGCCAAGCGGCTGCCGGGGGTCAAGATCGACAGCTGGGCGGTGGTGTTCGACCCCGCCAACCTCGCCAAGCTGAAGGACTGCGGCGTCTACTATCTAGACGCCTCGGAGGACATGTACGCGGTCGCCCTGAACTATCTGGGCAAGGACCCGAACTCGACCGCCGTGACCGACTATCAGGCGGCCACCGACCTAATGGTCAGGGCTAGGCCCTATGTCCGCAAGTTCCACTCGTCAGAGTACATCGAGGCTCTGGCCAACGGCGATATCTGCGTGGCCGTCGGTTATTCGGGCGACATCCTTCAGGCCAAGGACCGGGCGGTCGAGGCCAAGAACGGCGTCAAGCTGGACTACGTGATCCCCAACGAGGGCAGCCAGGTCTGGTTCGACGTCTTCACAATTCCCATCGACGCGCCGAACGCCGAAGCCGCCTACAAATTCCTCGACTACATGCTGCGGCCCGAGGTGATCGCCAAGGCCTCGAACTTCACCCAGTACGCCAATGCCAACGCCGCGGCGACCAGTCTGGTGGACGCCGAGGTGCGCGACAATCCCAACGTTTATCCCACGCCCGGGGTCTTCAAGCGGCTGTTCGTGACCAAGGACAAGGACCAGGCCCTGCTGCGCGAAGTCACGCGCATGTGGACCCGGGTGCAGACGGGGCAATGACGGAGCGATCCCGCCCGCGTCTGAACATCGGCGCGGTCCGCTCGACCTTCGCGCCGTGGATGGATCCCGCCGCCAAGCCGCTTGTGCGCTTCGAGAACGTGGTGAAGCGGTTCGACGGCGAGACGGCCGTGGCGGGCGTCTCGCTCGACATCTACGAGGGCGAGTTCTTCGCCCTACTGGGGCCGTCCGGCTGCGGCAAGACCACGCTGATGCGGCTGCTGGCGGGATTCGAGGACCCCGACGAGGGCCGCGTGACCCTGGCCGGCGAAGACCTGGCCGGCAAGCCGCCGCACCGGCGGCCGGTCAATATGATGTTCCAATCCTATGCGCTGTTCCCGCACCTCAGCGTCGAGAAGAACATCGCTTTCGGCCTCCGCCAGCAGGGGCTTGGCAAGGACGAGATTGAGAGCCGGGTCTCCGAGATGCTGGCCCTCGTGCGCCTGGACGGCCTGGCGCGGCGCAAGCCGCATCAGCTCTCCGGCGGCCAGCGTCAGCGGGTGGCCCTGGCCCGCGCCATCGCGCCACGACCCAAGATGCTGTTGCTGGACGAACCCCTGGCGGCTCTGGACAAGAAGCTGCGCGAGGAGACCCAGTGGGAGCTGATGGCCCTGCAGCAGAGCCTGGGCATGACCTTCCTGATCGTCACCCACGACCAGGAGGAGGCCATGGTCACCGCGGACCGCATCGCGGTGATGCGGGAGGGTCGGATTGTCCAGATCGGCCGCCCGGCCGAGGTCTATGAAGCGCCCAACTCCCGCTATGTCGCCGACTTCATCGGCGACGTGAATCTGTTCGAGGGCAAGGTCGAGACGGCCGACGGCCAGATGGTCCGCCTGCTCAGCGACGAGGCGCAGGGCGGGTTCGAGGCGGTCGAGGACGACGTGATCGCCGCCGGCGCCCCCGCCTGGCTGGCCGTGCGACCTGAGAAGATCCAGGTGCATCTCGTGCCGCCGCCCCCCGGCCCCAACCGGCTGGCCGGCAAGGTGGCCGACATCGGCTATCTTGGCGACTGGACCACCTATCTGGTCGAGCTGCCGGGCGGCCGCACGATCCGCGCGGCCCGCGCCAACGCCTCGCGCTTTGTCGAGCGCCCCGTCGACTGGGACGACGAGGTCTGGCTGACCTTCGCCCCAGACGCGGGCGTGGTGCTGACCCAGTGAGCGCTCGGCGCGATAGGACGGGACTGGCCGCGCTCGGGCCGTTTCTGTGGCTCGCCCTGTTCTTCCTGTTTCCGTTCCTGCTGGTCGCGAAGCTCTCGCTGTCGGACACGGCCCTGGCCATGCCGCCCTATGCGCCGCGCCTCGACTGGGCGCAGGGGCTGGCGGGCGTTCAGGCATTCCTGGCCGGCCTGGACCTGCAGACCTACGCCCGCCTGACCTCCGACCACCTCTATGTGGCGGCCTACCTTTCCAGCCTCAAGTTCGCCGCCGTCGCCACGGCGATCCTGCTGTTGGTGGGCTATCCGGTGGCTTGCGCCATGGCGCGGTGCTCGGCGGCGGTGCGCCAGGCCCTGTTGATGGCCGTCATCCTGCCGTTCTGGACCAGCTTTCTGATCCGGGTCTACGCCTTGATCGGCATCCTGAAGCCCGAGGGCCTGCTCAACACCGCGCTCGCCGCCTTGGGGCTGGGTCCCGTCTCGCTGCTGAACACCGACGCGGCGATCTACATCGGCCTGGTCTACGCCTACCTGCCCTTCATGGTGCTGCCGCTCTACGCGGTGCTGGAACGCCAGCATCACGACCTGCTGGAGGCCGCCGCAGACCTGGGCTGCACGCCGTTCCAGGCCTTTTGGCGCGTTACCTTCCCCCTCTCCCTCCCCGGTGTGGCCGCGGGAACCCTGCTCTGCTTCATCCCCATGGTTGGCGAGTTCGTGATCCCTGACCTGCTGGGCGGTTCCGGCACCCTGATGCTGGGCAAAACCATCTGGACGGAGTTCTTCGCCAACCGCGACTGGCCCGCCGCCTCGGCTGTCGCCATCGCCCTGCTGGCCACCCTCGTCGTCCCGATCGCCCTCTACCAGCGCCAGCAAGCCAAGCTGATGGGGACAGCCGGATGAAGCGCGGCCTGACGCTCTTCAACCGCGCCTCGCTGCTGGTCGGCTTCGGGTTCCTGTACCTGCCGATCGTCCTGCTGGTGATCTACTCGTTCAACGCCAGTCGCTTGGTCACCGTCTGGGGCGGATTCTCCACCCGCTGGTACGCGTCGCTGTTTCAGAACGAGCAACTTCTGGACGCCATTTGGGTCACCGTCCGCGTGGGCCTGATCTCGGCCACCGTGGCGACTATCCTTGGAACCTTGGCGGCCGTCGCCCTGATCCGAGCGGGACGGTTCAAGGGCCGCACCCTCTTCTCGAGCATGATCTATGCGCCCCTGGTGATGCCTGAGGTGGTGCTGGGCCTGTCGCTGCTGCTGCTGTTCGTGGCCCTCGGCCTGCCGCGTGGGTTCTGGACGGTGGTGATCGGCCACGCCACGGTGACCCTCTGCTACGCCACGGTGGTGATCCAGGCGCGGCTGGCGGCCTTTGACCAGCAACTTGAAGAGGCCGCTCAAGACCTCGGTTGCCCGCCGTTCAAGGCGTTCTTCGTGGTGACCCTGCCCAACATCGTCCCCGCCGTGGCCGCCGCCTGGATGCTGGCCTTCACCCTATCGCTGGACGACCTGGTGATCGCCAGCTTCACGTCGGGACCTGGCGCTACGACCCTGCCCATGCGGATCTACAGCCAGGTCCGGCTGGGCGTGAACCCAGAGATCAACGCCGTCTCCACCCTGCTGATCGGCCTGGTGGCGACGGGGGTGATCGGCGTGTACCTGTTCCAAATGCGCCGCAAGCAGGACGCCTAGAGCGGCGCCACCCGGTCGAACCATGGCCGCGCCTGCTCCAGTTGCCCGGCCAGGCGGAATAGGCCCGCCTCTTCCCCCATCCGGCCCACGAACTGGATGCCGATCGGCAGGCCGCCCGCGCTCCAGGCCAGCGGCACGGTCATCGCCGGCTGGCCGGTGTTGTTGAAGGCCTGGGTGTTGGGCATGAAGGCGAACAGGCGCGGCGTGTACTGGCGCAGGTCCTCGGTCAGGTGCCCGATGGGAATGGCCGGACTGCCCAAGGTGGACAACAGCAGCACATCGTAGCGTTCGAACAGCGCCGCCACCGCCCGGCCATAGGCGTGGATCGCCGCCAGTCCGCGCACATAGTTCGACCCGGCCACGCCCTTGCCGCGCTGGTACATGGCCCAGGTCAGGATCTCGACCTCGTCCTCTGTGACGGGCCGACCGCGCCGGTCGCCCTCGGCCTCCAGGGTGGCGGCGATGCTGGCGCCGATCACATCGCCCGCCGCCTGCTGCATGGCCGCCAGATTCCCCGGTACGGTCACCTCCTCGACCATGTGCCCCAGGCTCTCGCACAGGCGCGCGGCGTCCAGCACAGCGGCGGCGCATTCCGGGTCAAGGCCGTCGGAGGCCAGGGCCGCGGTGGTGAAGCCGATGGCGAGCTTGCCCGGATCACGGCCGACCTCGGCGGCGAAGGCTCGCTCCGGCGCGGCCAGATAATAGGGATCGCCCGGTTGCGGCTGGCAGGCGATGTCCAGCAGCACCGCCGAATCCCGCACCGAGCGGGTCACCGCGTGCTGCACCGAGGCCCCGCCCCAGCCCTCGCCGGTCGGCGCGAAGGACACCCGGCCGCGCGAGGGCTTCATGCCGAACAGGCCGCAGGACGATGCAGGCGTGCGGATCGAGCCGCCGCCGTCGCTGGCATGGGCCGCGGGAACGATCCCCGCCGCGACAGCTGACGCAGCCCCGCCCGAGGAGCCACCCGGCGTCCGCGAGACATCCCAGGGATTGCGGCACGGGCCCAGCAGGGTGGACTCCGTCACCGGCATCAGGCCGAACTCCGGGGTGTTGGTCTTGCCGAAGATAACCAGCCCGGACTGCTTGTAGGCCTCCACGATGGCGCTGTCGGCGGCGGCGACCTGGTCCTTGAACACCGCCGATCCCGAACTGGTGGCCGAGCCGGCGAGTTGCGCGCCCAGGTCCTTCAGCAGGTAGGGCACCCCCGACAGCGGCCCCGGCGTCGGCTCGCGCGCCACCTCCGCCCGGCCCCATTCGGTCAAGTCCATGGTCACCGCGTTGACCGCCGGATTGACCTCTCCCATCCGCGCGACGGCGGTCTCCAGCAGCTCGGCGGGGCTGACCTCGCCGTTGGCGACCAGCCCGGCCAGGCCCACGGCGTCGTGCCTGCGATAGTCCTCGAAGTTCATGGCGATCCTCCCGGGCGTTTTCGCCAGGGGACCACAGCCTGGCCCTCCGGCCAACGGGGACCTTGCGTCACCCCATGCCGCGATCCATAAGCGCCCCGTCAAAGCGCCGGATTAGCTCAGCTGGTAGAGCAGCGGTTTTGTAAACCGAAGGTCGCGGGTTCGAGTCCTGCATCCGGCACCATTCAACGCGACACCCCGGTTGCCAGGCGTCCGCACGACCGGTCCCCCAACGCGCCCTAACTTTCGATACCGGTGAACTATCCGCCCGACTTTAGAGCGTGCCTGGCGCGCACTCCTATGTGTTAGAAATTGGATGAACACTGGAGCCTAGGCGGCCATGAATGATTTAAAAGACATCTTGGATGGACTTGAATATTGTCAAGTAAAGCTCGACGAGCTCGGCGCCGAAATCCATTCGTTCGCCAAATCGAATCTCGAAGTGGGCTTCGATTCTCTATATTTGTCGGCTCATAGTCCTTTCGACGCCTACAATCGTAGCCAACACACCAAGACTTCCGGGACTAGGAGCCCCCTTGTACGCTGTGTCGACGCCTAGTGACGGACAGATCTCACATGATGGAACAGCCTGGGCAAAGCTCCATGCCGACGTTCCAATACGCTTCGCACGCGAAGCGGGTATGATTATGAACGAGCTTCGTGCGCAGCTCGATCATTTGGCGAATGTACTTGCTCGCCGAAATGGCGCCAATGAAGATGGCGCGTCATTCCCGCTTCTATCTAGCGAGAACAATCTAAACGCTACGGCAAGGCACAAAATCCGTCGTTTAAGTGCCGTAGATCAGGAGAAGATTTTCAACCTTCAACCGTTTCGTGACGGGCGATATGAGATTCTCCTCCACCTCAATCACGCGGACGTCTTTCGCAAACATCAGCGACCTTTGGGGCTAATGGTCGAGGCTGCGGCCGCTATAACAACGCCGGGCTCAATCGGCATGATGACACAATCTGGTGGCAACCACCCCCTTGCACAGGCTGGCGACCGGGCAGAACTCGCGTACATACGCAACACAACGGTAGGCCTCGCGCCCCGATTCAGGCTGAGTGTGCTTGAGCCTGAGGCGTTGCGTGGGTTCGCGATAGTTTCAATGATCAACGCCTCCATTGCAGCGGTCTACGACATCGTAAGGGAATTCAACGCGCCAGAGAAAACATCGCTTTAGAGCGTGCTATTCGGACAAGGTTGAAGTTCTCATCAATATTGCCACTTCCACTCTTCCTGTAGACTGGATTGAGAGGACCGACGATACAATCCGGAGCAGGGTAAGCCGCTCGCGGTAGTGGCATGGCTCGAACTTATGGTAACCAGCACCCCAACGCGACGCTCTTCAACTGGCATCCTCAAGAGCGCAGCTTGTTCAATCAGGCCCCTGCTGAATCGCCTTCAATTGCGGCGCGTTC
>NZ_JANOCX010000232.1:0-4496 GCF_031412415.1 Phenylobacterium sp.
CGTCGGGGCGCCTGCACATGGGCCACGTGCGCAACTACTCGCTGGGCGACGTGGTGGCGCGGTTCAAGCGCGCGCGGGGCTTCAATGTCCTGCACCCGATGGGCTGGGACGCCTTCGGTCTGCCCGCGGAGAACGCGGCCATGGAGCGCGGCGTGGATCCCCGCGGCTGGACCTACGACAACATCGCCCGCATGCGCTCCGAGCTGAAGGAGTTGGGGCTCAGCATCGACTGGTCCCGCGAGTTCGCCACTTGCGACGTCGAATACTATGGCAAGCAGCAGGCCTGGTTCCTGGACCTGATGAAGACCGGCCTAGTCTATCGCCGCGAAAGCACCGTCAACTGGGACCCGGTCGACCAGACCGTGCTGGCCATCGAGCAGGTGGTCGACGGCCGCGGCTGGCGATCGGGCGCGGTGGTCGAGAAGCGCAAGCTGAACCAGTGGTTCCTGCGCATCACCGACTATGCCGACCAGTTGCTGGACGATCTGTCGACCCTGGATCGCTGGCCCGACAAGGTCCGGCTGATGCAGGAAAACTGGATCGGGCGCTCCAAGGGCGCGCGGTTCTCGTTCCAGTTCTCGGGCGCGGCGCCGGCGGGCCATGAGGCCGGCCTGCCTGTCTACACCACCCGTCCAGACACGCTCTACGGCGCCAGTTTCGTGGGGATCGCACCCGATCATCCGTTGGCGGAGCAATTGGCTTCCGACCCCAGGGTCGCGGCCTTCATCGCCGAATGCCGCAAGGGCGGCGCCTCCGAGGCCGAGATCGAAACGGCCGAGAAGATCGGCTTCGACACCGGCCTGACCGTCACCCATCCCTTCGATCCCGACTGGAAGCTGCCGGTCTGGATCGCCAACTTCATCCTGATGGACTACGGCACGGGCGCGATCTTCGGCTGTCCGGCCCATGACCAGCGCGACCTTGATTTCGCGAACAAATATAAGCTGCCGGTGAAGCCGGTGGTCCTGCCGCCGGGCGAGGATCCCGCTGCGTTCACCGTGTCGGCGGAGGCCTATGTCGGCCCTGGGACGATCTTCAATTCGCAGTTCCTGAATGGCCTGGAAATCGAGCCCGCCAAGCTGGCGGCCATCGAGCGGCTGGAAAGCCAGGGCCAGGGCGAAGGCGCGACGGTCTTCCGTCTGCGTGACTGGGGCGTGGCCCGCCAGCGCGGATGGGGCTGCCCGATCCCGGTGGTGCACTGCGCCAAGTGCGGCGTCGTGGCCCTGCCCAAGAGCGCCCTGCCGGTGAAGCTGCCCGACGACATGGACTTCTCCAAGCCGGGCAACGCCCTGGCCCGCCACCCCACCTGGAAGGACACGACCTGCCCGGACTGCGGCGGGGCGGCGACGCGTGAGACCGACACCCTGGACACCTTCGTGGACTCGTCCTGGTACTTCGCGCGGTTCACCGACACCGCCGCCGACGCCCCTATCGACAAGGCCGCCGCCGACTACTGGCTGCCCGTCGACCAGTATGTTGGCGGCATCGAGCACGCGGTCCTGCACCTGCTCTACGCCCGCTTCGTCACCAAGGCCCTGGCCGATCAGGGGGTGTTGTCCGTACGCGAACCGTTCGCCGGCCTGTTCACCCAGGGCATGGTCACACACGAGACCTATCGCCGACAGAACGGCGAATGGATCGAGCCGCGCAGCGTCGAGATCACCGCCGACGGAAACAACCGACGCGGCGTGCTGATCGAGACCGGCGAACAGATCGTCATCGGCGACGTCGAGAAGATGGCCAAGTCGAAGAAGAACACCGTCACCCCCGACGAGATCTTCGATGTCTACGGCGTCGACGCCGCGCGCCTGTTCGTGCTGTCCGACAGCCCGCCGGAGCGCGACACCCAATGGTCGGCCTCCGGCGTCGAGGGCGCCTGGCGCTTCGTGAACCGGGTCTGGAACGAGTTCGACAGCCAGCCGCCCGGCCCCGCGCCGGCCGCGAGCGCCGACCCGAAGGCCGACGAATTGCGCGCCTTCACCCACCGGACCATCAAGGGGGTAACCGACGCCGTCGAGAGCTTCCGCTTCAACTCCGGAATCGCGCGGATGTACGAATTCCTGAACAAACTCAAGGAATTCCCAGCCGAGGGCGCGACCGCGCCCGTGCTGGCGGCGCGACACGAGGCGCTCTCGGCCTTCGCGCGCCTGATCTCACCCTTCACGCCCCACCTGGCCGAGGAAGCCTGGGCGCGGATCGGCGGCGAGGGCATGGTGGTGTCCGCGCCCTGGCCGGACTTCGACCCGGCGCTCACCCAGGACGCCGTGCGCATCCTGCCCGTCCAGGTCAACGGCAAGCGTCGTGGCGAGATTTCCGTGGCCGCGGGGGCCGAACCGGCCGATGTGGAGAAGATCGTGCTTGACGATCCGGAGATCGCGCGGCGCCTAGAGGGTCTCACGATCCGCAAGGTCATCGTGGTCAAGGATCGCATCGTCAACATCGTGGCCGGGTAAGCCAGACATGAACCGCCTCGTCTTCGCCGCCGCCCTGCTGTCCGCCGGCCTCGGCCTGGCCGGGTGCGGCTTCACGCCCCTCTACGGCGCGCCGGGCGTGACCGCCCAGCTCACGGCCATCCAGGTGACCACCCCGCCGGGCCGAACGGGGCAGCTCATCCGCGAGCACCTGGACGACGCGCTCGCCCGCGACAAGGGCGCCGCCCCCCGCTACCGCATGGACCTGCGGCTGTCGGAGACCCGTTACCCGCGCGGGGTCCGGGTCGACAATGTCGCCACCCGCTACGAGTATGTGCTGATCGCGGCCTATACCCTCTCGGCCCTGCCCTCGGGTTCGCCGGTCAAGTCCGGCAGCGCGCGGGTCGAGGTGACCTATGACAGCGCCGACCAGCCCTACGCCTCGATTTCGGCCCAGCAGGACGCCCAGGACCGCGCCGCCGGCGAGGCCGCCCGCAAGATCGAACTCGAACTGGCCGCATGGCTCGCCACCCAGGCCGGCAAGTCCTAGGGCGCTCCAGTCGTGATCCTCGCCAAGCGGCCGGATATCGAGCGGTTCCTCGCCAAGCCGGACCCGCAGATCCGCGTGGCGCTGATCTACGGCCGCGATATCGGGGTGGTCCGTGACAGGGCCAAGGAATTGGCCGGCAAGATCGCCGAACCGCCCGACGATCCCTTCAATGTGGCCCTGCTCACCGATGGGGACCTCGACGGCGACGGCGCCCGCCTGGAGAACGAGCTGGCGTCCCAGTCGCTGATGGGCGGCCGCCGGCTGGTGAGACTGAAGTTCGCCACCGAGAAAGCCAGCCTGGACAAGCAGGTGGCGGAGGCCCTGGTCGCCCACGCGGAGGGCAAGCTCAATCCAGACGCCTTCTTCCTGATCGAGGCCGGCGCCTTGGGCCGTGACTCGGCCGTTCGCAAGGCCGCCGAGAAGGCGGCCGGCGCGGCGGTGATCCCCTGCTACGAAGACGAGCCCGGCGACGTGGCGCGGCTTGTCCGCGAGACCCTGGCGAAGGACAGCGTCGGCCTCGACGCCCAGGCCCTGCAGCTTTTCGTCAGCCGCATGCCGAAGGAACGCGGCGTCGCGCGCCAGGAGATCGAGCGTCTCGCCCTCTATCTCGAGCCCGGCAGCGGCCGCACCGCCTCGCCAAAGGACCTGGAAGACTTTCTGGGCGTGGAGCCCGAGGCGTCCCTCTCCGACGCCGCCGCGGACGCCTTCGGGGGCCGGCTGGCCGACGCCCAGGCGGGCCTGCGCCGCGCGGCCTCTGAGGGCGAGGCCGGACCCGCCGCGGTCCGCGCCATCGGCATGTATCTGGGCCGCATGCGCCGGACCCTCACCCTGGCCAAGAACGGCGCAGGCCTGCAGGAGGCCGCCAAGGCCAGCGGCGTGTTCTGGAAGCAGGAGCGCGAGTTCCTGCGTCAGGCCCGGTCCTGGACCCTCGACGACCTCGACCGCCTCCAGCCCGAGGTCCTCGCCGCGGACAAGGCCTGCAAGACCGCCGGCTCGCCCGATGGGCTCATCGCTGAGCGGCTGGCGCTGACCGTGGCCGGACGCGCGCGACGGCTGGGGCTCTAGGCAGCAAAACCGCCGTCGCAAAAATTCGACCTGACGCGCACAGCCGACCGACCGTCCGTACTCGTGCACGGTCGTTTCGCGACAGATCGAATTCCGAAAACGCGCCCTGCTAAATCAATGACTTAGCGAGCACCGAAAATCAGCCTCGTGAGCTGAGCCGACGGCAGAGCTCGTCGAGCTGCTCCAGGGTCGCGTACTTGATCCTGAGCTCCCCCGCCCCGCCCCGATCGACCACCTCGACCTGGAGACCCAGGATGTCGGCGAGGTCGTTCTCCAAGGCCAAGGTGTCGGTGTCCTTGCCGGCCTTGCGCGGCGTCGCCGCCTTGACGCCGGTCGGCGCCTTGCGGACCAGGGCCTCGGTGTCGCGGACCGAAAGGCCCCGCGCGATGATGTTGTGCGCCAGGGTCAGGGGATCGCCCGCGCTTAGGATCGCCCGGGCGTGACCGGCGCTCAGCTTGCCCTCCATCACC
>NZ_JANOCX010000233.1:0-14363 GCF_031412415.1 Phenylobacterium sp.
ACTGACAAGGGCCTGAAGATCTTCGCCGACGCCCGGAACATCAACGACGCCGAGGCTCGGGAGCACGCCTCGTTCCTGAAGGACCTGGCGCCCCTGCCGGGCCGCAGCTTCCGGATCGGCGCTGGCTACACGTTCTAAAAAAAAGGACGCCCGCCGATCAGGGCGGGCGTCCTCCTAGCTCTCAATTTCTAGGCGCTCGGCCTAGGCGTCCTCGGTCTCGCTGGAGGCGGGGCCTTCGCCGCCCTCGAAGCTGCGCGGAGCCCGGCGGCGCTTGGCCTTGGGTTTCTCCTCGCCGGCCGCCTCTTCGGCCACCGCCTTGGGCGCGGCGGCTCGCGGAAGCTTCGGAGCCTTCAGGAAGGCGGGCGCATGGCTTTCGCCGCCGTCGTCGTCGCGCAGCACGGGCGACGCCTGTTCCTCGCGGACGACCAGCGGGGAGGCCTTGGGCTCGACAACCGCCAGGGGGTCGCGTTCCGGACGATCGCGATCACGGTCGAAACGCTCGCGGCGGGGGCGGTCGTCCTGCGCGGCGCGGTCTTCGCGAGGACGTTCGTCACGGGGCCGGTCATCGCGGGGCCTATCATCACGGGGCCTGTCATCGCGAGGACGTTCGTCGCGGGGGCGATCGTCGGTGCGCGCCGGACGGTCGTCGCGCTGCTGCCCCTGACCTTCGCCCCGGGGGCGGTCGTCGCGGTCGCGCCAGCGGTCGCGGCCGCGATTCTGACCTTGGCCTTCGAAACGGTCGTTGCGCGGGCGGTCATCGCGAGGACGATCGTCCCGCTGGCGGTCATCGCGGGGCCGCTCGTCGCGCGGCCGTTCATCACGGGGACGCTCTTCGCGCCAGCGCTCGCGCGGCTGTTGACCCTCGCCTTCGCCGCCCTCGGGGTTGTCGCTCTCGGCCTCGGCGGCCGCGGCGTCCGCGGCTGCGGCGGCCTGGGCCCCGCTCTCATCTTCGAAATCGATGTCGAACCCGGAGGTGATGTTGTCGCGGCCCAGGATATCGCTGGCCGGACGGGTGGGCTGCATGGCGCGCACGACCCGGAAGTAGTGCTCGGCATGCTGCAGGTAGTTCTCAGCCAGAACCCGGTCGCCGCCGGTGGATGCGTCGCGGGCGAGCTGTTGGTATTTCTCGAAAACATGCTGGGCGTTGCCGCGCACCTTCGCGCCTTCCGGACCGTTCGAATCGAACGCTCGGTTGGCGTTTTGCTGCTGTGGCTTACCGCCACCACCACCGCCGCCGCCGCGATTGCGGCCGCGCTGGCGCTTCATACCCTTGAAATCTCTCATTCTTTGTGATCATCCCGCTGCGCTCCGGCTATGCCGACGGCGCGCGGTCTATCCTCTCGCCTTGGATCGGGCGCCATCGCCCGAAATCCGTGTTGAAGACGTGTGTGTTCCCCGTCGTCCGCCCTGACTTTTAGGCGCGTGACACGCAGATCGGCGCGCCTGCCGTAGCGGTTGTCCGTCCTGGTTTCTCAGAACGTCCGGAACCCGGCGAATTGGGTGGAGACAGGAGAAAGACTTAGCGATTCAAGCCGAGGTTTCCAAGGGGTTTTTCGTGCCGACCACAACGCGGTCGTTCAGGGAGAGGTCCTTGATGGTCCAGACGTCTCTTCCGCCGGCTTCGGTGAACAGAGCTTCGACGGCGTCTTTCTGGTCGTAGCCGATCTCCACGGCGAACATGCCGCCTGGCTTAAGCACCCGCAGGATCTCCGGCGCCAGGCGCCGGTAATGCTCCAGGCCGTCAGGTCCGCCGTCCAGGGCGATGCGCGGCTCGTGGTCCTTGACCTCGGGCTCGAGGGTCTCGATCACGCCGGAGGCGATGTAGGGCGGATTGGAGACCACCACGTCGAAGCTCGCGTCACCCAGGCCAGCCGTCCAGTCGCCGCGCAGCAGGGCGAGGCGGTCGGCCAGGCCCAGATTGGCGGCGTTCTCGCGGGCCACGGCCAAGGCTTCGGACGACACGTCGACGCCGAGACCCTTGGCGGCGGAGCGTTCGGCCAGGATCGAGAGGATGATGGCGCCGGAGCCGACGCCCAGGTCCAGGATGTTGAACGCCATCTGCTCGGGCCAGCCCTTGAGCACGTAGTCGACGATCACCTCGGTGTCCGGGCGCGGCGTCAGCACGTCGGGCGTCACCGTCAGCATGATCTTCCAGAAGCCCTTGCGGCCTAGGATGTGGCTGACCGGTTCGCGCCGTTCGCGCCGCGCCAGATAGTCGGTGAGCGTCGCCTCCTGCTCAGGGGTCAGCGGGCGGTAGGGATCGGTGACGATGTCGGCGCGAGAAGCGTCGGCGGCGGCCTCGACCATCAGGCGCGCGTCGATCACCGGGCTGGCCAGGCCCGCGGCGTCGAGCCGCGCCTTGGCGGTCTGCCAGGCCTGCAACAGGTTCAGGGTCATTCCGGCGCTTCCGGTTCGGTGCAAGCGTCGCCGACGGTCAGTCGACCGCCATCGGTGACGTGGACATAGATGCCCAGGTTCATGTGGCCGTAGTTGTCGAACAGCGCCTTGACCACATCCATGTCGCGCTCGGCCGTCGTCGGGTCGACGTGGGTGGCGGCGCAGCGGACGATGGGCTTGTAGACCTTTGCGCGGGCGAACCCCACCATCAGCTCGCGGCCGGCCCATCCATTCTCGACCCAGGCGGGCCAGCCCTCGACATAGACATTGCCGCGGAATCGCATGGGATCGAGGGGCCGCCCAATCTTCGCTTCAAGATCGCGCACCGTGGCCAGGTTGATGATCGAGACGTGGCCGAGGGGGTGGTCCATGAACCGGTGACCAGGAGCCTCGATGACCCGCAAGGGTCCCTGCGCGGCCTCTCCCAGCAGGCCCGCGAGCCAGATGGCGAAGGCGGCCTGACCAGCAGCTTCGGCCATGGGCGCCTCGAAGTCAGGCTGACCCGGCGCCGTGGCGCGCAGGGTGTGGGTCGTCTCGTCATAGGCGGTCCGCGCCATGGCGACCTCCGGGATCGCCGCCAGCACCGCGAATTTCTGCTTGGAGACAAAGGCCGACGCGGCCGGATCGAAGCCCGATGGCCCGTTCTCGACGGCATAGAGCCGATCGCAGGGGAACGGCCCGCCGATCGTCAGGTCGGCGTGATCCAGCCGTTCGGGCGTGAAGCCCTTGACGGGGTGACGATAGAGGGCGGCGATATGACCGGTCATGGCCTCTGGTAGCCGCAACCTTCGCCACAGTTCAAGCGCGCCGCGTCGATCAGCGTCCGGCGCGGTCCGTCAGGCGCAGCGCCGCCCCGTAGCGGCCGGGCAGCTGGCCGGTTTTCGTGAAGTCGATCACCGCGCGGTAGTAGCCGTCAGCGTAGCGGGTGGGTGTCCGCTTGCCGTCCGGGGCGGTCTCGAACTCGACGATGCCGTGATCGGTGTTGGGGTACTCCAGCACCTGGACCGGCCGGCCCTCGCGGGCCAGCATGACCAGCCGGCGTCGGGTCTCGGCGGGCGGCGCCTCGCGGTCGGACCCGGCCAGGATCCAAAGCATCGGCGTATCCAGCGCGCGCAGGACGGGCAGGGGCTCGTAGTCCCACGAGGTTCCCTGGTTGAAGAAGGGCCCGGCGATGCGCCCGGCAGCCTCGGGCGCGGCCAGGATCTGGCCGCTGAACTCGCCCTTGATGTCCTTGAACCAGGGCTCGGCGCCGTAGCGCTTGCGCACGGCGTCCAGTTCGGCCCAGCCGTCGGTGAAGTTGCTGGCCATGACCTTGCCCGTGGCGTCGGTGATCTCGCGCGCCTTGGCCAGCACCTCGGGGCCGTGGCCCTTGTCGGTCAGACCCTGCATGACCTCGCCGCGGTCCTCGGCCAGGGCGCCCTCGGCCAAGCCGAACCGGGCGACGACGAAATCGACCGGGGTGAGCGTCGCGGCCAGCGGCGCGATCCATCCGCCCTGGCTGCCGCCGTCCAGACCGACCCGCCCGGCGCGCTTGCCCGCGAGGCGCCGGGCTTCCTTGACCGCCGCGGCGGCGTCGCGGGCCAGTTGGCGAAAGTCCTGGTTGTAGCGGCCGTCCGACCCACCGGTGCCGCGCTTGTCGTAGACGAAGACCCCCACTCCGTTGGCCGGCCAGATGCGTTGGGTGGAGTTGTTGTCGACGGCCGAATTGCTCTCCGAGCCGTGCACGAGGATGGCGATGGGGACCGGGCCCTCGCCCGGCGGCAGGACCAGTCGGCCGCGCAGGGCGACGCCGTCGCCCTGGAACCGCGTGTCCTGAACCTCGAACCTCAGCTTGCGGCCGGCTTTTCCGGCGAAGGTGATGGTGTCCTGCGCGCAGTCGCCGAAGGTCGCCGTGATCCCATCTGGCCGCTCGGTCCAGCCCAGGCGGCTGGTCCAGACGCCGTCGGCGCCCTTGACGTTCTTGCCGGTGGTTCCGTCCATCCTGCGCCAGCGCATGCCGTCCGTGGTTGGCCCCACATCGACCAGTTGGCCGTCGGCCAGGCGATAGGTCCCGAAGTGGCAGAGGCCGACGGGCTCGGCGGCCATGGCGGCGCCGCCGAAGGCCAGGCCCATGGCCAGGATGATCAAGGTCAGGTGTCTCATGCGGTCACTCCCGAAGAGCGCGGATGAAGGCAAGCCGCGCGCGACTTGTCCAATGACGGATCGGTAAGCCGCCAGGAACGGTGCCGGACCTCGGGTGTTGAGGCTTGAGCGTCGAATGGGAGGCCGAGCTTGGACCGCAGAACCGATCGCGTCGTGCGCCGCGTCGGGTCGTTGGCCTTCCGGGTCGCGCCCTGGATCGCGCTTGTCGCCATGACGGAGCTGTGGCGGCGTCGAGGCTTGCCGCCGCGCCCTGGGATGAGCGTCGAGGCCACCGCCGCGCCGCCAGCCTTCGAAGCCGCCGAGCCAGGACGCGGGCGCCTCGCCCAGGGACCCCATCACATACCGGCGAAGGGTTGGAAGGATATCGCCTGGCGCACCTATCAGGAGATTGGTCGTGACCGACTTCCCTCGGTGGCCGGCGGGGTGACCTTCTATACGCTGTTGGCCCTGTTTCCGGCGATCGGCGTGTTCGTATCGCTATACGGCATCTTCGCCGATCTCGGCGCGGTGCAGCAGCAGTTGAACGAGATGTCGACGGTCTTTCCCCGCGAGGTGGTGAGCATCGTCGGAGACCAAATGGTGCGCCTGGCCCTCCGTCCGCCAGCCTCTCTCTCCGTGGCCTTCCTGGTGAGCCTGCTATTCTCGGTCTGGACGGCGAACGCAGGTATGAAGGCGCTCTTCCACGGCCTGAACATTGCCTATGATGAGGAAGAGAAGCGAAGCGTGGTCCGACTGACGGTGCTCACCTACAGCTTCACCTTCGCCACCCTGGTCTTCCTTGTGGTGATGACCTCGACCCTGGTGGCCGCGCCCGTGGCGTTCGAGCGACTAGGCCTGACCGTCCTGGCCGCGGTCTGGGTCCCGCTGCGCTGGCTGGTTCTCCTAACCATCGCGGCCGGTGGGTTTTCGATCGTCTACCGCTACGCGCCGTGCCGGGCGCGCGCCCGCTGGAGCTGGGTGTCCCTGGGTGGGATCGTGGCTGCCTGTCTGTGGCTGGGCGGGTCCCTGGGATTTTCCTGGTATGTCAACAGCGTAGCCCATTTCGACGCCACCTATGGAGCCCTTGGCGCGGCGATCGGATTCATGATGTGGATCTGGTTCTCGGTGATGGTCGTGCTGATCGGCGCCGAGCTGAACGCCGAGATCGAGCATCAGACGGCGCTGGATTCCACCACGGGTCCCGAACAGGCCATGGGCGCCCGCGGCGCGGCCATGGCCGACACGGTCGGCCTGGCCTTCCACCTGGACATCTCGAAGATCACACAGCAGGCCGGGCGCGTGAGCGGAGCGCTGAAACGTCAGCCGAACTCGTCTTCCAAGGCCGACAACCGCGCGGCCTGATCCTCGGCGATCAACGGGTTGATCACGTCGGCGAGGCCTTCGCCCTCCATGACCTTGGCCAGGTTGTAGAGCGTCAGGTTGATGCGGTGGTCGGTCACGCGGCCCTGCGGGAAATTGTAGGTGCGGATGCGCTCCGAGCGGTCGCCGGAACCTACCTGGGTCTTGCGGGCGTCGGCGCGGGCCGAGTCCAGGGCTTCGCGCTGCTGATCGTAGAGCCGCGCCTGCAGGACCTTCATGGCCCGAGCGCGGTTCTGGTGCTGCGACTTCTCGGAGCTGGTGACCACGATGCCGGTGGGCAGGTGCGTGATCCGCACGGCCGAGTCGGTCTTGTTGACGTGCTGCCCGCCGGCGCCCGACGAGCGATAGGTGTCGATGCGCAGGTCCTGATCGCGGATGTCGATCTCCACGTCCTCGACCTCGGGTAGGACGGCCACGGTGGCGGCCGAGGTGTGGATGCGGCCACCGGCTTCGGTGTCGGGCACCCGCTGAACCCGGTGCACGCCGCTTTCGAACTTCAGCTTGCCGAACACCCCGTCGCCATTGATGGAGGCGATGATTTCCTTGTATCCGCCCACCTCGCCCTCGGAGACGGAGTCGATCTCCACTTTCCAACCCTGGGCCTGGGCGTAGCGCTGGTACATGCGGAACAGGTCGCCCGCGAACAGGGCGGCCTCGTCGCCGCCCGTGCCGGCGCGGACTTCCAGGATGGCCGAGGCGTTCTCGTCCTTGTCCTTGGGGGCCAGCAGCAGGGCGACCTGGCGTTCGAGTTCCGGCAGGCTGTCGTTCAGCGCCTGAAGCTCTTCCTGGGCCAGGCCCGCCATCTCTGGGTCGCCGGCCCGGGCCATCTCCTCCAGCTCCGGCATCTCGTCGCGCGCGCGGGCCACGGCCATGACCGCGTCGGCCACCGGCTTCAGCTCGGCGTGCTCCTTCGAGAGCCTGACGATCTCCGGGCCTTCGGTCGCCGCCCCCATCCGCGCCTCGATCTCGCGGAAGCGGTCGAGCACCTGATCCAGTCTGGCCTGGGGAAGTTGCACGGGGTCTGATCACCGGGGTTGAAAAGAGGAGGCTTCCTCTAGCGCCGTCGCGCCAAGAAGCCAAACAAACGAAAAAAGCCCCCGCCTCGCGACGGGGGCCTTCAACGTCGCTGTCGCGAAGTCGCTTAGGCGCGAACGCCGGTCAGCGGGGCCGACCCGAAGGCGCCCAGCTTCACGTTGCCGCTCATGGTGTCGCCCGACACCGTCGCCGAAAATTCCAGCGTCATGGGCATGGGTTGGGTGATCGAGCTGGACCAGGTCAGCGTGTCACCGCTCACCTTGCCTTCGATCGTCTGCTCACCCATGCGGCCCTTGGTGGAGCCCGTGAAGGTGTCGCCGCTCGTGGTGATGACCGCCTCGACTTCCTGAGCGCCCATGGGCGAATTAATGGTGATCTTCCAGTTGCCGTCCGCGGACATGGTGTCCCTCCCTGATTAGGCGGCGAACCTAAGCAAGCCTTGGCGTCCTGCGCAAGGGTGACGGGGGCGTCATTTTCGTGACAACCCTGCAATCTTCGGACGTCAGGCCGCTTCGCCGAACCGGAAACCCGCGTCGCGCAACGCCGACACCATGGTCACAAGGTCCGTATAGAGCTCGTTCGAGGCGTCCAGCATCTCGGACTGAGTGAACACCGCCGAGGGGACGAGCAGGCCCGCCGAGGTCCGTTCGACCCGCCCCTGTTCGATGAGACGCTCGACATAGTCTCTCAGTATCGGCTCGGGGATGGCCACCAGCCGCCCCAACTCGCCCAGGGTCGCCGGCCGTCGCTGGCTGTCGGGCGGGATGTCGCGCAGCGCAGCGTAGCGGTTGGTCTCGCCGATCAGGTGCTGGCTGTTGATCGTCCAGATGCCGGTGAAGATCAGCAGGGCGATCATGTCGCCGTCGTGCAGGCGGGCCATGGAACTCAGGGTCCGCAGGATCTCGTGGCCCAGGACGCGAACGACGGCGCGACGGTTGTCGGTGGCGGGGGATGTCAAGCGAACGCCTCACTCTACTGATCTTCGAGAGATTAAGCGGCGATCGCCAACAGTCGGTGAAGGGCGGTTGCGCTACTCGGCCGCTGCGAGCGCCAGGTCCTGGGCCTTGGCGAGCTCGGCGGCCTTGGCTTCCACCAGCTCGACGATGTGTTCGACCATCGCCTCGTTGTCCATCTTGTGATGGGCCTTGCCGGCCATGTAGACCATGCCCGCGCCCTTGCCGCCGCCGGTGAAACCGATGTCGGTCATGAGGGCCTCGCCCGGACCGTTCACCACGCAGCCGATGATCGACAGGCTCATGGGCTGGGAGATGTGCGCCAGCCGCGCTTCCAGGGTCTCCACGGTCTTGATCACGTTGAACCCCTGCCGCGCGCAGGACGGGCAGGCGATGATGTTGACGCCCCGATGGCGCAGGCCCAACGATTTCAGGATGTCGAAGCCGACCTTGATCTCCTCGACGGGATCGGCGGCCAGGCTGACCCGGATGGTGTCGCCGATGCCGGCCCAAAGCAGATTGCCCATGCCGATGGCCGACTTCACCGTGCCGTTGCGCAGGGCGCCGGCCTCGGTCACGCCCACATGCAGGGGGCAGTCGATGGCCTCGGCGAGCTGCTGATAGGCGGCCACTGTCATGAAGACGTCCGACGCCTTCACGCTGATCTTGAACTCGTGGAAGTCGTGGTCCTGCAGGATCTTGGCGTGGTCGAGCGCGCTCTGCACCATGGCCTCGGGGCAGGGCTCGCCATAGCGCTCCAACAGGTGCGGCTCCAGGCTGCCGGCGTTGACGCCGATGCGCATGGAGCAGCCATGATCGCGGGCCGCCTGGATGACCTCGCGGACGCGCGCCGCGTTGCCGATATTGCCCGGATTGATCCGCAGGCAGGCCGCGCCCGCCTTGGCGGCCTCGATCCCGCGTTTGTAGTGGAAGTGGATGTCGGCGACGATCGGGACCTTCGAGGCCTTGACGATCGTGCCCAACGCCGCGGTCGAGGCCTCGTCGGGGCACGAGACCCGGACGATGTCGGCGCCGGCCTCCTCCAATTGCCGAATCTGGTCGATGGTCGCCGCGGCGTCGGCCGTCAGCGTGTTGGTCATCGACTGCACGGTGATCGGAGCATCGCCCCCCACCTCGACATTCCCCACCCGGATCTTGCGCGAGGGACGGCGCGCGACGGCGCGCCAGGGACGGAGATGGGTGTGATCTTGTGTGCTCATGGCGTCCGGAAAATAGGGGATTTCGCCGCGATCCCCAAGCCCGCGCGCGCATCGGCGCCGATCAGAAAAAATGCGCCGCGCGAAATGTCGGGGGCTTGGCGGCCCGCCGCGTCCTCGGGGCGACGCCGCGTGGCGTCACGTCCATTCCACAGGAGAGACCCATGACCGACGCCGAACAGATCCGCGACCTGCTGCAGGCCCGCGCCGACGCCCTCCACGCCCGCGACCCGCTCGCCTCCGTCGCCGTCCTCGCCGACGATGTGGTGAGCTACGATCTCGCCCCGCCGCTGGCCCACGCTATCGGCCGCACCCGCGACCGCTCGGGCCTGGAGCAATGGTACGCCACCTGGGCCACGCCGATCGTCTCCGAGGCGTCCGACCAGCACATCGAGGTCTCGGGCGACCTGGCCCTGGCCTATGGCCTCGTCCACATGACCGGCGCCAAGACCGACGGAGAGGTGGTCGACATCTGGTTCCGATCCACGCTCGGCCTGCGCCGGATCGAGGGCGCGTGGAAGATCGTCCACGAGCACGCCTCCACCCCATTCTACATGGACGGCAGCTACCGCGCCGCGACGGACCTCAGGCCCTAGGCGAGGGGCCGGCGTCTAGAGGGCGAGCTTTTCCAGCGAGGCGGTGGTGGCCGGCAGAAGACCCTTGGACTGGCCGCCGACGAACACCTGGACGGCGGTGGGGTCTGAGACCTCCACCGTCAATCCCTTGAGCGCCGGGGCGCGGTAGGCTTCGCCGGCTGAGAGCTGGCGGGCGAAGTAGACGGCGCCGTCACCGCCGCGCACGATCAGCGACGCCGACCTGCGGGCCTGCAGCGTCACCACCGACAGGCCGGGTTCGGCGCCGTAGACCGCGCCACTGGCCACGAAGGCAGGCGCCAATGTCTCGGTTGGCTGGGCCGCCGGAACCGCCGGATTGATCTTGGCCGCCAGCTTCGCCGCCTCCACGGCGTCGGAGGAGCCGCCGGCCGCCGTGGCGTCGGCCAGGCCGGGCGTTTCGTAAGGCGTGGGCGTGGTGGACTCCACCGGCGCGGGCAAGGGCGCGCCGAGGGACACCGGGCCGGACGGCGTGGCCGCCGCCTGGCTGAGCGCCGAGGTCTGCGGCGCCGTATGGGCCGGCTGAGCCTGGTCGCCCATCGCCCGCTGGGCGACGTTCCAAAGGACGATGGCGCCGATCATCAGGGTTCCGACGATCAGGATCAGGGTCAGGCGCGGGTCCTTCTCGTGCCCGACGCCGACGGGCTCGCGCAGGGCGGTGTCGGGCGTCGGTTCATCGAGCTTGAAGCGTTCGACGGCGGCCTCGCCGTCCAGGCCGAGTGCGTTGGCGTAGGCCCGAACATAGCCGATGGTGAAGGGGCGCGACGGGAGCTGCTCCAGCCGCATCTCCTCGATGGCCGCCAGATAGGCCCGGCGAATGCGGGTGGTGTCGGCCAGGGATTCGACGCTCAGCCCGCGCGACTCGCGCACGGCCTTCAGGGCCGCGCCAATATTGGGGCCGCTGTTCAAGCCGGGCATGTGGGATTCAACCGGGCCGGGATCGACAGGCCCATCGCTCCGCAAATGCAGATCTGTAACCCGGCCAGTATCGAGCGGCATGGCTACCCGAAGCCCCTTCTCTCATCCGCGGCCAGAGGCGCGCGAAGACAGCCCGATCTGATGCCACACAGTCTTTAATAGACTGTTGCGACTAGCAGTTTTGGCCACGGAATTCAATGTGCTATTGCGCCGCGGCAAGGCCGCGAGACCTTGCCCCCGGCGCCTCGGCGACCCGACTTTTGAAGGTCGACCCGGATCGAAATTGTGACCAATGGCCAAGCTCGAAGAGCTGATGCTCTCAGATGGCGAGGTACAATTTTCGCGCGAGGGTCTCGATCTCGTTGCGGATCGAGCCTGCAGATCCCTTGATCAGGGCCGAGACGCCGCGGCGGGCCGCCTCGCGATCGCAGGACAGCACCATCTGCTTGACCGGACCGATCCCGGCCGGGGGCATCGAAAGGCGCTCAAACCCAAGCGCCACAAGGACAAACGCCTCCAGCGGCCGCCCCCCCATCTCACCGCAGACCGAGACCGGGGTTCCGGTCTCGGCGCAGGCGCTCTGGATGCTCTCCAGGGCGCGCAAGAAGGGCGGCGACAGCATGTCGTAGCGGTCGGCGACGCGCGGGTTCCCGCGGTCGGCGGCGAACAGGTACTGCATCAGGTCATTGGTGCCGACGCTGACGAAGTCGGTCATGGGCAGCAGGGCGTCTAGATGCCAGATCAGGGCCGGAGCCTCGATCATGGCGCCGACGTCCAGCCGTGACGGCGCCGGGCGGCCGCGGCGCTGGGCCCAGGCCACCTCGTGATCGACCAGGGCGCGGGCGGCGCGGAACTCGTCGACGCTGGCCACCAGCGGGAACATGATCCGCAGCGGCCGGCCGCGCGCCGCGGCGATCAGGGCGCGCAGTTGCAGGCGCAGCAGGGCGGGGCGGTCCAGTCCCATGCGGATGGCGCGCCAGCCCAGGGCGGGGTTCTCCTCGCGCTCGGCCTCCATGTAGGGCAGCACCTTGTCGCCGCCGAGATCCAGGGTGCGGAAGGTGACCGGCATGTCGCCGGCCGCGTCCATCACTCGGCCATACAGGGCCGTCTGGGCGTTGAAGCGCGGCATCTCCTCGGCGACCATGAACTGGAACTCGGTGCGGAACAGGCCGATGCCCTCCGCGCCTGTCTCGCCCAGGATGTCGAGATCGACGTCCAGGCCGGCGTTCATCAGCAGGGTGATCTTGGCGCCGTCGCGGGTGAAGGCCGGCGTGTCGCGAAGTTTGGCGAACTCGGCGCGGCGCTGAAGGCGGACTTCCAAGCGGGCCTTCAACGATTTCACCACGTCGAGGCGCGGGCGCAGATAGGCCTCGCCGGTCTCGGCGTCGACGATGACCGCATCGCCCTCCGACACCCGGTCGCGAAGTCCCGAGAGCCGGCCGACGCAGGGGATGTCCAGGGCGCGCGCCACGATGGCCGCGTGGCTGGCCGAGGAGCCTTCCTCCAGCAGCAGCCCCTTCAGATTGGTGCGGTCGTATTCCAGCAGGTCGGCGGGACCGAGGTTGCGCGCGATCAGGATCGCGTTCTCAGGCAGTTCGCGCGTCGAATGGGCGTCGCCCGACAGGTGGCGCAGCAACCGGTCGGCCAGGTCCTCGAAGTCGTGCAGGCGCTCGCGCAGGTAGGGGTCGCGCGCTTGACCGAGGCGGGCCCGGTGCTCGGACCGCACCCGTTCCACCGCCGCTTCAGCGGTCAGGCCGTTGCGCACCGCGTCCTGCAGGCCGCGGTTCCAGCCGCGGTCGTGGGCGAACATGCGGTAGGTGTCGAGCACCTCATAGGAGACATCGGCCAGCTTGCCGTGTTGTCCGTCCAGCATTTCGTCGATCTGGGCCTGGAGGCTGGAGATGGCGGTCTCGAGCCGCGCCTCCTCGGCCACCACGTCGTCCGCCAGGAGCTGCGAGGGCGCCACCGGCGGCTCGTGCAGCACCGCGACGCCCATCGCCAGGCCGTCGGCGAACTTGGCGCCCTTCAGACGCTCGGGCTTGTGCGGGGCGAGCTCGACGCCCTTCAGTTCGCCCTCGGAGATCAGCTCCCCGCCGGCCACCATCTCGGCCAGGACCATGGCGACGATCTGCAGATCCTCGACCTCGTCGTCGACATAGACCCGCTCGGTGCGGTTCTGCACCACCAGCACGCCGATCGCCCGGCCGCCGCGCAACAGGGGCACGCCCAGGAAGGCGTGGAAGGGGTCTTCGCCGGTTTCCGGGCGATATGAGAAGGCCGGATGGTTCGGCGCGTCAGACAGGTTCAGCGGCCGGCCCAGGCGCATGATCTCGCCCACCAGGCCCTCGCCGGGTTTCAGACGGGTGACGTGGACGGCGGTGGGGTCCAGGCCCTCGGTGGCGAACAGCTCCATGTCGTTGGCGCCGCCGCGCATGTAGAGCGAGCAGACCTCGGCCACCATCGAGCGCGCGATGATGCGCACCACCATGTCCAGGCGTGACTGCGCGGGCCCGCCGCCGGCCAGGGCCTCGCGGATCTGCCGCAGCAGGCTCCGTTGTCCTCGAATGGCGATGCCTGGTGCGGCCATCGGCCCTCACGTCCCTCCCGAAACTCCCGCCCAGCCGGGCGGCTGCGGCCAGCCCGGCCGTCTTGACCGCTCCCTAGCAGCTTTGGACGTCGGAACGGAGACGGAAAAGCGTCGAGTGGACGCAGGAATGTCGCCGGTGGCGCAAGTTTGAGCGCACGGACCGCGGTGCGATGACGCGCTTTGATCTGGCGCAATGCGGCCGGGGCCTTCCGCACCCGACCCTGGGAGCGCCGCGGCGCAACGACGCCGACGTGCGGGGGAGGGACCATGACGTCATCGGGCGGATTGCTGCGGGTGAGGCGTATCGGCATGGCCGCGCCGTTCCGCTGGCTGGGGGGCGCCTGGAAGGATCTCTGGCGCGCCTGGCCGCCCCTGCTGGCCTACGGCCTGGCGCTGACGGCCTTCAGTCTGGGGATGACCCTGAGCTTCGTGGCCACAGGCGGCGCCTTCTGGGTCTTCGCCCTGACCTGCGGCTTTGTCTTCGTGGCGCCCATGCTGGCCATGGGGCTCTACGAGGCCGGCGCCCTGTTGGCCCGTGGCGAGCGCCCGACGCTGGCCCGCATGCTGTTCGTGCCCCGGGCGCTCTCGGCCGACGTCGCCATACTGGGCCTGGCCCTGCTGATGATCTTCTTCTTCTGGCTGCAGATCGCCCAGATCGTCTACGGCCTGTCGACCTGGGTCATCTACCGCACGGTGGAGACCCTGGCGGACTTCGCGCTCTACACGCCGGAAGGCCATCGCATGCTGATCGTCGGCTCCCTGATCGGCGGGGCGCTGGCCTTTCTCACCTATGGCCTGGTGGTGGTCTCGGCCCCCATGCTCCTGGACCGTCGAACCAGCGTCTTCGCCGCCACCATCACCAGCTTCCGCGCCGTGGCCGCCAATTTCGGGCCGATGATCCTCTGGGCCCTGCTGATCGCGGCCCTGACCCTCTCGACCCTCCTCACCGGCTTCCTCGCCCTGGTGATCGTCTTCCCCTGGCTCGGCCTGGCCACCTGGCGCGCCTATGGCGACCTGGTGGAGGCTCCGGACGCGTCCACGGTGGGGCCGGCTCCGTAGCTGTTCACAGACGAGGAGACGGGCAGATGGCCAATGCGTTTGGGCTGGGCGCGGCAATCCTGGGGGGCCTGGGCGCCCTGGTGGG
>NZ_JANOCX010000234.1:0-6256 GCF_031412415.1 Phenylobacterium sp.
GGAGCGGTTCATCCGCGAGCAGGTGCCCGAGGTGAAGTTCGTCGTGGGCCACGGCCAGATGGCCCCGACCCAACTCGAGGAGGTGATGACCGCCTTCTACGACGGCCAGTACGACGTCCTGCTGTCGACCACCATCGTCGAGAGCGGGCTGGATATCCCCACCGCCAACACCATGATCATCCATCGGGCCGACATGTTCGGCCTGGCTCAGATGTACCAGCTGCGCGGCCGGGTTGGTCGGGCCAAGGCGCGGGCCTACGCCTATCTGACCACGCCCGCGGAGAAGCAGATCACGCTCTCGGCCGAGCGCCGATTGAAGGTGCTGCAGTCCCTCGACAGCCTGGGCGCGGGCTTCCAGCTCGCCAGCCACGATCTGGATCAGCGCGGCGGTGGCAACCTGCTGGGCGAGGAGCAGTCGGGCCACATCCGCGAGATCGGCGTCGAGCTGTACCAGCAGATGCTGGAGGACGCGGTCAACGAGCTGAAGGCCCTGGCCGGCAAGGGCGACGGGGCGACGGATCGCGGCTGGTCGCCGCAGATCAACACCGGCGCAGCCGTGCTGATCCCAGAGGAATATGTGCCGGACCTAAATGTCCGTCTGTCGCTCTACCGCCGCCTCTCCGACGCCGAGAAGTCCGGCGACCGCGAGGCTCTGGCCGCCGAGATGATCGATCGCTTCGGCCCGCTGCCGCCCGAGGCCGGCCAGCTGTTGAAGGTCGTGGCCATCAAGGGCCTGTGCCGGGAAGCCAACGTCGCCAAGATCGACGTCGGCCCCAAGGGCGCCGTTGTCAGCTTCCGCGGCGACGACTTCAAGAACCCCATGGGCCTGATGGGCTTCATCCAAAAGAACCAGGTCGCCTGGCGCATTCGTCCCGACCACAAGGTGGTGGTGCGGGGCGAGTGGGAGACCCCCGAACAGCGCCTGGGCGCGGCCGAGCGGGTGCTGAGCGAACTCGCCAAGCTGGCGGCCGCCTGAGCGCCGCACTAGGCTGGCCCGGTGGATCAGGGGGTCACATGAAATCAGTTCTCATCGGCGCGTCGCTGAGCGTGTCGCTCGCATTGGCGGGAAGCGCTCAGGCCCAGCAGGCCGAGACCGTGCGGGACATGAGGTGCGCCGCGGCGATCGCCTTCATGGCCGCCCAGTCGGGCGCGCCCGACGCCAGCAAGGACGCCGCCATGGGACTTCTCTATTTCCTGGGCAGGGTCGAGGGGCGTGAGCCGGGCATGGCCCTGGAGCCCGCGTTCAAGGCCACGGTCGCGACCATGACCGAGGCCGACATCCAAACCGATCTGGTTCGCTGCGGGGCGGCGCTCAGCGTCAAGGGTAAGGAGCTGCAGGTCATCGGCAAGAGCCTTCAGGACGCCTCGGCGGCGGCCAAGCCGGTCACGTGAGCATCAGCTCGCCTGCTGGTGAGCCCTTGCCGCGGCCTCTTCCAGGGCCTTGCCGGCCCCCTCGGCGCCGCCGACCTCGGCCACGCCGATATCGAACTCGATGACGAAGGGCGGCTTGCCGTCGCCGGCCTCGAAGGCCGTGCAGCCGATCACCGCGGCGATCCGCTCGCCGGCCGCCCGCGCGGCGGCTTGCGGCGTGGCGGGAAGGGCCAGGGCGAAGACCTCGGGACTCAGGCGCGCGGCGGTGTCCTCCACGCGAACCAGGCGGCCCACCATCGAGCCGATCTGGGGGATGGCGCGGTCCAGCCATCCGCCGGCGCGCGCCGCGCCGATGTCCTGCTTCTCGGCGACCTTCAGCACGCAGACCGACAGTGGCCGGTTGCGTAGGCGGGAAGCCTGGGCCAGGCGCCCCAGGTGATGGGCGAAGAGATCGCGGGTGAAGAGCCCGGTGGCCGCGTCCATCAGGCCTGACGAGCGGGCCTTCTCCAACGCCTTGCGGATGGCGGTCTGACGGCGATAGCTGCGGGCCAGCTCGATCACCCGCTTGGCGGTCTCGGTCTCGGCGGTTTCCGGCGAGGCGACGTCGGAAACGCCGCGATGATACGCCTCCGACATGGTCACGTAGCTCTCCTGGCGCATGTAGAGCAGGGCGGGCGTGTGATAGAGGCGCGTGTTCCGGCGCATGCCGGCGGCGATGGACAGCGCCTCCTGGCTGTTGTCGCCCGCCCACAGGACCACGGCGTCGAAGGACCGCTCGTGCAAGTAGTCGAAGGCCGTATAGGCGGTGAAGGCGCCCACCACCTCCGCGCCGCAGCGCGTCAGGGCGTTTGAGAGCGCGAGGAACTGGGGCGCCGGCTCGCCGATGGCCAGCACCTGGAACGGGCTGGCGTCCGGGTCGGGCAGGTCTAGCCAGCCGCCGCGATCGGCGAAGCTGGTGCGACGAAGCTCGAACTCCTCCTCGGCGACGGCGGTGCGGACCAGGGTCTCAAGCCGCAGCACGGCCTGGGCGGGATGGATCGGGGCCGCGAGCGTCAGGTCGAAGTCGTAACTTTCCAGCTCGGGTTCGGGATCGCCGATGGCCACCACGGGCAGACGACGCGGCGCGCAGGCGGCCTTGAGACGGCGGGCCATGGTCAGGGCTTCATGACCCCCGCTCGCCAGGTCGATGATCGCGGCCTCGATGTTGAGATCGGCCAGGGCCGCGAGCGCCGCGTAGGGCCCGCGCGCCGTGACGGTGCGCCAGCCCAGGCGGTCCAGGCCCTCGGCGAGCGGACCCGCCAGGGCGTCATCCCGCGCGACAATCAAGACGCGCGCCTGGACGCTAGCCGCCATTCCAGAACCCTTGACGCCATCCCCTCCGGGTTCCACGCCCAGGATGGGCGGGAATCGAAGCGCCCGGAGACTATACAGGCGCCGCGCGCCGACGACAGCGCGCCGGCGTCGCAGGAGAGGGAGAGCTTGGGATGGATCAGACGCTGACGGGACTTGCCGCCGTGGTGACGGGCGCGTCAGGCGGCCTGGGCGCGCACTTCGCCAGGTTGCTGGCGGCCAATGGCGCCGCGGTGGCGCTCACCGCGAGGCGGCTGGACATGGTCGAGGCCGTGGCCGCCGAGATCGTCGCGAGCGGAGGCCGCGCCATTGCACTCAAGCTGGACGTGGCCGATGCCCAGTCCATCGGCCCGGCCTTCGACGAGATCGAAGCCGCGCTCGGACCCATCTCGATCCTGGTCAACAACGCCGGGGTGGGCGGAGAGGGGCTGGCCCTGGACCTGACCATCGAGGAGTGGGATCGAACCTTCGACGTTAACGTGCGTGGCGTGTTCTTCTCCGCTCAGCAGGCGGCTGTGCGCATGCTCGCCTCGGGGGTAGCGGCGGCCGGGACCGCGCGGATCGTCAACATCGCCTCGATCGCCAGCCATACGGTCTTGCCGGGGCTGTCGGCCTACAATGCGTCGAAGTCGGCCGTCGCCATGCTGACCCGCAGCCTGGCGCGGGAGTGGTCGCGACGCGGAATCGCCGTCAACGCCATCGCGCCCGGCTATATCGAGACCGACATCAACGCGTCCTGGTGGGCCACCGAAGGCGGTCAGAAGCAGCTCAAGGGCTTCCCGCGCCGCAGGCTGATGGAAGCCACTGACCTCGACGCGACGTTGACGATGCTGTGCGGGCCCGCCGCGCGCGCCATCGCCGGGACCTTGATCACCATCGACGACGGCCAGTCCCTGCCGGGCGGCGGCTGACGTTTGGCTGACGGGGCGTAATCGCGTCTAGGATCGGCGAAAATCTAGGGAGAGCTTGCATGCGCCAGGGACCGTTGACCGGCCTGAAGGTCGTGGAATTCGCCGGGATCGGGCCAGGGCCGTTCTGCGGCATGTTGCTGTCGGACCTGGGCGCCGACGTGGTGCGTGTCGACCGCAAGGGTCCTGGGCGCTCGTCACCCGCCGACATCACAGCCAGGGGCCGACGTTCAGTCGCGCTGGACCTCAAGAATCCCGCCGCCATCGAGACCTGCTTGAAGCTGATGGAGACCGCCGACGCGGTGTTCGAGGGTTTTCGGCCCGGGGTGATGGAGCGCCTGGGTCTTGGGCCCGAGGTGGCGATGGCGCGCAATCCCAAGCTGGTCTACGGCCGCATGACCGGCTGGGGCCAGTTCGGGCCCTACGCCAACGCCGCCGGGCACGACATGAACTACATCGCCATCACCGGAGCGCTGCACGCCACGGGAACGAAGGAAAAGCCCGTTCCCCCTCTAAACCTCGTGGGCGATTTCGGCGGCGGGGCGCTCTATCTGGCGTTCGGCCTGATGGCCGGGGTGATCCACGCGCGCGAGACGGGGCAGGGGCAGGTGATCGACGCGGCGATGAGCGACGGCGCGGCCTCGCTGATGGCCATGTTTTACGGCTTCAAGGCCAGCGGCATCTGGAAGGAAGAGCGGCGCTCGAACCTGCTCGATGGCGGCGCGCACTTCTATGACACTTACCAATGCGCCGACGGCAAGTGGATCTCGATCGGCTCCATCGAGCCGCAGTTCTACGCCCTGCTGCTGGAGAAGACCGGCATCACGGACCCCGAATTCGCCAAACAGATGGATCGGGGAAGCTGGGACTCGCTGCGCGACAAGCTCAGCCAGGTGATCGCCAGGAAGACCCAAGCCGAGTGGTGCGCGATCATGGATGGGACCGACGTCTGTTTCGCGCCGATCCTGGACCTCGATGAAGCCCCGAAACATCCGCACAACGTAGCCCGGCAGACCTTCGTTCAGGTCGAGGGCGTGACCCAACCCGCCCCGGCGCCCAGGTTTTCGGCGACGCCGGGCGCCATCCAGGGCCCGCCGCCTGGCATCGGCGCCCACGACCGTGAGGCCTTGGGCGACTGGGGCTTCTCGAGCGCCGAGATCGACGCTCTCAAAGCAGCGGGAGCCCTGGAGGGCTAGGGCCTATTTCGCCGGCGCGGCGATCGTCTTCAGTTCGGTGACGCTAGCCTTCTGGGCGGCGTGCTCCTCGGCGCCCAGCGGGATCAGGCCGCGCTGCTGCAGATAGCCGCCCTTGCCGGTGGCCGCGTCCGAGACGAAGGCGTCCACATATTCGCGCAGGCCGGGGATGACGCCGATATTGGCCTTCTTCACGTAGATGAACAGCGAGCGCGACACCGGATAGGAGCCGTTCGAGATGGTCTCGAAGGTCGGCGCGACGCCGTCGATGGTGGCCGCCTTCACGGTGTCCATGTTGTTCTCAAGGAACGAGTAACCGAACACGCCGATGGCGTTGGGCGTCTTGGTCAGGGTCTGGACGATGGCGTTGTCGTTCTCGCCGGAGTCGACCCAGGCGCCGTCGCTGCGGACAGTGTGGGCCTTGGCCTTGAAGCCGTCCTCGTCCGAGCCGCGCAGGGCTTCAAGCGCCGGGATCTTGCGGGCGCCCTGTTCCATGGCGAGTTCCGAGAAGGCGTCGCGCGTGCCGGAGGTGGGCGGCGGTCCATAGACCAGGATCGCCTGAGCCGGCAGGGCGGCGTCGACGTCCTTCCAGGTCTTGGCGGTGTTCTTGGCGTAGGCGGCGCCGGCAGGGAGTTCGGCGGCGAGCCCGCGGTAGAGCTGGTCGAGCTTGAGGTTGTAGGTCGGGCCGCCCTTGGCGTTGGCGACCACGATGCCGTCGAAGCCGATCTTGATCTCGACGATGTCGGTGACGCCATTGGCGGCGCACTGCTCGAACTCGGACTTCTTGATCTGGCGCGACGCGTTGGCGATGTCGGGATAGGCCGCGCCGGTTCCGCTGCAGAACAGCTTGAAGCCGCCGCCGGTGCCCAGCGATTCGACCTTGGCGGCCTTGCCGCCGCCGCTCTTGGCGACATTTTCGGCGACGCGGGTGGCGAAGGGGAACACCGTCGAGGAGCCGGCGGCCCAGACCTGGTCGCGCCCGCTGGCGCTGGGACCGGCCTTGGCGGCGTCTCCCTCGGTCTTCTGACCGCAGGCGGCGAGGGCCACGGCGGCGACGGCGAGATAGGCGAACGGCTTCATCGGAGAACTCCGGTTTGCTGGGCGAGGGGTGCTTCGTCGGTTATAGCGGCTTGCGTAAAAGTTCGATGACGTTCTGTCGGGTGAACGGCGGGCGCGCGCCGCGTTCAGACTGGGTTCAGCCGGCGGGCGCGATGCTGCAGTCAGGTTGAACGCCGCTATCTCCCGTCCCTCGACGCGGTGTTTGGCCCGATGGAACGACACGCCCATCGGCGGCGCGCCGGCTCCCCCAAGGACCCGCGCGCCGCGTCGACGTTTGCGCCCGTCACACGCGACGCCAAGACGGCTTTCGCCGGGACGCGACCTTCATAACCATACCCGCCATTTAGATCCGTCGGGGTATCAAGCGGGGGCGCG
>NZ_JANOCX010000235.1:0-18226 GCF_031412415.1 Phenylobacterium sp.
CACTCTCCAAGAGCAATGCCAGCCCTGCTGGCTCACAGGCTGTCTACGCCCATATGAAGCGTGGGGCCGGCCATGTGAATCGAACAGAAAGGCGAATTTCCAGTACGCAACGATTAACCAATTGCGAGCGGCTTTTTGCAATATGGAGGGGAGTCTTGCGTCGAGTTTCGCAGCGACCTATCCCCGCGAACCGCCACTTCGCTAGGGCGCCCATAGCTCAACCGGATAGAGCATCCGCCTTCTAAGCGGACGGTTGCAGGTTCGAGTCCTGCTGGGCGCGCCACGGCTCCCCTAGTCGACGCTCATCCCGCAGGTCAGGTTCGCCACCGTCCCGGTCATCGCCGCGGCGTGGTCTGAGGCCAGGAACACCGCGGTGTTGGCGACGTCGGCGCGGGTGGGGGTGCGCTTGAGCAGGGTCATGTCGTTCAGCATGCCCACGAAGGCTTCGCGTTCCATCGGAAAGTCGGCCTCGGCCATGGTGTCGACGATGCGATGCGATCGGATGCAGACGACCCGGACGCCGTGGGGCCCTAGTTCGGCCGCCAGGGTGCGCGACAAGGCTTCCACCGCCGACCAGGCGACGCAGAGCCCGCCGGTCATGCCGACAGCCAGCCGGGCAGGGGAGGCCGAGAGGGTCAGGATGACCCCCGATCCCTGCGCAGCCATATGCCGTGATGCGGCGCGGGCGGTCAGGAATTGGCTGGTGGTCAGGGTGGCGACCGGAAGGGTGAAGGCCTCCAGCGGCAGGTCGGCCAGCAGGGTGCCTTGCTGGGCGTCGACGCCGATGGCGTTGAAGGCGATGTCCACCCGGCCGGCCCGGGCGACGACGTCGTCCAGATGCCGGTCGATGGCGGCCTCGTCCAGGGCGTCGACTTGGGCCGCCTCCGCAAAGCCGCCCGCCGCCGTGATCTGGTCCGCGCAGGCCTGGACCGATGAAAGTTTGCGGCCGCTCAGGAAAACCTGGGCGCCTGCCTTGGCGAAGGCCTGCGCCACCGCGCCGCCGATGGCGCCGCCCGCGCCGTGAATCACCGCCACCTTGCCGCGGAGGAGCCTTGCTTCGTCGCTCATGAGTCATTGCCCTCAACCAGATGGTTTAGCATAGGGTGTCACTCAAGAACACACAACTTTCTGGTTAAGTGATTTAGGTCGCGGGCGGCGGGAAGTGCTGGCGCCACCACTCAGTCCAGTGGGCGGAGACCTCCGCAAACCGAGCGTCGTCCAGGTCGTAGGTGGTGACCACCACCGATCCGCTCCCGGCGGGCGGCGAGTTCGGCGTCGAGCGATCGGTGACCAGGACCAGCCCGTCGCCGTAAGCCTCCACCGTCAACGCGATCTGGCGGCGCGAGCGCGCCCAGACCTGGCCTGTCAGGGTCTCACCCGTCCCGATGGTCAGGCTGTAGTCGCCGCCCGGATCGACATGCGCCAGGGCGTCCAGCCCCAGCCGGGCGCGGGGCAATGTCGTGTTCCCGCCCGGCGCTGGCTTGCCCGACAGATAGACGGTCCGTCGTTCCTGGCCGCGATGGCGTTCCATGGCGAAGGCCAGCTGGGTGAGGAAGGCCAGCCAACCCTCGGTCATGTCTTCCTGACCGCCGTCCCAATCGCTGTCGTCTCCAGCGGCTCCAACCCGAACCAGACGGATGACGCAATGCTCGCCGCGCGCTTCGATCTGGAAGCTGTCGGGCATGCCGCTGAAGCTCAGGATCATGGCGCTGTCGTCGGCTTGGGCATGATCGAAGAAGATGTACTGAATTTCCGCCTCGAGGCCGTCGGCGTCCCAGCCGAACCATCGGTTGATCTGCACGGGGTCACGCAGGGCGTTCCAGACCTCGCGGGCAGGCACGGCGATGGCCAGCTCCACCAGCGCCTTGCCGGGGGTATCGGGTGCATCGGTCATGTCGGGTTCCTGCCTGGCTGCGGATCGCTGATTGTGACCGGCCGGGGCGTTTCATCAAGCTGCGCGAGCCCTGACGCTTGAGTTCTACG
Organism: Phenylobacterium sp.; assembly: GCF_031412415.1. Taxonomy (GTDB): domain Bacteria; phylum Pseudomonadota; class Alphaproteobacteria; order Caulobacterales; family Caulobacteraceae; genus Phenylobacterium. Next base: position 1,984 of record NZ_JANOCX010000235.1, read on the forward strand.
CGCGGGCCGGAGATGGTCGCGACCGCCTTCAGTTCGCCGGAGAAGTCCTTGACCCGCCACCGCGTAACCGCCGCCCTCGCAGGGCTAGTGCTCACCGTCGCCTCGCCCGCCATGGCGGCGGGGCTTTCGCCTCAGGAGCAGAAGCTGGTGGCCGCCTCCGTCGCAGAGGAGGCGCGCTCGCTGGCCCTGCTGGAAAAGCTGGTCAACATGAACAGCGGCACCCTGAACGTGGCGGGCGTGACCAAGGTCGGCGCCCTGCTGCAGGACGAGTTCAGGACCCTGGGCTTCGACGTCAAATGGGTTCCGATGACCTCGGTCGACCGCGCCGGTCACATCGTGGCGACGCACAAGGGCTCGGGGCGCGGCAAGCGCATGCTGCTGATCGGCCACTTCGACACGGTGTTCGAGCCCGACAGCCCATTCCGGACCTACGTCCGCCGAGGCGACGTCGCCGAGGGCCCAGGGGTCAACGATATGAAGGGCGGCCTGGTGATCATGATCGCCGCCCTGCGCGCCATGCAGGCGGCCGGGACGTTGAAGGACGCCGACATCACCGTCGTGCTCACAGGCGACGAGGAGCGGGCAGGCCTGCCGATCTCCGTCTCGCGCGCCGATCTGGTGGCGGCGGCCAAGACGAGCGACATGGCCCTGGAGTTCGAGAGCCTGGCCCGAGAGAACGGCAAGGACATGGCGTCCATCGCCCGGCGTTCGTCGACCGACTGGACGATCAAGGTGACCGCCGAGTCCGGACACTCCTCAGGGGTGTTCAGCGACGGGGCGGGATACGGCGCGGCCTATGAGCTGGCTCGGATTCTCGACGGCTTCCGGCGCGAGGCCCGCGAGGTCAACGCCACCTTCAATGTCGGCTACATGGCCGCGGGCGCCAGCGCGGCTGAGAACGCCTCCGAGACCGGCGCTTCAGCGCTCGGCAAGAACAACATCATCGCGGGCCAGGCGGTCGCAAAGGGCGATCTGCGGACGCTTTCCAACGCGCAGACCGACAGCATCCACGCCAAGATGAAGGCTATCGTCGGCCAGCCCCTGACGGGCGCCACGGCCGAGATCGCGTTCGGGGAGGGCGGCTATCCCGCCATGGCGCCCACCGAGGGATCGCGCAAGCTGCTGGCCAGACTCAACGAGGTGAACCGCGACCTGGGACTGGAGCCCATGGCCGAGCTCGATCCCCTGAAGCGCGGCGCCGGCGACATCGGCTTCGTCGGCGACCTGCTGCCGGGCCTGATCGGCTTCGGCGCGGCCGGCGATGGGGCTCACGCGGCCGGCGAGACCATGGACCTGAAGAGCCTGGACCGGCAGACCAAGCGCGCGGCCCTGTTCATGAGCCGGATGGCGAAGCCCTAGAGCGCCGCGTCGAAGGCCGCGAAGCCGGCCCGCAGATCCGCCATCAGGTCGTCGGGATGCTCCAGGCCGATATGCAGGCGCATGAGCGGGCCGGCGAACTTGGGCGTCGACTTGCGCTTCCCGAGCTGCGGGTCGCAGGAGATCGCCAGGCTCTCGAAGCCCCCCCAGGAAAAGCCGAGGCCAAACAGCTCCAGGGCGTCGAGAAAGGCGTTCACCGCCCGCTCCGGCGCGGGCCGCAGGACAAATCCGAACAGGCCGCAGGCGCCCGTATAGTCGCGCTTCCACAGCTCGTGATCGCGGGCGCCGGGCAAGGCGGGGTGGATGACCTCTGCGACCTGAGGCTGCTGGGCCAGCCATGCGGCGATGCGCAGGGCCGCGCCCCCTTGCTGTTCCAGGCGGACGGGCAGGGTCCGCAGGCCGCGCAGCATTTGATAGGCGTCCTCCGGCGAAACGGCCCAGCCCATGTTGTGGACGCCGTCCTCAAGCTTCCGCGCGAGCGTCTTGTCGGCCACCGCGGCCGATCCCATGAAGGCGTCGGAATGGCCGCCGACATACTTGGTCAGGGCCTGGACGCTGATGTCGACGCCGTGCGCCAGCGGCTTGTACAGGTAGCCCGCGCCCCAGGTGTTGTCGGCGAGCGTCAGCACGCCTCGCGCCTTGGCCAGGGCGGCTATGGCGGTGATGTCCTGCATCTCGAAGGTCAGCGAACCCGGGGACTCCAGGGCGATCAGGCGCGTGGCGTCGCCGGCCAGGGCCAGCAGATCTTGCGGCGCGGTGCGCGGATCGAAGTAGCGGACCCCCACGCCATATCGCGCCAGGACCTGGTCGCAAAACCGGCGGCTGGGTTTGTAGATGTTGTCCGTGACCAGCACCTCGTCACCAGCCTTCAGCACCGCCAGCATCGCGCCGGTGAACGCCGCCAAGCCCGACGGATAGAGTTGGACCTCCTCGGCCCCCTCCATCTCGGCCAGGGCGGACCTCAGGCTGTCATGGGCGGCCAGCCCGGCGCGGCCATAGGTGATGAACGCCTCATCGTCATACAGGGCCGCTGCGTTGGGCAGCAGGACGGTGGAGCCCTTCTGAATGGGCGGCCCCACGGTCTTGGCGAGCCTTGCCGGGATGGCGCCGGCACGGATCAGTCGGGTTTCTTCAGCCATGAGGGTTGACGCGTCGGAACGAACTGGAGCCAAAATCGGTCTCGCACTTAGAGCCTCCGCGGGCTTGGCAATCAAGGAGCGCGGCATGTGGAAGCGCCTCGCGGCGGCGGTCGGCGTGATGTTTGCCTTGGCCGGCTGCGGCCAGGGCCAGCAGAAGGCCCCCGCGCCCGTCGCGCCTGCGGCCAAGGCCGCGGGGCCAGCGCCGGCCTACAGGGCCAAACCGAGCCCGACATTGCTGGCGATCAAGGCGCGCGGTTATCTCCGCTGCGGCGTCCATCCGGGATTGTCAGGCTTCGCGTTCCGGGACTCCAAGGGAAACTGGCGCGGGTTCGACGTGGACATCTGCCGTGCGGTGGCCGCCGCGACACTGGGCGACGCCCAGGCGGTTCGCTATTCCGCGATCACGGCCCAGGATCGGTTTTCCGCGCTACAGGCCGGTGAGGTCGATATTCTGTCGCGCAACACCTCCTGGACACTGACCCGCGACGCCAGTCTCGGCCTCGATTTCCCCGCGATCACCTACTACGACGGTCAAGGCTTCATGGTCCCAAAGGCCCTGTCGCTGACGAGCGCCGATGAACTGACCGGCGCCAGGATCTGCGTGCAGGCCGGCACCGCCAGCGAGGCGAACCTCGCAGACTATTTCCGCGCCAGGAGCCTGAAGTACACGCCGGTCGTGGTGGCCTCCGAGGCCGATGCGCGGAACGCCTATCAGACCGAGACCTGCGACGCCTTCACCGCCGATGTGGCAGCGCTCGCCTCGGCGCGTTCGGTGATGAACAACCCCGGCGCCCACGTGATCCTGCCCACGGTTATCTCCAAGGAGCCGATCGGCCCCGTGGTTCGGCAGGACGATCCAGCCTGGACAGACATCGTCCGATGGACTGTCTACGCCTTGGTCCTGGCGGAGGAATACGGCGTCGATTCCAAGACCGCGCCCGAGGCGCTCAACACCTCGCTCGACGTTCGCGTGAGGCGACTGCTGGGCGCTCAAGACGCGTTCGGACCGATGCTGGGGCTGTCGAACGACTGGGCCTACAAGACCATCGTCCAGGTGGGCGCCTATGACGAGATCTTCGCGCGGAATGTCGGGCCCGACTCTGCGCTGAGACTCGAGCGGGGGCACAACGCTCTGTGGAACGCGGCCCAGCCTGGCCTGCTGTACGCCCCGCCGATCCGCTAAGGGCCGATGGCGACCGGCGCGCCCTCCAAGGCGCCCCATTCGGACCATGAGCCGTCATAGACCGCCGTGTCATCCAACCCCAGCCTGGCCAAGGCGAGGGCCAGGACCGAAGCGGTCACGCCCGATCCGCAGGTGGTGACGATCGGGTGGGCGAGGTCGACGCCGGCCGCGGCGAATATCGCCTTCAGCTCTTCGGCCGGTCGCAGCGTCCCGTCAGGGCCGACCACCTGATCGAAGGGCACGTTGGCGGCGCCGGGCATGTGGCCGGATTTCAGGCCGGCGCGGGGCTCCGGCGCCTCGCCGCGGAAACGAGCCGCGCCCCGAGCGTCAACCAGGCGCGCGCCGCCGGTGATCAGCAGTTCGCGAACGTCTTCGGCGCTGCGGACCAGGGACCCTTCGAACAGCGGCGCGACGACGCCCGCGCGGGGATGCGCCTCGCCGGTCTCGATCGGCCGCGCCTCGGCGAGCCATTTCTTCAGGCCGCCGTCCAGGACGAAGACCCTGGTGAAGCCCATGGCGCGCAGGCTCCACCAGACCCGCGCCGCGGCGCGGATGCCGAAACTGTCATAGACGACGATGTCGACATCGCGGGTCAGGCCCAGTCCCCCGGCCGCCTGGGCGAAAGCGTCGGGCGTGGGCAGCATGTGCGGCAGGTCGCTCGTCTTGTCGGAGATCGCGTCGATGTCGAAGAACACCGCGCCGGGGATGTGGGCGCGGAGGTACTCTTCCTGACCGGAGCGCCCCTCGGCGGGCATGAACCAGCTTCCGTCCACGACGCGGAGATCTGCCTCGCCCAGACACTGGGCCAGCTGGTCCGTGGAGACGACGGGGTCGATCACAACCACCCCGGGGTCGGCAGGCCGCGTTCCTGGAGAAACGCCGGGTTGAAGATCTTGCTCTGATAGCGCGAGCCCTGGTCGCAGAGGATGGTCACGATGGTGTGGCCGGGGCCGAGGTCCTTCGCCATCCGGATGGCGCCGGCGACGTTGATCCCGGTCGAGCCGCCCATCACCAGGCCTTCGTGCTCCACCAAGTCGTAGATGACGTTTAACATCTCGTGGTCGTCGATCCGGTAGGGGCGATCGACGATGAGGTCTTCCAGATTGGCCGTGATCCGGCCCTGGCCGATGCCCTCGCTGATCGAGGTCCCCTCCGATTTCAGTTCGCCGTCGGCGTACCAGCTGTAGAGCGCCGCGCCGTGCGGATCGGCCAAGCCGATCTGGACCATGGGGTTTCGCGCCCGCAGCGCCTCGGCGACGCCGGCAAGCGTGCCGCCTGAGCCCACGGCGCAGATGAAGCCATCGATCTCGCCGTCAGTCTGGTCCCAAATCTCCGGACCGGTCGTTTCCACGTGCGCCTGGCGGTTGGCGACGTTGTCGAACTGGTTGGCCCAGATCGCGCCATTGGGCTCCTTGGCCGCGAGATCCTCGGCCAGGCGACCGGAAAACCGGACATAATTGTCGGGGTTGGAGTAGGGGACGGCGTCCACCTCGACCAGTTCGGCGCCCAGCAGGCGGATGGCGTCCTTCTTCTCCTGGCTCTGGGTGCGCGGGATGACGATCGTGGTCTTGTAGCCCAGCGCCCCACCGACCATGGCCAGACCGATGCCGGTGTTGCCGGCGGTCCCCTCGACGATGCGTCCGCCCGGCCGCAGCAGGCCGCGCCGCTCGGCGTCGCGCACGATGTAGAGCGCCGCGCGATCCTTGACGGACGCGCCGGGGTTCATGAACTCGGCCTTGCCGAGAATCTCGCAGCCCGTGGCCTCGCTCGCACGGCGCAGGCGGATCAGGGGCGTATTGCCGATGGCGTCGACGACGGAAGGCGAAACGGTCATGGTCCGCTACTTAAGCGGCCCGCGTGCGTCCGAACAGGGGTCGCTCAAGCTTTGACGAGCCCAAGCTGCACGACATTGGTCCGGCCGGTGCGGAATCCGGCCTCGCAGTAGCTGAGGTAGAACCGCCACAGCTTGCGGAATCGCTCGTCGAAGCCCAGGCGGGAGATGTCGGGCCAGGCGTGATCGAACCGTTCGCACCATTCGGCCAGAGTGTCGGCATAGTCCTGGCCGAAGCGGGATAGGCCGGTCCACATCAGGCCCGCGCGATCGGTCTGGACCTTCAGTCGTTCCTCCGACGGCAGCATGCCGCCCGGGAAGATGTACTTCTGGATGAAGTCGGCGCGGCGGCGATAGCCCTCGAAGAACTCGTCGCGAATGGTGATGATCTGCAGGCCCGCGCGCCCACCGGGGACAAGGACGTCGCGGATCTTGTCGAAATAGGTCGGCCAGTAGCGCTCGCCCACGGCTTCGAACATCTCGATGGACGCCACCCGATCAAAGCGGCCCTCGATGTCGCGGTAGTCGATCATGCGGATCTCGGCGCGATCGTTCAGGCCCTGCTCGAACATCCGTCGTTTGGCGAACTCGTATTGCTCGGTGGAGATGGTGACGGCGGTGACTTTCGCCCCTACCTCCTTGGCGGCGAACTCGGCGAACCCGCCCCAGCCGCAACCGATCTCGAGGACGTGGTGGCCGGCCTGAAGGTCCATGGACCTAGCCAATTCGCCATACTTGTGGGCCTGGGCTTGCGCCAACGGCTGGCCCGGCGCCTGATATCGGGCCGACGAATAGGTCATCGTCGAGTCCAGCCAGCGCGTATAGAAAGCGTTGCCAAGGTCGTAGTGGGCGTGGATGTTCTTGCGCGAACCCTTGCGGCTGTTGGCGTTCAGGGCGTGGCCGACGATGTTGGCGAGTCCCAGAATCGGGTTGCCCAGGAACACGCGGGTCAGCCGGTCGAAGTTCAGACTCATGGCCGACAGCACGGCGGCGAGGTCGGGGGTTTCCCACTCGCCGGCCATGTAGCCTTCGGCGAACCCGATGTCGCCAGCGGCGAGCACGCGCCTCATGAAGCGGAAATCGTGGATGATGATCCGCGCGTCGACGCCCGGCTCCGAGCCTCGCAGACGCAGTTCGCGGCCCGAGGGCATGACGAAGGTGAGATCGCCCATCAGCCAGTTGCGAGCCATCAGTCGGGCGACGAAGCGGAAGGCCGCTGGAGCGCCGGCGAGCTCGGGCAGGCGGCCGAAAGCGCGCGGAGAGGCGGCGAGCGCCGCCAGACTCGGTTGATGCGCCAGGCTCATGGCTGCAACCCTCGATTACGCAGACAGCATAACACCGCTTTTTTCACGCACGCGACTCCCAGACTGGCGCCTGGAGCTACGGCCGCCATGCGCCAGCGGATGCGGCAACCGTCGTTTTCGCGCTTGTGAAGCGACGGGGGTCGCGCCACTTAGGCGCCAGCAGAAGCTTCGGGGCGCCTATGGCCGTATTGAACCTGAACCGCTGGGATATCGCTATCGGCGACGATAGGCCCCTGGTGGTCATCGCCGGGCTGAACGTCCTGGAAGACCTGGAACTGGCCCGCGACGCAGCCCGCCATCTGAAGGCGGTCACCGCGGAACTCGGCTTGCCGTATGTGTTCAAGGCCAGCTTCGACAAGGCCAACCGCTCGTCGATCCACAGCTATCGCGGTCCGGGTATGGAGAAGGGCCTGGAAGTCCTTCGCGTCATCAAGGCCGAGTTCGACGTTCCGATCTGCACCGATCTGCACGAGATCTATCAGGCCGAGCCTGTCGCGGCCGTGGCCGACCTGGTGCAGATCCCAGCCTTCCTTTGTCGCCAGACGGACCTGGTTGTCGCCACCGCGCGGGCGACCAAGGCCGCAGGCGGCCTGCTGCACGTGAAGAAGGGACAGTTCCTGGCGCCCTGGGACTGCCGCAACATCCTCGACAAGATCAAGGAAGCCGTGGAGGTCGACATGACCATCCTCTGCGAGCGCGGCGTCTCGTTCGGTTACAACAACCTCACTGTCGACATGCTGGCCATCCAGGAGATGCAGGACCTGGGCGCGCCGGTGACCATCGACGCTACCCATGCCGTGCAGCTTCCCGGCGCCAATCCCAAGTCGAACGGGGCGTCCACCGGCGGGCGGCGGGTGGGCGTGCCGATCATCGCCAAGGCCGCGGTGGCGGCTGGGGCCAACGGGGTGTTTCTCGAATTCCACCACGACCCGGACAAGGCGCTTTGCGATGGGCCGAGCTGCCTGCCGCTGGCCGGTGCGCGCGACCTGCTGGCGACCCTGAAGGCCGTCCATGCGGCCGTGCGGCAAACCGGCTAGACTCCGTCCATGGACCTCTCGGCGCTCCAACAGATCCTCGCCGCCCTTCGGGGGGCGCGCATCGCCTGCATCGGCGACCTGATGGTCGACCGGTTCGTCTACGGCGAGGTGACCCGCGTCTCGCCCGAGGCGCCGATCCCGGTGCTGGCCCGGCAGCGCGAGATGGTGATGCTGGGCGCGGCCGGGAATGTGGCGCGCAACGCCGCGGCCCTGGGCGGCGACGTGCGGCTGGTCGGCCTGATCGGCGGCGACGCCGAGGGGCATGAGGCCCTGCGACTGATCCAGGCCGAGCCTGGGGTCGAGGGTTTCGTGGTCACCGACGCTGGGCGGCCGACCACGCTGAAGACGCGGTTCGTCTCCGGAGGGCAGCAGCTTCTGCGGGTCGATATGGAGACCAGCGGCCCGGCGACCGGCGACGTCGAGCAGCGGCTGATCAGGACTATTCGCGACGTGGCCAAGGATGTCGGCGTTGTCCTGCTGTCCGACTACGGCAAGGGGGTCATCACCGACGGCGTCATCGCTGCGGCGCGAGCGATGGGCGGGGTCATGATCGTGGACTCCAAGGCCCGTAGTTTCGCCCGCTATGGCGAGGTGGACATCATCAAGCCGAACGCCGGCGAACTGGCGCACGCCACCGACATGCCCACCTCGACAAATGACGAGATCGCCGCGGCCCTGACCCACGCCCTGTCGCTGTGCGAGGCCAAGGCCATTCTGGTGACGCGCTCGGCCAAGGGCATTTCGCTGGCCGTGCGCGGGGAGCCGGTGCGCCATTTCCCGGGCGTCCCGCGCGAGGTGTTCGACGCCTCAGGCGCCGGGGACACAACCTTGGCGGCGCTGGGGCTGGCCGTCGCCGCCAAGGTGACGATCGAGGACGCGATCCAGTTCGCCATGCTGGCTTCCGGCGTGGCGGTGGGGAAGGCGGGTACGGCGGTCGTCACGCCCGAGGAGCTGATCGAGGCATCGCTGACGGCGCACATGGCGCCGGCCGAGGCCAAGATCGTCACCCCGCAACGCATGGCAGACGAGATCGCCCGTTGGCGCGCCAAGGGGCTGAAGGTCGGCTTCACCAATGGCTGCTTCGACATCCTGCATCGCGGCCACGTGGCCTATCTCGGCCAGGCGCGAGCCTGGTGCGACCGTTTGGTCGTGGGCGTCAACTCTGACCGCTCGGTCAAGGCGCTGAAGGGTGACGGCCGGCCGGTCAACGATCTGGAGAGCCGCGCCATGGTGCTGGCGGGCCTGGGCAGCGTGGATCTGGTGGCCCCCTTCGATGAGGATACGCCCATCGCCCTGATCGAGGCCGCCAGGCCGGACGTCCTGATCAAGGGCGCGGACTACTCGGAAGACGAGGTGGTCGGCGGCGCCTTCGTAAAGGCCTATGGCGGCGAGGTGAAGCTGGCGGAGATCGTCGAGGGCTACTCGACCACCGAGGCCATCAGCCGGATGAAGGAGAAGGCATGACTCGCAGGATCATCTTCGTCACCGGCGGGGCAGGCTTCATCGGCTCCAACATCGTCGCCAAGCTGGCTGAGGACCCCAGCCTGGACGTGGTGGTCTGCGACTGGCTGCACGAGGCGGACCTGGGCAAGTGGCGCAACATCGCCAAACACCCCATCGGCGACTTCGTGGCGCCCGAGGACATGTTCGAGTGGCTGGAGAAGCGCTGGCGCGACGTGGAGCTGGTGATCCACATGGGCGCGGTCTCCTCCACGACCGAGCCGGACGCCGACAAGATCGTCCACTCCAACTTCACCCTCAGCCGCGACCTGTTCCGCTGGTGCGCCGACCGGCAGCGGCGGTTTATCTATGCCTCGTCGGCGGCCACCTATGGCGACACCGAGGTGTTCGAGGACAAGGATGATTTCGACGCGTTGAGCGCCCTGCGGCCTCTCAACACCTACGGCTGGTCCAAGGCCCTGTTCGACATCTTCGCCGCGCGGCAGGCGGCCCGGGACTATGCGCCGCCGCAATGGGTGGGGTTGAAGTTCTTCAACGTCTACGGGCCGAACGAAGAGCACAAGCACGCCATGAAGTCGGTGGCCTCGCAGATCTGGCCCAAGGTCCGCGACGGACACGCGGTGCAGCTCTTCAAGTCCTACCGCGAGGGCGTGCCCGATGGCGGGCAGGCCCGGGACTTCGTCTATGTCCGCGACGTGGCCGACGTTGTGTCCTGGCTGGCTGACAGCGAGCAGGTCAACGGTGTCTACAACCTGGGTTCGGGCCAGGCGCGGACGTTCGAGGATATGGCCAAGGCGGTGTTCGAGGCCGCCGGCCGCGCGCCCCAGATCGAGTACACCCCGATGCCGCCAGCGATCCGCGACAAGTACCAGTACTTCACGCAAGCCAAGATGGAGCGCCTGCGCGCGGCCGGCTACAATCAGCCGATGACCAGCCTGGAGGACGGCGTCGGGGAGTACGTGACCCGCTACCTCTCCCAAGCCGATCCCTACCGGTAAGGCGGGAGGCGGGATGGCGGCTCGTCCCAAGGGGTTCAAGCGGCTCGTCTTCGCCAGCGTCCTGCTGTTCGTCACCCTGATGGCGGCGGCGGCTTTCGTGTGGCGCGACGACATCCTGCGCACCCGCCTCGACCCGAAGGAGCCGTTCCAGACCTATGACCCGCCCCCGGCGCCCGACTATCGCGAACGCAACGCCTGGGCGCTGATGCCCGAGCGGCCCCAGGCGGTGGACGCCAGTTCGCCGGCCGCCGATGTGTTCTTCGTCGGTCCGACCACCTTTGACGGCGGCCGGCACTGGAACGCCCCGATCGACGATCCCAAGGCCGACCGGTTGTTCCGCCAGGTGATGGCTCCGAACTATGCCGGACCCTTCGTCCGGGTCGGGCGGATCTTCGCCCCGCGCTATCGGCAGGCTAGCCTCTACACGCTCATGACCCTGCGCGACGACGCCAAGGAGGCCCGGCGCTTCGCCTACGGCGATGTGGCCGCGGCCTTCCGTCACTACATGGCGACCTACAACCAGGGCCGTCCCTTCGTCGTCGTGGGGGTGGAGCAGGGCGGCACGCTGGCCGCTCGCCTGCTGAGCGAGGAGGTCGCCGCCAGGCCTGAGGTCCTGGCGCGGTTGGCCGGCGCCTATCTCATCGACACCGCTGTTCCCGCCGACGCGCCGCCGATCCCTCCCTGTACGACCCCACGGCAGCCGGGATGCCTCGCGGCCTGGGTCCAGGCCTTCGAGAACGAGCCGGAGCGAGCACAAATGATCCTGGACCGTTCGTTGCTCTGGGCCGACGGCCAACTCGACAACCTGCATGGGCGAGCCCCGCTTTGCTTCAATCCGCTACTGGGCGCGGTGAGCGCGGCCGAAGCGCCGTCGAAGCTGAACCAGGGCGCGGCCAACGCCACCGGCCTGGAGTGGGGCGCGCGGCCTGCCTTCCTCAGCCGGCAGGTTTCAGCTCGCTGCCAGGCTGGCGTACTGCGGGTCTCGCGGCCCAAGTCGACATCGTTGAAGCCGTCGGGATCGTGGACGGACCGGCGCAAGGCCCCAGCCTACAACCTATTCTACGCCGACCTGGAAACGGACGCCCGGGGCAGGGTGGAGGCTCTACTGGCGCACCACGTTCTTCCGAAGCCTCGGATCGATTGATCAGAGGCGGTCGCGGTGGCCCCGGTTCAGCCGGCGTCCTTGAGGGGCGAGCCCGCCCGCCAGTCGAACAGCTCCTGCAGGATGCGCAGAGCCTTTCCCCGCTCGCTGGTGAGTTCGGGGTCGCGCGCGACGATCATTCGAGCGTCGTCGCCCGCCGCGGCGATCAAGTCACGATGGGCGAAGGGATCGGCGAAGACATAGGCGGGAAAGCCGGACTGGCGCAGTCCCAGCGCGTCGCCGCCGCCGCGCAGCTCCAGGTCTGTCTCGGCGATGAGGAAGCCGTCGTCGGTCCTGCGCAGGATATCCAGCCGCCGCTGGGCGGTCTCCGAGAGAGGGGGATCGTACAGCAGCACGCAGGCGCTCTCGCGACGCCCCCGGCCGACGCGACCGCGAAGCTGGTGGAGCTGGGCCAGGCCGAAGCGCTCGGCCTGCTCGATGACCATGATGGTGGCGTTGGGCACATTGACCCCCACTTCGACCACCGTGGTCGCCACCAGCAGGCTGATCTTGCCATCGGCGAAATCGGCCATGACGGCGTCCTTTTGCGGGCCGGTCATCTTGCCGTGCACAAGGCCGACGCCAGGGCCGATCTTCTGGCGCAGTTCGACTGCCCGTTGCTCGGCGGCCTTCAGGTCCACGAGCTCGGATTCCGAGACCATGGGGCAGATCCAGAAGGCCTGGGCCCCGCCGGCTATGGCGTCGCGCAGGCGGGCTTCCACCTCCTCGACCCGACCCATGGGCACGGCGCGGGTGGCGACCGGCGTGCGGCCCGGCGGCTTCTCATCGATACGCGAGACGTCGAGGTCGCCGTAGACCGTGAGTTCCAGGGTGCGCGGGATGGGCGTGGCGGACATGGCGAGCAGGTGGACCGCCTCGCCCTTGGCCTGCAGGCGCTGGCGTTCGGCGACCCCGAAGCGATGCTGTTCGTCGATGACCGCGAGTTCCAGGCGCTGGAACGTCACTTCATCCTGAAACAGGGCGTGGGTCCCCACGGCGACCTTCACCGCGCCGCTCGCCAGGGCTCGCAGCTTGTCGGCCCGCGCCAGGCCCTTGTCGCGGCCGGTCAGCAGGACGGCCGTCACCCCGTGTTCCGATAGCGGCCCGGACAGGGTCTCGAAATGCTGGCGGGCCAGAATCTCCGTAGGCGCCATGAGGGCGGCCTGGCCTCCGCCGGCGACCACGTCGGCCATGGCCAGCATGGCGACCACGGTCTTGCCCGACCCGACATCGCCTTGGATCAGCCGGCTCATCCGCTCGCCGGCGGTGAGGTCCGCCCGGATTTCGGCCAGGGACCTAGTCTGCGCCCCGGTGAGTGCGAAGGGGAGGTCGGCCGCGATCTTCCCTGCCAACTTCGACGCCGGGATCCTGGCGGCGGGATCGGTGCGACGCTCGGCCTTTCGTTGCGCCATGGCCAACTGGTGCGCGAGCAGCTCGTCATAGGCCAGACGCCGGGCGTGCGGGGTCACGGGCGAGATGTCGGTCTCGCTGGCGGGCGCGTGGGCGAGGCGTAGAGCGTCGCGCCAGGTCGGGAACTTCTCCTGGGCCAGCCACGCGGCGTCCTGCCACTCGGGCAGGACCGGGGCCCGCTCCAGGGCCTCAAGGGCGAACTTGCGCACCGTGCGGGCGGGCAGGCCCGCCGTGGCCGGATAGACCGCTTCGAACAGCGGGATGTCGCCGACCTTCTCCGGCGGCACGATATAGTCGGGGTGGGCGATCTGCAGGTTGAGCCCGAAGCGTTCGACCTTGCCGCTGACGATCCGTTTCGAACCCAGCGGGTGCTTCACCTGGAGCTGGCCGCCGAAGCTGCCGAAAAACACAAGGGTCAGGATGCCCGTCCCGTCATAGGCTTCGACTCGCCAGGGCTGTTGTGGCGCGCGGGGCGGCTTGTAGGCATCGATCTGCACCTCGAAGATCTGCACCGCGCCCTCGATGGCGGTGTTGGCCGTGGCGTAAGTCCGCGCGATCACCGAGTGGGGCCGCAGGTACAGCACGTCGCGCACCAGCGGACCCGCGAGCTTCTCCAGCAGCGGGGCCACGCGCGCGCCCACGCCCTTCAACGAGGTGACCGGGGCGTAGAGCGGAAACAGAATCTCGGGCCGCATGGCGCCAGCATAGCGCGACCGTGGACACCCCCGCGCGCCCATGATGATCTCCACACACAAATTGGGGGGAATCAGATGCGTTCGATCGTGCTCGCCACGCTTGCGTCCGTTTGCCTAGCCGGTTGCAGCGGCCCTTCTGCAAAGACCGAGGAAGAGGCTGCGGGGCCCGTCGCGCCGCCCGCCGTGCCCGCCGACCCGTCGTTCACCGGCTTCAAGCATGATCAGAAGAAGGATCTGTTCGGCTACTATTACCCGACCGCCGAGGTGAAGGTCGGGGGCAAGTACAAGCTGGACCATCTGCATATCGGCGGGCCTGTTGGCTTCGGCGATTGGACAGCCGGCAAGCGGACCAAGACCTACGGCCCCGTGATGCTCGAATTCCAGGACGTCACCAGCCCGTCGCGGACCAACGCCCTCGGCAACACCAGCTACTCGGTCAAGCTGCGGGTCCTGCCAACCGCCTACGCGCTCAACGATGAGACCGTCCGGTTCGTCGGCACGGACGCCAAGCTGGGGGAAGTCCGCCTCGACGCCAAGATCGACGCCGCTGCGCTGAAGCTGGCGCAGTCGAAGGGGAAGGACTCGCCGCCCGTGATCACCGGCGCGCTTCAGGTCGGCGAGACCCCCTTCAAGAGCGTGATCTTCACCTGGAAGGGCGGGGACTGAACGAACGCGCTGGCGCGTGAGCGCGGGGCGGCCTATATCCGCCGCTCTCCATGACGAGCGAAGACACCCGGCTGAAAAAGCTGAAGTACCGGGCTTGGCACCGTGGCTTTAGGGAAGCGGACCTCATTCTGGGGCCGTTCGCGGAGAACCATGTCGCCTCGCTGTCGGCGGCGGAGCTCGACATCTTCGAAGTGCTGCTGGATCAGCCGGATCACGACATCTACCAGTGGATCGTCGGCCAGGCCCCCACGCCAGCTGAGTTCGACAGCGAAGTCCTGAACCGGATCAAATTGTTCCGCTTCGAAGCTCATACAGCCCGAGGCGACGACCATGGCGGCTGACGGCGGACGGGCGCCGACGCCGGCCGATCACCGGCGCATCGCCCAAGATCCCGGACGCCTCGACCTGGTCGGCGCGCCGGAAGGCTTCGACGCCTTGGTCATGGCCGACATCGTCAAGGTCCGCGGCAGGCTCTCGGTGTTCGTGGCCCGCGACGGCTCACGGCTGAGCGCCTTCGTCGACGCTTTCAATTTCTTCGCGCCGCAGGTCGAGGTGATCCAGTTCCCGTCCTGGGATTGCCTTCCCTACGACCGGATCGGGCCCTCGCCCGGCGTGGCGGCGCAGCGGATGACCACCCTTGGGCGCTTGGCCCACGGCATGGACGCCAAGAAGCCGGTACTGCTTGCGACCACGGTCCCGGCGATGCTGCAGCGCGTGCCGCCCAAGGCCACGGTTGAGGGCGCGGCCTATTCGGCGCGCACCGGCAACGTGGTCGAGATCGCCGACCTGGAGCGATACTTCGCGATCAACGGCTACCAACGGGCCTCCACCGTCTCGGAACGCGGTGAATTCGCGATACGTGGCGGAGTGATCGACGTCTTTCCGCCCGGCTCCGAGGAGCCCGTGCGCCTCGACCTGTTCGGCGACACTCTGGAGTCCATCCGGGCCTTCGATCCCGAGACCCAGCGCTCGACCAAACAGCTCAAGGAGATCTCGTTGCTGCCGGTCAGCGAGGTGCTGCTCGACAAGGACGGCATCACCAGGTTCCGGCGCGGTTACGTGGAGGCGTTCGGCGCGCCCGGGGGCGATCCGCTCTACGAAACAGTCAGCGAAGGTGGCCGGCGCGCGGGCATGGAGCACTGGCTGCCGTTGTTCTACCCGGACATGGCGACCTTGCTGGACTACCTGCCCTCGGACGCTCTGATCGCCACCGATCACTTGGCCAACGAGAGCCGCGACGAGCGGCTGTCGATGATCGCCGACGCCTATGACGCCCGGGCTCAGGCCGATCGGAAGGTTCATTACCACCCGCTGGAGCCCGATCAGCTCTACATGACCGGCGAGGAGTGGCGCGAACGGCTGGCGAAGCATGCCACGCGGCGGTTCTCGGCGTTCCAGGAGGCCGAGGGCGACACCGTCGTCGACATGGGCGCGCGCCAGGGCCGGACCTTCATCGCCGAGCGCCAGCGCGACAGCGTCAATCTGTTCGAGGCGACGGCCGATCACGCCAAGGCCCTGGCCACCAAGGGCAAGCGGGTGCTGTTCGCATCTTGGTCCGATGGTTCGTCGGATCGTCTGGGCGCCATGCTGGCCGACCACGGGCTGAAGAACATCTCGTTGGCGCCCTATTGGGATGCCGCGAGGGCGGCTGATCCGAAGGTCCCGCAGCGGGTGGTCCTGCCGCTGGAGACCGGTTTCGAAACCGAGACCCTGGCGGTCATCTCAGAGACCGACATCCTGGGCGACCGCTTGGCGCGGCCGCGCCGCCGCCGCCGGGCCGCCAACTTCCTGGCTGAGGCCAGCGCGCTGACCCAGGGCGACCTGGTGGTCCATATCGACCACGGCATCGGTCGCTATGAGGGCCTCAAGACCCTCGACGTCCAGGGCGCGCCCCACGACTGCCTGGAACTGCACTACGGCGGCGCGTCCAAGCTGTACCTGCCGGTGGAAAACATCGACCTGCTGACCCGCTACGGCGCGGACGGGGAGGGCGTTCAGCTC
>NZ_JANOCX010000236.1:0-4493 GCF_031412415.1 Phenylobacterium sp.
TGCGTGGGGGAGGCGGTCTCGACGGGGACCACCACATCGCCCTCCACCTGATACAGCCGGCGCTCGATCTGCTTGGCGAGGGTCTGGCGCCACTGGCGCTGGATGCGCAGATAGCCCCGGTCGCAGACCACCAGCGCCGCCTCGTGGGACAGATCCAGCGCCACGGCCTGCGGCGATCCCATCCGAATCGCGAACCCGATCCCGCGTGCGGCCAGGCCCTGGGCGACCTGCGCCAGTCCGCTCAGCATGAAGTGGTAGTGCCGCGCATTGGCCTCCGGAAATCCGTCGGTCAGGCCGAAACAGACCAGCACCGGCAGGCCGAGCGCGTTGGCCTCGGCGACCGCGAACTCCAGCGCCGGATTGCAGCCCACCCTCTGCGACTGCTGCATCCAGTAGAGGACATAGGCGCCCTCGGGATTGACCTCATGTCGGGCGCGCAACCGGATGCGGGTGTTCTGGATCATTGGGCGCCCCTCCTGCCACAGGTCGTTACGTCGGGGCGACCACTTTGGAGGCGGGGTCAAGCGTCACGGGCGCCCGTTCCCCGTCGCCGACGCCCAGGCATTGGGCGCCGACGTCCTATTTCCGCGGCTCATGAGGCGCCTAAGAAATTAGCGATTGTCAGCCCGGTGTGGTCCTCTGCTCCCTGCGTCCCATTGCAGAACGGGTGGGGATATTATGGATCGTGGTTTGTTGGCCGCCGGGCTGGGTGTTTCGCGCCGGTCCTTCCTGGAAGGTCTGGGCGGCGTTGGCGGCTCGCGGCTGTTGATGGCCGGCATGAGCGCCCTCGGTTTCGGCATCGCCTCGGCCCAGGCCGCGCCGCCCGCCCTGTCGGACGGCCGCGGCAAGAAGGTCGCCGTGCTGGGCGCGGGGCTGGCGGGGCTGACGGCGGCCTACGAACTCTCCAAGGCCGGCTACGACGTGACCGTGATCGAGGCGCGCGACTTCGCCGGCGGTCGCTGCCAGACGGCGCGCAAGGGCTTCAAGCTGACCGAGCTGGGCGGCGAGACCCAGGACTGCGACTTCGACGAGGGCAACTACATCAACCACGGCCCCTGGCGGATCCCGTATCACCACCAGTCGACCCTGCACTACACCAAGGCCTTCAACATCCCGCTGGAGGTCTTCGTCAACGACAACGACGCCTCGTACGTGATGTTCGGTCGGGGCAAGGGGCCGCTGGCCGGCAAGCCGATCCGCAAGGGCCAGGTGGCCGCCGACATCCGTGGCGGCGCGGCCGAGATCCTGGCCAAGTCGGTCAAGCAGGGCGCGCTGGACGGCCAGATGACCGCCGAGGATCGCGAGCAGTTCATCGCCTATTTGGTCCACGAGGGCTATCTGACCAACGACCTGGCCTATAAGGGCTCGGAAGGGCGCGGCTTCGACATCGCGCCCGGCGCCGGGACCAATCCGGGGCCGGGCAAGCCGTCCACTCCCAACAGCTTCACCGACGTGCTGCACTCCGGCGCCTGGCGCACCCTGGCCTCGGTCAGCAACTACGAGCAGCAGAAGACCATGTTCCAGCCCGTGGGCGGCATGGACCGGATCGCCAAGGGCTTCGAGGCCGCCGTCGGCAAGCTCATCAAGTATTCGACCCAGGTGAAGAGCCTGAAGCAGAACGCCACGGGCGTGGAGATCGCCTTCGTCGACGGCGCCGGCAAGGCCGGGACCCTCAAGGCCGACTACTGCATCTGCACCATCCCGCTCTCGGTCCTGCGCCAGATGGACGTGCAGGTCTCCAAGCCCTTCAAGGAGGCGATCGGCGCGGTCTCCTACGCCCTGGTCGGCAAGATCGGCCTGCAGATGAAGCGGCGGTTCTGGGAAGAGGACCACCACATCTATGGCGGCCACGTCTATTTCGACGATCCCCAGATCAACAGCATGACCCTGCCGTCCACGGGCTTCCAGGGGCAGAAGGGCGTGCTGCTGGGCTACTACAATTTCGGCGCCCAGGCCGCCAAGGTCAGCGCCCTGTCGCCCGCCGAGCGCCGCGCCCTGGCGGGCCGGGCCGGCGACAAGGTGTTCCCCGGCTATTCCGAAAACATCGACAGCGCCTTCTCGGCCTCCTGGCACCTGATCGAGCACAATCTGGGCGGCTGGGCCCAGTGGAGCGACGAGTCCCGCGCCAGCGCCTATCCGATCCTCTGCGAGCCGGACGGGCGTCTCTATCTGGCCGGTGAGCACCTAAGCTACATGACCGGCTGGCAGGCCGGCGCCATCGAGAGCGCCTGGCAGCAGATCGCCAAGCTCCACGCCCGCGCGCACGCGGCCTGAGGCGGAGGGGACCGATGCGTTTCGTTCTCGCCTTCGCCCTGGTCGGCGCCAGCTTGTCTGTCCAACCGGCCGCCGCCGCCGACGGCCGCAGCCTCTACATGGACAACTGCGCCGCCTGTCACCGACCCACGGGCGCCGGTGTCCCCGGCGCCTTCCCGGCCCTGGTGGGCAGCAAGCTCATCCAGGGCGATCCGAAGGAGCCGATCACCCGCGTTCTCCAGGGGCGCGGCGGCATGCCGTCGTTCCATGACGAGCTCAGCGATCAGCAGATCGCGGTCATCCTGAGCTATGTGCGCCAATCGTGGGGCAACAAGGGCAAGCCGGTGAACCCCACCCAGGTCTCAGCCCAACGCGGCGGCAAGCGTCAGAACACCAAGGCCGTCCTCCAGGCGCATTGAGGCCTCGACCTTCTATTTCCCGGCGCGCTCCGCCTTCTTCGCCGCCACCATGGCTCGCACGTCGGCCAGCAGGGCCGGCGCGTCATAGGCGACGCCTCGGGTCACGGTCCACTTCACCCCGCCGACGGTCTCGATCCTGTTGTCGGCGCTCAGTCGCTGGTGACCAGTGCCGTAGAGGGTCTTGAAGTTGGCCAGCGGGTTTTCAGGCGCGATCACCAGGTCGGCGCTCATGCCCGGGCGCACGATCCCGAACGAGGGTGGCTGGCCTTTGGGATCGGCCAGGGTCCGCGCCCCGTTGACGGTGGCGGCCTGCACCACCTCCAGCGGCGAGAACCCGGCCTCCTGCAGCAGCTCCAGCTCCTCGATGTAGCCGAAGCCGTACAGCTTCCAGATGAAGCCGGAGTCCGACCCCGTGGTTACCCGACCGCCGATGTTCTTGTAGTCGTTCATCAACCGCATGAAGCGGCCGTAGAAATTGCGCCACGCCACCTCGTTGCCGGTGGTCCAGTCGAAGAAGTAGCTGCCGTGGTTGTCGCGGGTGGAACGGTAGTAATCCGCCAGGGTGGGCAGGGTGTAGGTCGCGTGCCAGTCGGCGTTCTTGGCCCGCATCAGGTCGCGCGACGCGGCGTAGATGGTCATGGTCGGGTCGAAGGTGACCGCCGCCGCCTTCTGGCTCTTGAGATAGTCGAACCAGGCTTCCGAGCCAGGCTCCACCTCGTCCCAGATCTCGGCGGCTTCGCCGAAGCGCTTGGCCTCGTCGTAGAAATTGTAGTCGTTCGGGTACTTCTGCAGCCGGCCGTCCTTCAGCATTGACTCGAAGTGACCGTAGAAGTGGGTGACGGTCCCCAGGCCCGCCGCGCCGAACTGCCGGGCGTTCAGCCCCGCCACGCCAGGCTGGGAGACATGGGCCACCGTGCCGAGGCCAAGCTTCCTGGCCTCGTCGATCGCCGCGGTCATCACCTCGGGCGTCTCGTCGTTCCAGCCGAAGAACTTGATGCCGTCCACGCCGTTCTTGGCCGCCCACTGCACCCAGGCGCGCGCCTTGGGCGGGCTGTCGATGCGCCCGCCGCTCCAGCCCTGGCCCATGGTCTGATAGTTGTAGATGCGCGGGGCGACGATCTCGCCGCGCGCGCTGCGGCCCTTTTCGGAGACCGCGATGTCATGGGGGGCCAGGCTGACGCCGCGCACCGTGGTCACGCCGTGGGCCAGCCACAGCTTGTAGGCATACTCCAGGTCCGGCGACTTCTTCGGATCTCCGCCATGAACGTGCATGTCGACGAAGCCGGGCAGGGCGTACATGCCCGTGGCGTCGATCTCGTGGTCGGCGTCGCGCGGCGCGCGCTCGGCCTTCAGCGGCATGCCCGGCCAGCCGGCCTGCAGCACGTCGACGATCTTGTCGTTCTCGATGACGATATCGACCGGCCCGCGCGGCGGCGCGCCAGTGCCGTCGATCAGGGTGACCCCCCGGATCACCAGCTTGCGATAGGGGCCGAAGCCTTCTCCGGCCCGGCGGGCGGGCGCCGGACGCATGGCCGGCGCGGCGCTCGCCCCGGGCGCGCTCTGGGCGGCGGCCGGCGCCTGGCCGAGCGTCGCGGCCAGCACGGCGCCCAGCAGCCCATGAAGCAGTGTTCTCATCGATTCCCCCTGGCGACGCCGACCCTCGACAACTAATCGCCTTCGCCGCCGCCACCAACCGGCTCGCGCCGCGTTAGCGCTCCTACCGAACGTCAAATCACCGAATCCGGGATCGCTACACATGGCCAAGACCACTGGCGCCGAGCCGCGCGCGCCGAAAACCACCGTCGGCTCCGGCGGAGAAAC
>NZ_JANOCX010000237.1:0-6529 GCF_031412415.1 Phenylobacterium sp.
TCCCGAGATCGGCGGCCACCGCCAGCTTCTGGGTGTCCTTGACGCTGACCTCCAGGGTCGCCGTACTGGGGGTCGCGGGCTTGTTGGAGGTCGGATCGGCGTTCAGGTCGACGCCCAGTACGCGAGCGTTCTGAATAACCACCTCCGACTGCAGGATCTTCTTTGTGTCGTCGGTGGAAAGGTCGCGCATCAGCACCACGTCCACGCGATCGCCCGGCAGGGCGTGGCCGCCGACCCCGGACACATCGGACACGCGGATCGTGTAGGCGCGCATGCCCGCCGTGATCTCAGCGGCGATGGAAGGCCGGGCGCCCGGACCAGAGAGCTTGGCGGGAAGGACGATCTCGCGGGCCGACAGGGGCGTCAGCGCCACCGGCGCGCCGCCGTGATCCTGGGCCAGCACCTGATCCACCGTGGCGAAGGCGCCGGCCGGCGCGGCGTCGCGCGGCATCCGAACGACCGTGAGCCGCGCGGCGTCCAGGCGGTCGCCGTACTTGATGTCGCGGGACGCCACCACCACCGAGACGGCGTTAGCCATCGGTGACGGCGGCGCAGCCTGGGCCACATTGCTCTGTGAGGGCAGCATGACCTTGGCGACCAGCAAGGCGCCGAGGCCAAGGGCGGCCGACGCACCCAAACTCGCGATTGTCACAACCCGCATCGCCCCACCCCTGGATGCTTGTACATTCAGAGGCTTAGCCGGGCAGCAATTGCGATAACCTCAACGAAGTAAGTGAATGTTCATAAAGCTTAACGGCTCGGCCATGCCGCCGGACAGGGGGATGGCGAAGCCTGAAATTCCTTTGACTCCCGGCGCAGACAAAGGCCGCGCTCAGCCGTATGATCCAGGCAACTGGGAGAAAACCACATGCATCGCCTCGCCCTCGCCGCCGCGCTCGCCGCTCTGGCCGCCACCCCGGCCTTCGCCGCGTTGAAGGAAGGCGCCAAGGCGCCCGACTTCACCGCCTCCGGCTATCAGGCCGGCAAACCCATCACCTTCTCCCTGGCCGAGGCGCGCAAGAAGGGGCCCGTGGTGCTCTACTTCTTCCCCGCCGCCGACACCGCCGGCTGCAATCTGGAGGCCCGCCTGTTCGCCGAGGCCACGGACGGCTTCAAGGCTCAGGGCGCGACAGTGATCGGCGTGACCTCGGGTAATCTCGACAAGCTCGCGGCGTTTTCCGCCGATACGGAGAAATGCTCGGGCAAGTTCCCCGTCGCCGCCGATCCGAACGCGTCGATCGCCGGCCAGTACGACTCCAAGCTAGCCATGAAGCCGGGCTGGTCGGATCGCACCTCCTACGTGATCTCGCCCTCGGGCCAGGTGGTGCACGCCTATTCCAACCTGAACGCCGCCGAGCACGTCAATGAGACGATGACCGCGGTAAAGGCCTGGCGAGCGAAGAACCCCAAGAAATGAGATCGTCGCCTCCCCGTGCCGGCGAAGGCTGGTACGGGCGGGTTGGCGAATTCCCTTGCCCAAACAGCGGTTTTCCCGTACTAGCGCGCCTCTTCACGGAAGGCGGTCTCAAGCCGGAACGCGAAAGGGTCGGGAAACTCCCGGTCGCCGCGCCTGAGATCCATCGTTTCCGACGGTCACCCGCCGACGGATGCGCCGCCCTCCAAATGGGAAAAGGAACTCATGGCGCTCTACGAGCACGTCGTTATCTCGCGGCAGGATATTTCGCCGCAACAGGCCGAAGCCCTCAATGACACCCTCAAGGCCTTGATCGAAGAAGGCGGCGGATCCGTCGCCAAGATCGAGTACTGGGGTCTTCGCAACCTCACCTACCGCATCAAGAAGAACCGCAAGGGCCACTACTCCCTGCTCTCCATCGACGCCCCGGCGCCGGCGGTGAAGGAGATGGAGCGCCAGCTGTCGCTGAACGAAGACGTTCTGCGTCACCTGACCATCCGCGTCGACGAACTCGACCTGGAGCTCTCGCCCGTTCTCGCCCGTCGCGACCGTGATCGTGAGCGCGAACCGCGCCGCGACGACTTCGGTTCGAAAGACGGCGGATTTGTCCCGAAAGAAGGGGGCTTCTAATGACCGACGAAACCGCAACGGCCCCCGCGGCCGCCGGCGCCGCGCGCCGCCCGTTCTTCCGCCGCCGCAAGGTCTGCCCGTTCTCCGGCGCCAACGCCCCGAAGATCGACTACAAGGACGTCAAGCTGCTGCAGCGTTACGTCTCCGAGCGCGGCAAGATCGTGCCCTCGCGCATCACCGCGGTGTCGGCCAAGAAGCAACGCGAACTGGCCAAGGCCATCAAGCGCGCCCGCTTCCTGGCCCTCCTCCCCTATGTCGTGAAGTAAGGGAGCCAGGCACATGAAAGTCATTCTGCTCGAACGAGTCGAAGGCCGTGGCGGCCTGGGCGACGAAGTCACCGTCAAGGACGGCTACGCGCGCAACTACCTGCTGCCCCGCAAGAAGGCGCTCCGCGCCACCAGCGCCAACAAGAAGGTCTTCGACGTCCAGCGCGCCGAGATCGAGGCGCGCAACGCCAAGACCAAGGAACAGGCCGCCAAGGCTGGTGAAGGCCTCGACGGCACGTCCTACGTCCTGATCCGTCAGGCGGGCGAAACCGGCCAGCTCTACGGTTCGGTCTCGGGTCGCGACGTGGCCGACATTGTCAACGCCGGTGGCGGCAAGGTGGACCGTTCGATGGTCTCCCTCGACAAGCCGATCAAGAACCTGGGCGTCCACGAAGTGAAGATCCGCCTGCACGCCGAAGTGGCCGTGACGGTGAGCATCAACATCGCTCGCAGCCAGGACGAGGCCGAACGCCAAGCCCGTGGTGAGAACGTCATCTCCTCGCAGTTCGAGGAAGACCGCATCGCCGACGAAGAAGCCGCGGCCGACATGGCCGCCGGCGGCGCCGGCTCGCACGACGTGGACTTCGGCGCCGACCACTAGGTCGACGCCTGCAAGACCCTAGACAGCGGCGCGGGACCTTCGGGTTCCGCGCCGTTTTCATGTCCGAATACCGCCTGCTGACATCAGGCTGTCAGCAGGCCCGGCCTAGGCTCTCCTCCAGCCAAACAAAGGGAGTCCCGCATGTCCAACGACCTGGTGTTCTACACCCACCCCATGTCCCGCGGCCGCATCATCCGCTGGATGCTTGAAGAGGTCGGCCAGCCCTACGAGACCGAGGTCCTGGACTTCGGGACCACCATGAAGGCCCCCGCCTACCTGGCCATCAATCCCATGGGCAAGGTGCCCGCGATCCGTCACGGCGACATTGTGGTGACCGAGGTGGGCGCCATCTGCGCCTACCTGGCCGACGCCTTCCCCCAGGCCGGCCTCGCCCCACCGCCGGGCAGCGAGCTCCGCGGCCCCTACTACCGCTGGCTGTTCTTCGCCGCCGGCCCCATCGAGCAGGCGATCACCACGAAGTCCATGGGCTGGCAAATCCCCGAGGGCGGGGAGCGGTCGGTGGGCTTCGGCAGCCTGGACGACGTGCTTGACGCCGCCGAGGCCGCGGTGGACGGCCGCGAATACCTGGCGGGCGACAGCTTCACAGCCGCCGACCTCTATCTGGGCGCCCATCTGGGCTGGGGCATGGACTTCGGGACCTTGGAGAAACGCCCCGCCTTCGAGGCCTATGTGTCCAGGCTCCAGGCTCGCCCGGCGGCCGTCCGCGCCAACCAGATCGACGACGCCCTGTTGGCCGCCCAACAACCAGCCGGCGCCTGACCTTGGTCGACGACGAAGTCGACGCGAACAGGGCGGCCGGCGCCGACGACTAGGCACGACGTTGGCAAGTCCGTCGGCAGCGGCGCGGACCTGAGGGTTCCGCGCCGTTTTCGTTCCAGGAATCCCTTATGGCGTTGGGATTGCTGAGAATTACGGCAAATCCGACCAACGTTTGCCAAATTATGTGACAGTTTTGCCATAACGGCCGGCGGCAAACGCCACTAGCTTTAAAGCCCTAGACGCCATCGCGCGGCCGACGAGCCCGCAGGCATTCCTGGGGGAACCATGAACACTCGTCACATCCTGCTCGCGACGGCTTCGGCCGCGACCCTGCTCGCCGGGGGGCAAGCCATGGCCCAGACACAGCCTTCGGCGACCGAACTTGAGGAATTTATCGTCACCGGCACTCGGGCGGCCAACCGCACGGTTCTGGACACCGCCGCGCCGGTCGACGTGATCAGCGCCGCCGAGCTGAGCCAACTCGGCGTGACCGAGGTCAACCAAGCGCTGTCGGTTTCCTTGCCCTCGTTCAACTTCCCCCGTCCCGGCTTGGCCGACGGCACCGACACAATCCGCCCGGCCACACTACGCGGCCTCTCCCCCGACCAGACCCTGGTCCTAGTGAACTCCAAGCGCCGTCACTCAGCCTCGCTGGTGAACCTGAACGGCACCATCGGTCGCGGCGCCTCTTCGGTCGACCTGAACACCATTCCATCGGCCATGGTCTCCTCGATCGAGGTCCTGCGCGACGGCGCCTCGGCGCAGTACGGCTCTGACGCTATCGCCGGCGTGTTAAACCTGCGTCTGCGCGAAGCCAGCAGCGGGGGCGGGCTGACCGCCACCTACGGCGCCCGCGTCACCACTGTGAATACCCTGGTGGCCCCGCCGCCAGCCGGCGCCAACTTTACGGTCGCCGACAAGGCCAAGTACGACCGCACCGACGGCGAGACCATCAACCTCTCGGGCTGGATCGGCCTGCCCCTGGGGGAAGCCGGGTTCCTGACCGTGGCCGCCGAGTATCTAGACCAGAACAAGACCATCCGGACCGCCCCCGACTGGCGCCAGCAGTACCCTGCCCCGGCGCCGGGGACGTTCGATCCGCGCGAGACGAACTTCAACCGCTACAACGCCTGGTTCGGCGAACCGGAGGTCAAGCAGTACTCGCTGTTCGCCAACACCGGATACGACCTCAGCGACACGACCAGCCTGTATGGCTGGGCAAGCTATCAGAACCGCGAGGCGCTCTCGGCCGGCTTCTTCCGCCGCGCCCTCGACGACCGCAACATCATCTCCATCTACCCCAACGGTTTCCTGCCGCTGATCAATCCGACCGTGGAGGACTTGTCCCTTGCCGGCGGCGCCACGTCGAAGCTGGGCGGCTGGGATGTGGACGCCTCGCTGGTCTACGGCTCCAACGAAATGGACTTCGTGATCCGCGACACGCTGAACCGGTCCATCGGCCCAAGCAGCAAGACGGCCTTCGACGCCGGCGGTTTCGAGTACAATCAACTGGTCTTCAACCTCTCGGCCGTACGGACCTACGAGGTGGGCCTCGCCTCGCCGCTGAACGTCGCGACCGGCGTAGAGTGGCGGCGCGAAGGTTACGAGATTCACGCGGGCGAGCCGGACTCCTACCGCAACGGAGGCGCCCTATTGAACGGCGCCCCGACCCCCTCCGGCGCTCAGGTCTTCCCAGGTTTCCGTCCGTCCAACGAGGTCGACGAGGACCGCACGTCGGTCGGCGTCTACCTTGACCTTGAGGCCAACCTGACCGACGAGCTGCTGATGTCCGCGGCGGTTCGCGCGGAGTCCTATTCCGATTTCGGCGAGACGGTGACTGGCAAGTTCGCCGCCCGTTATGACTTCACCGAGAGCTTCGCCCTGCGCGGATCGATCCAGAACGGCTTCCGGGCCCCGTCGCTGCAGCAGCAGTTCTTCTCCACCACCTCGACGAACTTCATCAACGGCGTGCCCTTCGACATCACCACCTTCCCGGCGACGGATCCGGTGGCGGTGGCCCTGGGCGCTAAGCCCCTCGACGCGGAGAAGTCGGTCAACTACGCGATCGGCGCGGTCTTCCGCCTTGGCCGGGTCAACCTGACGATAGACGCTTACCGTATCGACATCGAGGATCGCATCGTCCTGTCGGAAAATCTGACCCAGGCGAACGTACGCGCCTATCTGGCCTCCCAGGGCTTCGTGGCCGTAGGCGGCGGGCGCTTCTTCATCAACGGCGTCGACACCGAGACCCAAGGCGTCGACATCATCGCCAACTTCAAGCACGACACCGATTCCATGGGGGCCTTCGCATTCACGCTCGGTGCGAACTTCAACTCCACCGAAGTGACCAAGGTCCCGGCCACCGCCCAGCTCGCCGCGTTGAACCCCGCTCCGGTGCTGTTCGACCGCGTAAACGTCCTGACCTTCGAGAAGGGCACACCGGAGTCAAAGTTCACAGGCTCGGTGGACTGGACCTTGGATAGGTTCGGCGCAACGGTGCGGGCCATCCGCTACGGCGAGGTCCTCAGCCCCGGAACCACTGCGGCCCTCGACCTGACGCTGAAGGCCAAGGTCGTGGTCGATCTGGAAGGCCGCTGGAACCTCACCGAAAAGGTCCGCATCTCGGTGGGGGCGGACAACGTGTTCGACGAGTATCCGACGGGCTCGCCGCCGATCCTCAACACCACGGCCAACACCCCGTTCTCGAACTACGCACCTTTCGGTCGTTCGGGCCGCTACCTCTACGGCCGGGTCGCCTATACCTGGTAGGTCGAAAGACCCACGACCGAAACTGACGCGGCGCGGGGACATGCTCCCCGCGCCGTTTCCTTTGGGATT
>NZ_JANOCX010000238.1:0-10413 GCF_031412415.1 Phenylobacterium sp.
CGGGTGATCCGGCGCGAGGCGCTGTCTGACGGCTTCCTGCAACAGCATGTGCTGGAGGCGACCCTGCCCGACGGCACGAAGTGGGCGATGGACGCCTGCTGCGTCGTTCGGATCAAGGATGGCCTGATCACCCGACTGGACGAGTACATCGACTCCGCCCAGTCGGGCGCCCTGCGCAGCCACGGGCGCTAGGCGGGCGGCGCGACCGCGCTCATCGGGTCTTCTGATCGAAGTCCTCGACGACGCCCATGTTCTTCAGCAGATGGGCGCGGTCGTAATACTCCCGCCAGACGCTGATCAGCGGACCGTCGAACTCCAGGACGCCCACCACCGGCGCGGAACCGGCCTTCCCGCGCACAACGAACTCGTCGACCCGCTCCATGTAGAGCACCCCGTCGATGACCCCCATGTGGCTGATGTTCAGGGTGATGGATTCCAATCCGTCGCCCAATCCCGACACGCGCTTGTAGACCGCGTCGCGGCCGACGATCGGTTGGACCATCATCGAATGCAGCACGCCGTCGGGCGTGAACATGTCGGCCACCTTGCGCCAATCGAGGGCCTTCCAGGCCGCGGCCATTTCGCGGCCGGCCGCGATCTTCTGCTCGTCCGTTAGACTCACCGACATCCCCTGGTCTCCTCACCGACTATCGCGGTCGACGTCTCGTAGCGACCGCCGCCGAATTAACTTGCATAACAGTACCTACAGTTGGCAAGCTCATTTTCTCGGGAATCGAAAACCCTCGACGGCCGCCGCCCACGAAGGGTCCTCGCGGGGCCAGGCCCGGGTGACTTGCTTGACGAGACCAAATGAATCCGCCTATCCTCGAAACTGCGACTTAGCTGGTTTACTAAGGAAAAAGCGACGCCAGCCAATACCTTTGCCAGAGATGATCAGTGTTCGTCTTTGGTTGGCGACGATCATTCCTAGGCAATTCAGGATTGTCTCAGGTCATTGCCTTCGCACGACTTCCGGAACGCCTGCGCGAGATCTGAAACGTAGAGAGACCGTACACAAATCACCGCGAAACGCGGGAAAACAACATAGGGTCGAGGCGTCTAAGACGCCCGCCTGATCTAGGGGGAGAAGCATAGTGAACTTGAAAAACTCCACGTCCTTCGTCGCGTTGATCGCCGGCATGGCTCTGGCTATGCCAGCGATGGCGGCCGACGCCGACAAGGGCGGCGCCCAGCTCGAGGAACTGATCGTCACCGCCCAGAAGCGTGAGGAAAACGTCCAGACCACGCCGCTGTCGATCACCGCCGTCACCGGCACCAGCCTGGCGAAGGATCGGGTCCTGACCCTTGAGGATCTGGCCCACAACATGACGGGGATCTCGTTCACCGCCAACTCGCCCCAGTCCAACGAGATCAATATTCGCGGCGTGGTGAACACCCGCCTCAGCTCGCCCACCGCCGACCAGTCTGTCGCGACCTTCGTCGACGACGTCTATGTCAGCCGCTCGGGTAACCTGAACTCGGCCTTCTACGACGTGGCGCGGGTCGAGGTGGTCCGCGGTCCGCAGGGCGTGCTGCTGGGCAAGAACGTGGCCGGCGGCGCGGTGAACATCATCAGCAACGCGCCCAGCTCGGAAACATCCGGCCGTATCACCCTCACCGTCGGCAACTACGACCTTCGGCAGAGCAACGGCTATGTCACCGGCGCGATCACCGACAGCCTGGCGGGCCGGTTCTCGTTCCAGACGATCAACCGCGGCGGCTACTACAAGGACATCCTGCACAACACGGAACTCGAGAACCTCGACTCGTTCCAGGCCCGGGTCCAGTTGGCCTACGCCCCCACGGACTCCGACTTCCGCGCCAGCATCAATGTGGACTACTCCAAGGACAGCAACGACGGCATCCACCGGGTCGGCTTGAAGAGCCCGACCCTGCCCGCCGGCTTCACCCCCTGGTCCACCACCCGCGCCCTGATCGCCGCCTTGCGTCCCGGCGGCCTGAGCCGAACCGAGAGCCTGCCGATCTGGCCGCTGTTCAAGGGCGACCGGGCGGCGACGCCGCAGGGCGCGCGTCACGAGACCTATGACATCATCATCAAGGCTGAGAAGGACCTGGCCGAGAATATCCGGCTGTCCAGCATCACCGGGTACCGGCACAATCACTCGTTCACGCTGTACGACCAAACCGGCCTCGGCCCGGCCAACGGCTTCAACGTGGCGGGCCCCCTGCTCTTCGCCGAGCCGGTGAACTTCATCGAGGGCATGAACCAGGTCTCGCAGGAACTGCGGGTGGCCTCGACTGACAACGAGAGCCGGTTCGACTGGATCGTCGGCGCCTACTACCAGAAGACCAACGTCCACCAGTACAACCGCTACTGGGGCGAATCGACGGTCCTGCCGACCCTGTCGGGCGAGAGCCACTGGGACGACCAGGGCCACAACCGCGACATGGCCGTCTTCGCTCAGGTTGGCTTCGACGTGACCGACACCCTGAAGCTGGACGTCGGCGCCCGCTACACCGCCGACAAGAAGTACGGCTTCCAGCGCGGCATCATCGTCGCCACCGGTGACCGGCTGAACCCGGCCGACACCGCGCCGCTGACCCCGTTGACCGTCAATTTCGCCACGCCCTACAGCGAATCCTGGAAGGAACTGACCCCCCAGGCGACCCTGCGTTGGACGCCCGACGACAGCAACATGGCCTATGCCACGGTGTCCAAGGGCTTCAAGGGCGGCGGCTTCCAGAACAGCGCGTCGAACGCCTTCGCCGCCGCCACGCCCTACGACCCGGAAACGGTCACCAACTACGAGGCCGGCTACAAGACGGAGCTGTTCGACCGCACGGTTCGCTGGAACACCGCCGTGTTCTACATGAAGTACAAGAACCTGCAGGTTCAGCAGACCCTCGCTTCCTGCCTCTGCAACGTGATCAGCAACGCCCCTGGCGCCACGATCAAGGGCTTCGAGACGGACCTTCAGGTCGCCCCGACCCGCTGGCTCCGCGCCTGGGCCAGCGCCAGCTATGTTGACGCCACCTACGACACCTTCATCTTCGCCGGCGTGAACAACTCCGGAAAGCGGATGCAGCGCACGCCGCGCTGGCAGGGTGCGTTCGGCGCCGAGGCCACCACCAGCGTCGGATCGTGGGAGGACGCCCTGTCGGCCCGCCTGAGCTACCGCTACCAGGGCCGCATGCCCTGGGCCCCGGAAAACACCACCTGGGAAGACGGCTACGGCACCCTGGACGGCCGTATCGCGCTCACCCTGCCCGACCGCCCGTGGACCATCTCGGTCTATGGCAAGAACCTGGGCAAGACGATCTACCGGACCAACATCATTCCGTTCTTCCAGGAAGAGATGTCGTCCTTCGGCGCGCCGCGAACCTACGGGATCGAGCTTTCGGCGGCCTTCTAATCCCGACGCCGGGCGGCTTCGCGCCGCCCGGCGTCTTCTCTTTGAAACTCCGGAGCTTTCGATGGGCCGCTGCTACGAAATCTTCCAGCAGGTCATCGAGGCCTGGCAGGCCAAGGACATCGATCGCGTCCTGGCCTTCATGGACGACGAGATTGTCTGGCACTACGCCGCCGCCGCCATGCCCCCGGTCCGCGGCAAGGCTACCGCTCGCAAGCTGATGGAGCGGTTCCACACCGACATGCACGACATTCAGTGGCGCATCTTCGCCCACGCCGAGAACGACGACCGGCTGTTCGTCGAAGGTGTCGACGACTACCGCACGACGGACGGCAAGCGGGTGGCGACGCCCTATGCCGGCGTGCTGGAGTTCCGCGGCGACCTCATCGTGGGCTGGCGCGACTATGTCGACCTGGGCGTCGCCGCCGAACAGAAGTCCGGCGCGCCTCTGACCCGTCAGGTCGAGAGCCTGCTCGACCGCCCCCTTGCGTCCTGAGAGCCGCCCCCATGTCCCTCGACCGCAGAGCCCTGATCACCGCCGCCGCCGCGACCGGCGCGCTCGCGGCCGCGCCGGCCATCGCCAAGGAGTCTCCCATGCCCCGCCTGTATCCCGTGCTCGAGGCCATCATCGCCGCCTGGAAGCAGCAGGACGTCGAAGGCGTCTTGGCGCTGGTCACCGACGACATCGTCTGGCGCAACTCCTCCGGCTACGCCCCGGCGATCAAGGGCAAACCGGCCATGCGCGCGGCGCTGGAGAAGATGAAGGCGATGATCGAGCCTGGCAGCAACACCTGGCGGATCTTCGACCACGCCGAGTCCCAGGACCGGCTGTTCATGGAGGGCGTGGACGAGTTCCGGCTCACCACCGGCCAGCACGTGGCCATCCCCTACGCTGGCAGCCTGCAATTCCGCGGCGCCCTGGTGAGCGAGTGGCGCGAGTATTTCGACGGCCGCATCAGCGCCGACATGAAGGCCGGCAAGCCCATCACCGACGAGGTGAAGGAGATGCTGGACCGGCCAATCGCCAAGTAGGCTAGCCCGGCGTGACGTTGAGCACGCTCGCCTCCTGGCCACACTGATCGCAGGTGACGAGCGGCTCCAGCTCGTGGCCACAGACACGGTGATGGGTGATCAGGGGCGGGCCATTGGTGGCCAGCCACCGGTCGCCCCAGCGGTTCAACTCGGCGATCAGAGGATAGAGGTCGCGCCCCTCGTCGGTCAGCCGATACTCCCAGCGGTCCGGCCGCTGCTGGTACAGTTCCCGGCGCAGGACGCCGAGATCCACCAGCCGGGTGAGACGATCCGAGAGGATGTTGGGCGCGACGCCCAGCGCGTTCTGGAAATCGTTGAACCGCCGACGGCCCATGAAGGCCGAGGCGATCACGTGGCTGGTCCAGCGATCGCCTAGCACCTGGAAGGCGCGGTCCAGCATGGGATTACCCTGGTTCAGATCTCCCGCCGGGACGATGGAGCGCCGCTGCGCGCGCGGCGGGGGAGACGGCTCGAACGCCGCGCCCGGCCCCTCGACCACGTAGACATCCCGGGGGCTCACCAAGCCACGGCAGCAGCCGCAGCGGAACTCCGGGGTGAACACCTTGCCGCAGTCGTGCTTCAGATGGTGGGCCGGGTTGGCGGGGTCGTAGAACCAGCGCTTCTCCCAGCGGATGATGCTGAGCGCCAGGCTGTAGAGGTCCAGGCCCATCTCCGAGAGCCGGTACTCGTCGCGCGCGGGGCGTTCCTGATAGCGGACCTTACTGAAGATGCCGACGGCGTGCAGGCGTCGCAGCCGGTCGATCAGCAGGCTGCGCGCCAGGCCGATGCGGCTTTGGAACTCGTCGAAGCGACGGACGCGCTGGAACGCCAGATAGAGGATCATCAGCGTCCAGCGGTCGCCCAGGATGTTGAGCGCGCGGGTCGCGGAGTTGGCCTGGACGAGCTGGGTGGTAGGCGCCGGGCCCGGAGGGTCAGAGCGGCTGGTTTCGTCCATGTCGCCTCAAGTGTCGGGGGCGCGCGGACCCTTCGGTCGCAGCCCCCCCTTGTCAAGCCTCCGGCCGTTTACGCGGCTTCCGGCGGCTTGGGCGGCCAGGGGAAGAAGCCGGATGTGCGGCGCATGTAGGATTCGTACGCGGGTTTGCGCCGGCGCAAACGTCCTTCGACGGTGGGCACGCCGCTCCAACGGGTGAGCGTGAAGACCAGGTACATCGGTCCCACCACCGCGAAGAGCCCAGGCGTCGTCTCGGCGGCGACGATCCAGAGGCCCCACCAGACGCACGCGTCGCCGAAATAGTTGGGATGGCGGGTAGAGCGCCACAGGCCCTTGTCCATCACCTGCCCGGCGTTGGCGGGGTTCTTCTTGAACCGAACGAGCTGCCAGTCGGCCAGCGCCTCGAAGGCGAGGCCGAAGATCGCCAGCCCGACCCCGATCCAGCCCAGTGTTCCCAGGTTCGCGGGTTCTGCGGCGACCTGCCCCAACTGCACCGGCAGGCACACCAGCCACAGCAGCGGCATCTGCAACATGAAGACCAGCCGGAAAGCCGCGTAGCCATAGCCCCAGCCGCGCTCGGCCTTGGCCTTGTCCAGCATGCGCACATAGCGCCCGTCCGGTCCGTGATCGCGCCACCGCCACAACATGTAGGCGCCCAGGCGCACGGCCCAGGCCACGCAGATCACCGTCAGCACCAACCGTCGCTCAGTCCCGCCGCCGGTCTGCAGGTAGGTCGAGATCGCCACGACGCCCATGCCCAGCCCCCAGAGGCTATCGACCGGCGTGCAGTCCTTCATGGCCACGCACAAAGCCCAGGCCAGCACGAACAGCGCCAGGATCACCCCGGCGTTGACCGCCAGCACCGTCACATAGTCCGGCATGGTTTCGCCCCCCTCTGACCGCTCCGCGACGCGAAGCCGCCATCAGTCTTTCTATGCAAGTTACATAGCAGAGCGGGGTAGCGCAAGCAGGTCGGGCGCTATGCGGAGGCCAGGCCGTGAAATTCGGTGATCGCCCCGTAGACCGCGAGCCCGATCCCCTGGGCCAGCTGCTCCAGCTCGAAGATGTTGTGCGCCAGGAAGATCATCACCGAGCCGTCGGTGGGATCAGCCTGCCACCAACCGCCGTAGGCGCCCGGCCAGCCCACCGTCCCGACTCCGCCCTTACAACGGGTCACCGCCGCCGTTTCAGGGTCCATGACGACGGCCAGCCCAAGCCCAAAGCCGTGCGCGGTGAACAGCGGCATCCCGAAGTTCTCACCCCTGGCGCGCTGGTCCTCGGTCAGGTGGTTTGCGGTCATGAGCGCCAGGGTCTCGGGCTTCAACAGGCGCACCCCGTCCACGGAGCCCTCGCCTACGAACATCCGCGCGAAGGCGAGATAGTCGTCCAGGGTCGACCACAATCCCCCGCCGCCGGAGACGTTGGTCATGTCGTCGGACCGCTCGGCCAACAGGGCGCCGGCGTCCTTGGTCCCCAGCGGCCGAGGGATGATCCGGCCGGCCGCGTCGAAACCGTACATCTGCGCGCGCCGTTCGTGCTTGGCCACCGGCACGGTGAAGCCGGTGTCCTTCATGCCCAGGGGCGCGAAAATCCGGCGCTGGAGCACCTCGCTCAACGGCGCACCCTCGATGCGCGCGATGAGCAGGCCCAGCAGGTGCGTCGAGTGCCCATAGTGGAAGCCAGCCCCCGGCTGATCGATCAACGGCAAGGCGGCCAGCGCGGCGATCCAGTCGTCGGGTGATAGGTGGCTGTCGATGTCGCTGCCCAGGGCGGCGAAGTAAGCGGCGGCGATCGGGCCTGCGTGAAAGTCGCCATAGGTGATCCCCGAACGGTGGGTCAGCAGGTCGTCGAAGGTGATCTCCCGGTTCGCGGCGTCAGTGTCGTCCAGCGGACCGGTCGGCGACCGCAGGACGCGCATCTGCGAAAACTCCGGCGCCCACCGGCTGATCGGGTCATCCAAGGCGAAGGCGCCCTCCTCGATCAGCATCAACGCGGCGGTCGAGGTCACCGGCTTGGTCATCGAGGCGATGCGAAAGATCGTGTCCCGCGTCATCAACGCCATCGCGTCCATGTCGCGCCACCCCACGGCGACCGCGTGCTGAACCCTGCCGTCGCGCCACACCAGAGCGGCGGCTCCGGCCAATTCATCGGCGTCGACATATTTCTCGAGCGCCTTCGTGATGGGATGGTCCATGGCCGCCTCCTCGCCCGGAGGCGGATAATATTGTCGTCTTATAAAATAGACTTTCTATATAATTGGCAATGATCTAGATTCAGGATCGTGACAGCCAACGCGACAATCGAGAGCGCCCGACGCAGACCCAAGGGTGACAAGCGCGAGCGCACGCGGGCCGCGCTGCTCAAGGCCGCGCGAGAACTGATCCGCGAGAAGGGTTACGAGCGCACCACGCTGCAGGACGTGGCCCAGCGGGCCGGCATGACCAGCGGCGCGATCTATGGGAACTTCAAGAACCGCGACGACCTCTTCATGGCGCTCGCCACCAGCTACTGGCCGCCGATCAAGCCGGTCATCCGACGCGGCTCGACCTTCGCCGAGAAGATGCGCGCCCTCTCCGACGCCACGATCGCGGCCATCCCCGATCGCCGCGACGCCGCCGTCGGCCGACTGAAAGGCATGGCGCACACGCTCAATCATGAAGAGCTCCGCGCGCAGGTGCGGGAGCACACCGCCGCGAGCTTCGAACGTGGCGCGGCATGGCTCGACGCGGTGGCCGACGACGACGGGTTGCCGATGCCCGCGGCGATGCTGGTGGTCGTCATCCACGCCATGACGGAGGGCCTGCTCTTCCAGCGGTTCCTCACCCCCGAGCTGGTCCCGGACTCGGTGATCCATGCCGCCTTCGCCGCCCTGGCCTTGGAACGAACGCCAGCGGCAGACGCGTAGGGCGCGAACGACCTCGATCTCGCCTGAGCCGACGGGAGCCGCAGGCCCTCAAGATCATCGCGCCTGACCGCGCCTCCACGACGCGACCAAAACAGCTACCCAAGGTTAGGCTTTTGGCCTAATGCGGCGCCCGTGACCCGACGGACTCACCCCGACAGAGCGACGGCCCAAAGCATCTTCCTGATGCTGGCCGCCTTCGCCATCGCCTTGAAGGTGATGATCCCGGCGGGCTTCATGGCGCGTTCGGCGACCAACGACGCGCCCTTCGCGATCATGCTCTGCACCGTCCAGGGGGCGGTGATGGTGCAGCCCGGCGAGACCGTGCCCGGCCACGAGGATCAGGGCGAAGCCGCCGACCACGAGAGCCCCTGCGCCTTCGCCGGCCATGCCTCGGCCGCGCCTGCGCCAAGCCTGATCGCGACCGAAACCGTCGCGTTCGTGGCCTATCGCGCCATCGCGCCACGGCCGGCGGTCGACCTGGCGCCGGGCCGCGGGCTCGCCGCCCCGCCCCTTCCCGCCCGCGGCCCCCCTAGCCTGCTGACCTGAAGCGCCGGCCCCTGGCCGAGCGTCGGCGCCTTCGCGCGCCTCGCCCCGATATCAGCACGCTTACGCCCGCCGTCATCGGCGGCGCGATGGACACCGCAAATGAAGACCCTCCTGCTCATTTCGAGCGCCCTCATGGTCATGGGCTATCCCGCCCTGGCCGCCGCAGACGACGCCGACACAAACACCGTCGATTCCGTCATCGTCACCGCCCGCCCCGATCCCGAAGACCCGGCCGTCGTCGCTGACGCTCGCAAGCGGCTGTCAGAAACGCCGGGCGCGGTCTCGGTCATCTCCTCGGAATCGTATGCAAACCGCTTCGCCCTGGCGCTCGACGACATGCTGCGCGACGCCCCGGGCGTCTACACTCAGCGCAAGTGGGGCGGCGATATCCGCATCTCGATCCGCGGCTCGGGCATCGGCAACGCCAACCACAATCGCGGGCTGCTGCTGGCCCAGGACGGCCTGCCGCTGAACGAGGCCGACGGCTACGGCGACAGCCAGATCGCCGACCCCCTGCTTGCCCGCTACACCGAGGTCTATCGCGGCGGCAACGCCCTTCGTTTCGGCGGCGCCCTGCTGGGCGGGGCGATCAACATGGTCACCCCGACCGGCGCCGACGCGGGGTTCGAGAACCAGGTCCGCGTGGATGGCGGATCCTTCGGCCTGTTGCGCGAGCATGCGGCCGTGGCCCGCCAGATCGGCGACTGGGACGTGTTCGCCGCCGCGACCAACCAGACCGGTCAGGGCTGGCGTCCGCAGAGCCAGCAGAACCTGCAGTTCGCCACGTTGAACGTCGGTCACAGCTTTGGCGAGGACCGCGAGATCCGGCTAATCGTGAACGGCGCCAACATCGCCCAGGAAATTCCCGGCGCCCTGACCCGCGCGCAGTTCGACCGGAACCCCCGCCAAGCCGCGGCAGGCAACTATGCCAATGACCAGGGCCGCAATGTTCGGGGCCTGCGCGGCTCGCTGCAAACCATTTGGCGGGTCAATGACGACCTGGTCTTCGAAGGCGGCGCCTACGCCATCTGGAAAGACCTGGATCATCCGATCTTCCAGGTGATCGACCAGCAGAGCCGCAACTACGGCGTCTTCGGCCGGCTGGACTGGGACGGGCAGATCGGCGGCATGCGGGCCGACGCCTTCGCCGGCCTGTGGTTGCGCAAGGGCGACCTGGACTCCAATTTCTACGCCAACATCAGGGGCGCACGCGGCGCGCCGACCTCGATCTCCCAGCAGAACGCCACGGCGGGTGACCTTTTCGGCGAGGGCCGGTTGTTCGTCAGCGAGCGTCTGGCCCTGGTGGCCGGGGCGACCTGGGGAGTGGCGACCCGCGACTATCGCGGCTTCGCCGTGCCCGGCGTTCCCAGCACCTTCAACCTCAGCGCATCTAAGAACTTCGACTGGATCGCGCCTCGGATCGGCCTGATCTGGGAAGATGAACAAGGCGCGCAGGTCTTCGCCAACCTCACCAAATCGGTGGAGCCGCCGAACCACGGTTCGCTGTCGCCGACGGGAACCGGCTTCGCCCCCGTCGAGGCGCAGGAGGCCTGGACCGCCGAGATCGGGACACGGGGTCGCCGAGGGCCGCTGACCTGGGACGTCAT
>NZ_JANOCX010000239.1:0-2965 GCF_031412415.1 Phenylobacterium sp.
CTTGGTCAGCACCTGCCGGCGCATGGCCGGCGCGAAGGAGATGTGGACCCACGTCCCTTCCTCGATCAGCTGGTCGAAGGGCAGCACCTTGCGGTCGGCCGCCGCCAACGTCGCGCAGATGGCCTTGGGATCGCCGTAGCCGTAGCAGTTGAAGTCGATGGCATGGCCGCTCACGTGCGCTGAGGTCGGCACGCCCCGCACCTTCTTGTTCACGGCCGGCGAGCGATAGCCGGACGAGATGGTGATCACTTTGTTGCCTAGCAGATTGCGCACCACCTCCATCCGCGCCGCGGCGTCGGTCAGCGCCGCCAGGGCGGCTTTGGTGGGCGTGTTGTTCAGATCGAACCGCGCGGCCGTCTGCGACGCCGTCAGTTCCTCCAGCGCGAAATGCGCCGAGAGCTTGGTGACCATGGCGGCCTCCTGTTCAACATTGAGGGCGGAAGTGAATCGGCTTGCGTCCGCGCCCAGGCCCGGCGCCGCGCATAACGATCGGCCTAGTCCCTCTCGTCAGCTGCGGTCTCGGCGGCCGCCTGTCGCTGACGGTGGACATTCCAGGCCATGATCGCCGACACGACCGCCAGGACGCCATAGACGGCCGCCTCGCGGGCATTGGCGTGGGCGCCTCCCGCGATCGAGACCACAGCGCAACCCAGGGCCATGCCCAGGATCAGCAGGCCCGTGGCGACGGCGTTCGGGGCGCTGGCCCAGGTGGAGAATGACGGCTTCAGCATGTAGCCGCGCAGCGCCAGACAACCCCCGGCGATAGTGGCCGCCCCGGCGGCGAAAATGTCTAGGTCGGTCATTGGCCCAGGTCCTTGATCTTCTTCCCGAAGGCGGCGGCGAGCCAGCTCTGCAGGAAGGGCCAAGAGATCCAGGCGCCGGCGCCCATGGCGAATCCCGAGACGTGGGGGTCGCGCATCGAGGTCCAGGGGATCAGGTCGGCCAGGGTGGGGGCGACGAAATAGCCGGCCATCACACCGACCATGATGCCGAACACCACATTGGTCACCGCGCGCAGGATGTCGGCGTGCCCCACGGGCTGGCCGTGCAACAGGGTGGTCGCCAGGTGGAACAGGCCGGTGCAGGCGCCCCCCGCCAAGGCGGCGACGGCCGTCTGCAGACGGTCGGGATCGAGGCTCATGGAGCCCTCCTTCTACAAAGCTATGGGGAGACGCGCCGCTCGCCGGGCGGGCGAGCCGGGTTGACTTGTGGCGGCGATAACCAAAAGGTGGCCGCTACTCTGGGGAGAGTGAAATGTTGAAAGTTCTAGCGACGATTGTTGCGGCTGTTGCGCTGTCGTGGGCCGGGTCGGCTGGGGCGGCGACTGTGACTATCGGTGGAAGCTTGGTCGCTGAGGGGTCGGCCCCGTATGTCGATCCGAACTTAGCAGTCGGCGACGCCGTGACCGCTACGGTCGAATTCAATCCCTACACGGCCATGCAACTTGGAACGACTGGCCTATTTCTAGCTCAGGCGACCACCTTCAACATGACGGCGGGTAGCCTGGCTTTGCCCTATCGCGACGCCCTCGAGTACCCGTTCGCGTTCCAGTACTACGAGACAAACTGCGAAGCGGAGCAGGGGCCGGGCTGCAGCCACACCGACGAATATCGTATGATCGAAGGACCAGCGATCCTGTTCAAAGGCTCAAAAGTCATGGGCCTCGTTGGTTTCACCGGGATCTACAATCTCGCCCTGCCGGACTACAACCTCGGCTCATATGTCCGAAACTGGTCTTCGGAATGCAAGCGGCAGGCGATCGACCAGCCTTATGTCTGCGCGGACGACTTGGCCTCCAAAATCGAAGCCAACGACACGTTCGAAATCTACAGCAACCAGCACAACGGAATCTACAAAACGCAGGGCTTCAACGGCGCCTGGGATTTCGCGGGCGCGTCGATATCAGGCGTGCCCGAACCTACCACATGGGCAATGATGATCCTGGGATTCGGCCTCGCCGGTTCAGCGCTCCGCCGTCGTCAGTCGCAGGTCGCGCTATTGCGGTAGGTCCATCCGTTCTGCGCTCGCTACCCGGCCGACTGGAAGGCCATCAGCCTGGAGGTCCGCGCCCGCGCCGGCAATCGCTGCGAGGGCTCCCCGGCCTATCCGGATTGCCGCGCGATCAATGGCGAAGAGCACCCTGAGACCCAATCGCGCGTCGTCCTGACGGTCGCCCATCTCGACCACACGCCAGAGAACAACGGCGCGCCGGGAAACCGGCCGAACCTGAAGGCGTGGTGCCAGCGCTGCCACAACACCTACGACATGCCGATGCGTCGGGCCGGAATCGCCCGACGGCGCCGCGAGGCGCTCGCCATGGCGGACCTGTTCGGCCACGCCTGATGCAGCGCACCGCCCTCGCCATGCCCCCGACCCTCTCGCCGCGCGGCCTGCAGCGCGCGGCGGCGGCGGGCTATGTGGGAATATCGACCTCAAAGTTCGACGAGATGGTCGAGGATGGGCGCATGCCCCGGCCCAAGGTGATCGACCGGCGCAAGGTCTGGGACCGCAACGCTCTGGACATCGCCTTCGACGACCTGCCAGATGACGGCGACGCCAAGCCGGCCAATGACTGGGACTGAAACCGTGACCCATCTACGCCTGCGGTTCGTCCAGGCGTTTGAGGATCGCCACGGCAAGCCGCGCTACTACTTCCGCGGTCCAGGCCTGCCCCGCGCCCGCCTGCCCGGCCTTCCAGGCTCGGCGGAGTTCATGGCGGCCTATCAGGCGGCCATGGAAGGCGCGCCGCTCCCAGCCCGCATGGTCGGCCAGGAGAAGACCCAGCCGGGCACCATGTCGGCGCTGATCGTCGCCTACTACGAATCCACCGAGTTCAAGACGCGGGCCGAGAACACCCGCTACGTCTACCGCAACGCGATCGAGCGGCTGCGCGCCCGCTTCGGCGACAAGAGCATCGGCGGCATGCAGCCGCGCCATGTCCTGGCCTTCTTGGACGAGTTCGCCG
>NZ_JANOCX010000240.1:0-23589 GCF_031412415.1 Phenylobacterium sp.
CTGGCTGCACCGGGGGGTCGATCCGCTGGCTGTCCTGCGGGCTGGCGGCGGCGCCATCGCCAGCGGCGCGGTCACGTCCGGCGCCTCGACGCTCACCATGCAGACCGCGCGACTGCTGGAGCCCCGGCCGCGCAACCTGGGCTCGAAACTGATTGAGATGGTGCGCGCGGTTCAAATCGAGGCGCGGCTGTCGAAGCGCGAGATCCTGGCGCTGTACCTGACCCTCGCGCCCTATGGCGGCAACCTGGAGGGTGTGCGGGCGGCCAGCCTCTCCTACTTCAGCCAGGAGCCCGAGACCCTGACGCTCGGCCAGCAGGCCCTGCTGATCGCCCTGCCGCAATCGCCGGAGGCCCGCCGCCCCGATCGACGTCCGGAGGCCGCTCGCGCCGCGCGCCGTCAGGTGCTGGACAAGCTGATCCGCGCCGGTGCGACCACCGAGTCCGAGGCGGCGGAGGCCGAGAGCGAGCCGCTGCCCGGCCGGGCGCCGTTCCCCGCCATGGCCTGGCACGCGGCAGGCGAACTCGCCCGCGCCGCGCCGGTCAGCCAGGCGAGCGTGGTCTCCACCCTGGACGCGCGGCTGCAATCGAAGCTGGAACCCCTAGCCGCCGCCGTAGCGCGCGCCCAGGGCCCGGAGGCGACCGCCGCCATCCTGGTGGTGGAGATCGAGGGCCGCGCCGTGCGCGCCGCCGTGGGTTCAGGCGGGCTGCAGCGGCCCGGCGGCTGGATCGACATGACCCGCGCGATCCGTTCGCCGGGCTCGGCGCTCAAGCCCTTCATCTTCGGTTTCGCCTTCGACGACGGGATCGCCGCCCCCGACACCCAGATCGAGGACGCGGCGCGGCGGTTCGGCGACTATCAGCCCGAGAACTTCGACCGGGTGTTCCGAGGCCGGGTCACGGCGCGCGAAGCCCTGGCCAACTCGCTGAATGTCCCGGCGGTGGAGCTGTTGGACAAGCTGGGACCGGCGGCCTTCGAGGCGCGGATCGACGCCACGGGGGTCAACCTGATCCGGCCGCGGGCCGAGACTCGCGCGGCGGGTCTGGCCATGGCCCTGGGTGGGGTGGGGATCACCTTGCGCGACCTGGCGGTGCTCTATGCCGCGCTGGGCGATGGCGGCGTGGCCAAGCCGCTGGCCTGGACCGAGGTCGAGGCCGTGAAGCGCTTGGGGCAGGGCGGGGAGCGCCTTATGCGATCTGAAGCCGCCGCCCAGGTGCTGGATATCCTGCGCGAGACCCCGCCACCGGCCGGCTCGACGCCGGTGGCCCTGACCAAGGGCCGACCGGTCATGGCCTTCAAGACCGGCACCTCATACGGCTTCCGCGACGCCGTGGCCGCCGGGCTCGTCGGGCGCTACGTGATCGTAGTCTGGACGGGCCGGGCCGACGGCGGCGCGCGCGGCGGCCTGACCGGACGGGACGCGGCGCTTCCCCTGCTGTTCGACGTGGCCGACCAACTGGACGCGCCAGCCTCCGCGCCACGACCCATCGCGCCGCGCGCCGCGCCCCAGGCGCTGCAGAACCTGGAACAGGCCGACCAGGGCCCGCGCCTGATCTTCCCGCCCAACGGCTCGACGGTGCAGGTCGAGGCTTTCGGCCCGGCCTCCCGCGGCCTTGTCCTCGCCGCCGGGGGCGAGAGGCTGTCCTGGTACGTGGAAGGCCAACCCCTGGCGCCTGACCCAGTGTCCGGCCGCACGATCTGGCGGCCCAAGGGCGCGGGGTTCTACCGCCTGACCGTCGTGGACGGCGAGGGCCGCAAGGCCTCCGCGCGGGTCAGGATCAAAGGCGGTTAGACCGCCACCGCGTCCGGTTGGTTGTCTGGGTGGGCGGCAATGAAGGCATGGTGCTGGGCGGCGTGCTCGGCCACGGCGCGGATCGCGGGGAAGGGCTCCAGGTCGACCTTGTAGCGCTGCGCCGAATAGACCTGGGGGATCAGGCAGCAGTCGGCGATGGTCGGCGTGTCGCCGAAAGCAAAGCCCTGGCCGTACTTGGCGACCATGGGCTCCAGCGTCTGGAATCCATCGACGATCCAGCGTTCCACCCACTTCCCTCGGCGTGGGGCGCTGACTTCCATCGCCTCCAGCGCCCGGTTCACCCGCATGTTGTTCAGGGGATGAATGTCGCAGGCGATGATGTCGGCCATGGCGCGAACCCGGGCGCGGCTCAGGGCGTCCTTGGGCAGGAGAGCAGGCTCGGGATGGGTTTCGTCCAGCCACTCCAGGATCGCCAGGCTCTGGGTCAGGATCTCGCCGTCGCCGATGTC
The DNA here is from genome assembly GCF_031412415.1 of Phenylobacterium sp. Taxonomy (GTDB): domain Bacteria; phylum Pseudomonadota; class Alphaproteobacteria; order Caulobacterales; family Caulobacteraceae; genus Phenylobacterium. The sequence goes on from NZ_JANOCX010000240.1 coordinate 2,260, forward strand.
CAGCGCCGGGGTCAGGCGCTGCGGATTGACCGCGCGATAGGTCGCCTGGTGCTGGTTCCCCTCAAGCAGGTTCACCCCGACATAGCCGTAGTCCAGGCCCTTGATCTGCAGGCCGATACGCACCCGGTAGGGCGCGGTGGCCCGCCAGTAGGAATGCAGGGTCAGGCTCATGGGGTCACCGTGAACTGGAGTTGGCCGACACCCTCGACCTCGCCCGCGACGACATCGCCGGGGACAAGCGGGCCGACGCCCTCGGGGGTGCCGGTGAAAATGAGGTCGCCCGGAGCCAGGGTCCACAGCTTGGAGGCCTCGGATATGATCTCCGCGACGTTCCAGATCATGTCGGCGACGACGGCGTCCTGACGGACCTGGCCGTTCACCGAGATGGCGATGCGCCCCTGCGGCGCCTCGCCGGTCCATTGACGGATGGCCGAGATCGGCGCGGAGGCGTCGAAGCCCTTGGACGCGTCCCAGGGCTGACCCTTGTCCTTTGCCGCGTTCTGCAGGTCGCGCCGGGTGAGGTCGACGCCGACCGCATAGCCGTAGACGCAGGCCAGGGCGGCCTCCACGGGGATGTCCTTGCCGCCGGCGTTCAGCGCGACCACCAGCTCGATCTCGTGATGCAGATTGGCGGTGCGCGGCGGATAGGGCACGGCGCCACCGGGCGATACCACCGCGTCGGCGGGCTTGGCGAAGAAGAACGGCGGATCGCGGTCGTCGCCGCCCATCTCGCGGCGGTGGGCGGCGTAGTTGCGCCCCACGCAGAGGATCCGACGGACGGGAAAGACGGCGGTCTCCCCCTCGACGGGAACGGCGGGGGTGATAGGCGGGGCGAACACGTAGGCTGTCATGCCTGCGCCTTACGCCCCGCGCGGGACGCTGTGAAGGCCGCCATTGACAGACGAAGCGTCACGCGGGTCCAACGGGCGCGAGCTTTCGCCGAGGACGCCATGACCGACCCCGCTAACAACGGCCCCCTGAAGGACCTGAAGGTCGTGGAGATGGGGACCCTGATCGCCGGCCCGTTCTGCGGCCAGATCCTGGGCGACTTCGGCGCCGACGTGGTCAAGATCGAGGATCCCAAGACCGGCGACCCCATGCGCCAGTGGGGCCGCAGCCTGCCCAAGGGCCTGTCGCCCTGGTGGCCTGTGATCGGTCGCAACAAGCGTTCCATCGGCCTGGACCTGCGCACACCGGAGGGCCGCGCTATCGCCGGCGACCTGATCGCGCAGGCCGATATCCTGATCGAGAACTTCCGTCCGGGCACCATGGAGAAGTGGGGCATGGACTACGCCGCGCTCTTGGCCCGTAATCCGCGGCTGATCATGGCCCGGGTCTCCGGCTTCGGCCAGACGGGACCCTATGCCAGCCGGGCGGGATATGGATTGATCGGCGAGGCGATGGGGGGCCTGCGCCACGTGACCGGCGAGCCCGACCGGCCCCCGGCGCGAGCGGGCATCTCCATCGGCGACAGCCTGACAGCCATGCACGCGGTCATGGGGATAACCATGGCCCTGCACGCGCGCACCAACACCGGCCGCGGCCAAGTGATCGACGCGGCCCTTTACGAGAGCGTGCTGGCGGTGATGGAGAACCTGGTCACCGAGTACGATCTGACCGGCTATGTCCGCGAGCGCTCCGGCTCGATCCTGCCCGGCATCGCGCCGTCCAACGTCTATCCGTGCGCGGGTGATGGGATGATCCTGATCGGCGGCAACGGCGACACGGTCTTCGCGCGGCTGTGCGAGACCATGGGGCGGCCTGACCTCGCCAAGGACCCGAAGTTCGTCGACCACGCGGCGCGGGGCGTGAACCAGAACGAGCTGGACCAGATCATCGCCGGCTGGACCAAGGGCTTCGAACTGGACGCCCTGCTGGCCCTGCTGGAGGAGAAGGGCATCCCCTCGGGCCGCGTCTTCCGCGCCCCCGACATGCTGGAGAACGAGCAGTACATTGCCCGCGAGGCCATTGTCGAAACCGACCATCCGGTGTTCGGCAAGGTGAAGATGCAGAACGCCTTTCCGAAGATGTCGGAGACCCCCGGCGCGGTGCGCTGGCCGGGTCCGACCCTCGGCCAGCATACCGACGAGGTGCTGACCGGGCTGGGCCTGCCGGCCGAGAGGGTGGCGGAGCTGCGCGCCAAGGGGATAGTCTGACCCCATCAGGAGGCCCGCCATGCCCCACGACGTTCCCGAAGACGACTGGAAGCACAGCGGCGTCCGCGTGATCCCGGGCGACCAGCTCGACGACAACACGCCTCAGACGCCGGGCATGAACCGCGCCGCGGCCATCAACTTCGCCCGGGTCGGCGCCCAGAAGCTGTGGGCCGGCACCGTCCACATACACGCCGACGCCAAGACCGGCGCCCATCACGATGGCCCGTTGGAGAGCGTGATCTACGTGCTGAAGGGCCGGGCGCGCATGCGATGGGGCGAGAAACTCGAATTCACCGCCGAGGCCGGCCCTGGCGACTTCATCTACGTGCCGCCCTTCGTGCCGCACCAGGAGATCAACGCCTCGCCCGACGAGACCCTGGAATGTGTGCTGGTCCGCAGCGACAACGAGGCCGTGGTGGTCAACCTCGACATCGAACCGGTGGAGAAGCCGGAGGGCGTCCTCTGGATCGACCCGATCCACAAGGCGCACGACTAGGGGGCGGCGTAACGCTCCACCAGGCGGACCAGGGCGTCCTCCAAGCGAGGATCGTGCAGGTAGGGCGAACCCTCAAGCACCGCGGCGCGGATCACGCCTAGCGTCGCCCGGGTCATGACGAAGGCGTCCAAGGCGCCGCCGTCGCCCGGCTGCCGGATCAGCCGTCCTGTAAGCCTGGCCTCGCGGTCTAGGGACTCCACGCTCTCGGCTGCCAGGATCGCCTTGAGCGCCGCGCGCCGGGTGGCCGGACGGTCCGCGAGAATCTCGATCTGCGCGCGGATGGCGAGCCGCGCCTGCGACAGACCCGGCCCGTCGGCCGCGAGCCGCGCGCGGACCTTCTCATTCTCAAGCTTGGCGATGGCCACCAGGATCGCCTGCTTGTCGGCGAAATACTCATAAAGCGTCCCGACGCTGACGCCGGCGCGTGCGGCGATGGCGTTGGTGGTCAAGGTGCCTTCGCCGTCGGCCTCCAAAATCCGAGCGGTCGCCTCGAAGATGGCGTCGCGGGTGGCCAGGGCGCGGGCCTGCCGGGGTTGCCGGCGTTGGGGTTTCAGCACGGCGAGCGCTCCTTCGACAAAGCCGAGTAGGCATATGCGAGCTTAGCTCGGATTCTTGCGGCTTCGTAGGGGAGGCGCGGATGACTTGGGCGACCGACAGACTGGATCAGATCAAGGCCGGCGTGGTCGACGCGCCACCGGTCGTACACACCCTCAGGCTCGGCCTGATGGATGACTGGGGGCCGGGCTGGGTCCGCAAGCGGTGGGACCCGAAGCACGAAATCCTCAACGGCGACGGCTCGATGTTCGGCGGCTACGTCGCCGCGCTGGCCGACCAGATCCTTGCGTTCGCGACGATGACGGCCATCGCCGATGACGCGACGTTCCGGACGGTGAACCTGCAACTTCAGTTCATGAAGATCGGCCGCGCCCACCCATTGATCATCGAGGGTCGCGTCGTCGCCTCGAGCCGCCAACTCATCACCGTCGAGGCCGATTTCCGTCGCGAGGACGGCGAACTGATCGCCAAGGCGCAAGCGCAACAGATCGTCCTGCCAGGCGCGCCGGTCTTCAGATGACTTGGCTTCCCCATCGTCACGGCGCGATGATGCGGCAACGACATAGGGAGACGCGCCATGACCGCCCACGCCGCCATCGATGTGACCACGACCGACTGGACCTGTTTCGCCGTCACCATCGAGGACCACGTCGCCCACATCCAGTTGAAGCGACCGGAAGCCATGAACACCATGGTCCGGGCGTTCTGGAACGAGCTGCCGCTGATCGTGCGCGACATCAGCGACAACGCCCGCGCCCGGGCGATCGTCATCTCATCCACCGGCAAGCATTTTTGCGCCGGCATGGACCTGGCGGTGTTCGCCGGCGGGGGCTCGACCTCCACGACGCCGGTCACGGACCGCCACATCAACGGCGAGGCCATGCGCTTCCATGTGAAGTATCTGCAGGACAGCTTCGGCTGCCTGGATGACGCGCGGATCCCGGTGATCGCGGCGATCCAGGGCGGTTGTATCGGTGGGGCGGTCGACATGACCAGCGCTTGCGACATCCGCTACGCCAGCGCCGACGCCTTCTTCTGCATCCAGGAGATCAATATCGGCATGACCGCCGATGTCGGCACCTTCCCGCGCCTGTGCAAGTTGATCCCCGAGGGCTGGGTGCGCGAGATGGCCTATACGGGCCGCCGGATGTTCGCCCAGAAGGCCAAGGAGATCGGCTGGGTCAACGATGTGTTCGACACCCACGAGCAGTGCGTCGAACACGCCCTGGCCACCGCCCGCGAGATCGCCGGCAAGGCCCCATTGGCCGTCACCGGCTCCAAGGTGATGATCAATTACGCCCGCGACCACACCCTGAAGGACGGCCTGGACTACATCGCCGTCTGGCAGACCGGCATGTTCTCCGGCGCCCATATGGGCGAGGCCTTCAAGGCCAAGGCCGAGAAGCGCGACGCCGAGTGGCAGGACCTGCAGCCGCTGCGCAACGAGATGTAGCGCCTAGACCTCAAGCTCCGCGCCCGTCAGGTCGCAGAGCTCCAGCCGCGCCTCGTGCAGATCGGCGCCCAGGAACCGCGCGCGGCGGGCGTGAGCGGCGCGCAGGTCGGCGTGGCGCAGGTTGGCGCGTGAAAGATCGGCGCGGACGAACCGGCCGGGACCGATCTCCAACGAGCCGAGCTGGGCGCCGCGCAGATTGGCCCGGCCCAGCTGGGCGTCGATCAGCTTGGTGCCGCGCAGGTCCGCGCCGCGAAGGTTGACCCCGCGCAGATCAGACCGAGAGAGATCGGCGCCCTGGAGCTGGACGCCCTCGAGGTCCATGCCGAAGAAGACCGCGCCGGGGGCGTGCAAGCCCGAAAGCTTGCGCCGCTTCAGATGCCGCAGGGCGCGGAAGTCCACGCCGTCCAGTCGGGCGGCCCGGCCCGACACCCCGCCGCTGACACAATAGGCCTCATGGCCATTCAACAGGTCCGCCAGCGGCTGGTCGTCCACATAGACCACGGCGGGCGCGGTGTGCAGCGCCTCGCGCAGATCGGCGCCCTCCACCGTGGCGAACGACAGGTCCACGCGGACCAGCACCGCGCGGCGCAGGGAGGCGCCGGACAGATCGGCCCCGGCGATGTCGGCGCCTGTCAGGTCGGCGCCGTCCAGGCGCGCCTTGATCAACCGTGCGCCGCCCAGCGATACGCCCGTCAGGTTCGCGTCGGTGAAGTCGGTGGCCAGCGCATTGGCGTTGGTCATCTGGGCGCCCGCGAGGTTCGCCCCTGACAGCACGGCGAAGGACAGCTCACCCGCTCCACCCGCATGGTCGAGGAAGCGGAAGCCCTCGGTGCGGTCCTGCAGGGCGATGCGGCCCTCACGCAGGTCGCATCCCGCTAGGTTGGCGTCCGCCAGATTGGCGCCGCGCAGGGAGGCGCCGCGAAGGTCGGCCTTGGCCAGGTTGGCCTTGCGCAGGTCGATGTCGCGCAGATCCGCGCCGAACAGCACCGCGGCGCCCAGATTGGCGCCGGCCATCAGCGCCCCGTTGAGCCGCGCGCCGGTCAGGTCGGCCTCGCGCAGATCGATCCTCTCCAGTTTCAGATGGCTAAGTTCCAAGTAACTAAGATTGGCTCGCTGACCGCCTGTACGCCCAGAGAGATAACGCCTGTGCTTGTCGAGCGCCTGACGCAGCCGGTCAGGATCGATACTGCGAAAGATACTGGCTACAGCGGACATTTGGGCCACGGAAAGCTGCAAAGCGCGAAAGATGGTCTTTCGCGCTTAAGGAACTGTTGCGACAATCCGCCTCAGTTTCCGTCAACCTTACCGGCTAAGCTTAACCTTGGAGCGGCTATAGCCAGCCCTTCTTCTTGAACCAGTAGAACGGCGCCACGGCCGAGAGCAGCATCATGCCAACCGCCATGGGATACCCGGCCATCCACTTCAGCTCGGGCATGTGGTCGAAGTTCATCCCATAGATCGAGGCCACCAGAGTCGGCGGCAGGAACACCACCGCGACCACGGAGAAGAACTTGATGATGCTGTTCTGCTCGATGTTGATCATCCCCAGGGCCGCGTCGAGCAGGAAGGAGATGTGGCCGGAGAGGAAACCGGAGTGCTCCGTCAGCGCCTGGATGTCGTGCTGGATCGAGGTCAGGTGTCCGCGCCGCACTTCACCCTCCTGAAGTTCGGGCGCGAGGGCGGCGAAACTGGCCAGGCGGCTCAGCGACAGCTGGCTCTTGCGGATCATCGACGTCACCGACTGGGCTCGGGCCAGATCGCTGAGCATGGGCGCGAAGGCCGTGGAGGGCGGGCGGTTGAAGATCGCCACGGAGGTGTCCTGCACCAGGCCCGACTCCCGCTCCAGCACCTCGGCGGCGCGCTCGATCACCGCGTCGAGGAGTTCCAGCAGCGCGTCGGCGCCGGCCTCGATCCGGTTGTGCTCGCATCGCTGCGCGAAGATGCGAAAGGCCTTGAGGTCCTCGTAGCGGATCGTGATGAGGATTCCGCGCGCCAGGACGAAGGTGACGGGGGTCGCGAGCGGGTGCTGGTCTTCGCTATGGGACAGGAGCGTACCGGTGAGAAAGGTCGCGCCGTCCTCCTGATAGAGCCGCGACGAGGGCTCCAGGTGCGCCATCTCCTCCCGGGTGGGCAGGTCGATCCCGTAGGCGGCCTCGACGGCCAGCTCTTCCTCGCGGCTGGGCGAGATCAGGTCGATCCAGATCGCGTCCTCGGGCGGCCGCCAGCCTTCCGTCACGGTCTGGGCGACCATGCCGGGCGCGACGCGGCGAAGCAGATTCAGCATGAGGGTCTCCGCCACGGGTTCGACCCCATGTGCGGCGACGCGGCCGAGCCGTCAACCGGTGGCGCGACCTAGTTGTCGTCGGTGGCCGGTTGGGCGGTGGCCGCCTGGATGAGCGCGGCGATCCGGTCGGTGGAGTCGGCGGCCTGACCCAGCATCTGCAGGGGACCGGCGCCCGGACGGACGACCGAGACGACCTGATTGGCGGCGCCCTGGGCGATGGCGATGGCGGCGTTCTGGGCGTTGTTGAAGCCCGAGCCCGCGACGCGGACGGCGACGGCGTCCTGATATATGAAGCCGTGGGTAGGATAGGTGGACGAGCCCAGATCGCGGACGGGATCGTACCAGACCTTGACCTGAGACCAGTCACCGGCCGGCGAAACGTCGATGACGGTGACGTCCTTCTCGATCTGCCCACGGGTCCCGCCGATGCGCGACCAGTTGGCGTGGGTGATCTGGATGACCCGTTCCGTCAGCACCTGGCTGACCACGGCCACGTGGCCAAGGCGCATCTTGCCGTTGGGCTTGAAGCAGAGGACGGCGCCGGCCTTGGGCGCCTTGCCGGTGTCGTACTTGTTGGTCGCCTGCTGCCACCAGGTCCAGGCATCGCCATAGATCTGCACGCCCGAGATAAGCCGGGCGAAGGGCACGCATTGCCAGTAGGTGTCGGCGACCGCACCCGAGACGGGCGCGAAGGTCATAACCGCTATGGCGGCCAGGGAACCCAACAGGGCTCTCGGTCGTTTCAGCATGTTAGAGGAACTCCCCACGAGTTTCGGCCGTAGGGTTACTCATCCCTCAGGCGAATGAAAAGACCCTTTATGCCTGTGCGGCCGAAGGTCGCCGCGACTCCCAGGAGTCAGCCATGAGTTTCATGCGCGCCCGGGCGGGCTTTTCGATCAGATGATACGACGCTGCGGCAAGTGGAACAACACTTCCCAAGAAAACTAACCACAGCCATAGGGGTAGGCGCTCATCATTGAGCTGCAAAACTTTGCCGACTGCATTGACGAAGACTATCTTCCACGGAACGCAGACCATGTAGACGGAGTAGCTGACCTCGCCCAGGTAGACGAGCGGGCGTTGTCCCAAGACCTCGGCGCCCGTCTGGGCGGTGCGCGCCATGAAGAAAATTACCGCGCCCAGGCCGGTCACGATTAAGGCATCTGGGGCTCCAAACGCCGCCATTGTGAGCACGGCGCCCGCGCTAGCGGCAGATCCGAGCACCGCCGCAAGGCGATTCTGCGCGGGATGGGCGCGCCAGAGCGCGTGCAGCGCACAGCCCAGGGCAAAGCACGGGACGATCCGCAACGCCCCCCAGTTGATGGTGGCCTGGGTGAGCGGGAAGCCCGCCAGGGCCTGGAACGCGGCGTAGAGCCCAGCCAGGAAGCCGACCGCCAGTCCCACGGCCAGATAGGGTCGGTTCTTCAAGGCCAGGGCCGCCCAGGCGAAGGCGGGGAAGGAGAGATAGGCGAACCACTCGGCCGAGATCGACCACGAGGGGTGGTTGAACGCCGCCTGCGGGGCCAAGCCCCAGGCCTGAACCATAAGCAGGTTGGCCGGCAGGGACTCCCACGACAGGATGTTGGCGTCGATGGACAGGCCCGCCAGGCCCGCGCCGACGCCTAGCGCGATCATGCCCAGCAAGGTGGCCAGGTGCAGCGGATAGACCCGCGCCAGCCGGTTCCACAGGAATGAGCCGTAGCGGAAGCGCCCGTCCTCCACGCTGGTCCGGTAGACGTGGCACAGGATGAAGCCGGAGAGGATGAAGAACAGCTCCACCCCCAGGTAGCCTTTCTCCACGACCATCGGGAGGCCGCCCGCCACGTCCAGCTTGGGCCAGTAGTGGTAGATCACCACCCACATGGCCGCGAAGAACCTCAGCGAGGTCAGCGGACGAATATTCTGCGCGTCGGTCATGGTCGCGGTCCGTGTCGGCGCCGGAAAGACGCCCGCCAGGGCCGCCAGGTGCGACCGCGATCAGGATAGGGGGCAAAGCCTCACCATCCCGTTACGCGCTCATGTAACGGTCCCAGAACCCCTCGGCGGGCTCCACCTGCTCCACGACATCGACCCAAAGGCCAGACGGATCGGAAAAGCCGAACCGCAATTGTCCGAAGGGCTCCTCGGTGAGCGGGTAGTCGACGGCCAGACCGGTCGCGCGGATCGTCTCGTACGCGGCCGTCGCGTCTTCCACCTGCAGTTCGAAGCACATGCCCTTGCCAGAGAATGGCTCCGGCCCCGGGGGCGCCGAGGGATGATCCGGACTCATGAAGGCCAGACTGACGCCGTCGGCCTGCAGAAGAATGAACCAGCTCGCCTCGAACACCACCTCGCAGCCCAGGTGCGCGCACCAAAAATCACGGCATTCCAAGAGCTTAGGGGTGACGATGATGGGGTATCGATCAACGAACTTCATGGCCTTTCTCCTTGCTTTCTAGGCTTCGCCATATAGGATACAGACAGTCTGTATGTCAAATGAGAGATTGGATGGGCGTCAAGGCGCAGAAGGCGGAGGCCACCCGCGCGATGCTGATCGCCGCGGCGCGTGAGCTCTTCGCCCGCGACGGCTACGGCGCGACAGGCACAGAGGCGATCCTGGCGCGCGCGGGGATGACGCGCGGCGCGCTCTACCACCACTTCGCCGACAAGCAGGCGCTGTTCGCAGCGGTCTGCGAGGTGCTGCACGCCGAGGGCGAGGTGGTGATCGAGGCCCAGGCCGACGCCGCGCCCGACGCTTTTCAGGCCCTGATCGAGGGCTGTCTCGCCTTTCTCGACTTCATGGTCCGTCCCGAGGTGCGCCGCATCCTGATCCTGGAGGCGCCGGGGGTGCTGGGCTGGGACCGGTGGAACGAGATGGACCGCCGGCACGGCTTCGGCCTGCTGATCGCCGGCGTGGAGGAGGCCGCGGCCGAGGGCTCGATCGCCGGCGACCCCCAGACCCTGGCCGTGATGATCAACGGCGCGCTGAACTACGGTGTGGTCTGGGCCGGGCAATCGGACGATCCGAAGGCCCTGCGCCAACTCAAGACGGGCTTCGTGGACCTGATGGAGTCGCTTCGCCTTTAGCCCGCCCCTGGCGGCGGCCGTCCGATGCGCTAGATAGGGGCTTTCGAAAACATTGAGAGGACCCCCATGGAAGCCCTGATGACCCTGGCCGCCGATCCCGCGGTATGGGCCGCGCTGATCACGCTGATCGTCATGGAGGTCGTCCTCGGGATCGACAATCTGGTCTTCATCTCGATCCTTTCCAACAAGCTGCCGCCGGAGCAGCGGACCAAGGCGCGACGCATCGGCATCGCCCTGGCCCTGGTGATGCGCCTGGCGCTGCTCTCCACCCTCGCCTTCATTGTCGGCCTGACGGCGCCGGTCTTCGAGCTGCCCTGGCAGGGTCCGTTGAACACGCACGGTGAGCCCGCCTGGGAGCTGGTCTTCTCCTGGCGCGACCTGATCCTCATCGCCGGTGGTCTGTTCCTGGTCTGGAAGGCCACGACGGAAATCCACCACACCATGGATCCGACCCCCAATGACGACGTCTTCGACACCGGGGCGGCGGTCAGCCTGAACTTCGGCGCCGCCATCTTCCAGATCATCCTGCTGGACCTGGTGTTCTCGATCGACTCGATCCTCACCGCCGTCGGCATGACCGACCATCTGCCGGTGATGATCATCGCGGTGGTGATCACGGTCGCCATCATGCTGGTGGCCGCCGATCCGCTGGCCAACTTCATCAACAACAACCCCACCGTGGTCATGCTGGCCCTGGGCTTCCTGCTGATGATCGGCGCCGTGCTCATCGCCGACGGCTTCGGCGTCCACGTGCCCAAGGGCTACATCTACGCGGCCATGGCCTTCTCCGGGGTGGTCGAGGGGCTCAACATGGCCAGCCGCGCCGCGAGCAAGAAACGTATCCCGCCGGAAACACAGGGCGGGGACACGCCTGATAAGCTGCATTAGGCTTCGTCGCGGGGCGGACGATCATTCTTCCGTCCGTCCCGCACGATGATCGACTGACGACCAAAGAATAATAGATCAGGGGCGGTCCATATTGACCGCTACGGAAACGCCTATTGAACGAGCCTCACGTCCATAGCGACGACGAGCGTCGGCTGACGCTCATCTCGGTGATGATCGTCTTCCTGCTGGCGGCCATGAGCCAGACGGTCATCGCCACCGCCATGCCGCGCATCGTGGGAGACCTGTCGGGGCTGCACCTCTACGCCTGGGCGACCACCGCCTATCTGCTGGCCTCCACCGTCATGGTGCCCATTTGGGGCAAGCTTGGCGATCTCTACGGGCGCAAGGTGGTGCTGCTCACCGGCATCGGCCTGTTCCTGCTGGGCTCGTGGCTGGGAGGACTGTCGGGAGAGTTCGGCGACCTGCCGCTGCTGGGCGGCGGCATGACCCAGCTCATCACATTCCGGGCGATCCAGGGCCTGGGCGGCGGGGCCCTCTTCACCACTGCCTTCGCGATCCTGGCCGACCTGTTCGCGCCGCGCGAGCGCGCCCAGTTCTCAGGCCTGTTCGGTTCGATCTTCGGGGTTTCCAGCCTATTTGGGCCGCTGGTCGGCGGGTTCTTCACCGACCACGGCACGGTCACCCTGTTCGGCCACGTGATCGCGGGCTGGCGCTGGGTGTTCTTCTTCAACATCCCGTTCGCCCTGGCCGCTGTCGCCATGATCGTCTGGAAGATGCCCACCCTGCCCCGGCGCGGCGGCGGCGGCATCGACTGGTTCGGCGCGGCCCTGATCGTCGCGGCCTTCGTGCCCCTGCTGCTGGCCATCACCTGGGGCGGGCGAGAGCATCCCTGGGGCTCGCCCCTGATCCTGGGCATGCTGGCCTGGTCCATCGCCGGCGTCGCGGCCTTCCTCTGGATCGAGACCAAGGTGCGCGATCCCATCCTGCCGCTGGTCCTGTTCCGCGATCGCACCTTCGTCACCGCCAACGGCGCGGGCTTTGTCTACTCCATGGCCTTCATGGGGGTGTCGAGCTTCCTACCGCTGTACATGCAGGTGGGCCTGGGCTTTCCGGCCACCAAGAGCGGCCTGACCATGCTGGCCCTGATGGGCGGCTTCGTCTTTTCCTCGACCATTTGTGGCCAGCTCGTGACCCGCACCGGACACTTCAAGCCGTTCATGGTCGGCGGCGGCGCCATGCTGATCGTGGGCGCGGCCTCGCTCTGCTTCATCGGCCCGGACACAACGACCCTCGACCTCGCCTGGCGGCTGCTGATCTTCGGCATCGGCCTGGGACCCGGCCAGAGCCTGTTCAGCCTGGCGGTACAGAACGCCGTGCCGTTCCACCAGCTCGGCGTGGCGACCTCGTCCAGCCAGTTCACCCGCCAGATCGGCTCGACCATGGGGGTAGCCCTGTTCGGCGCCCTGCTGACCGCGGGCCTGGCCGGCGAGTTGACACGCCACGCCGCGGCCGACCCGTCCGCCCAGGTGCGGGTCCTGGACCTGGGCGACCTTCAGAGGATGGCGCTGGACCGCACCCTGCACCCCGCCGAGGCCGCCGCGCGATCGGCGGCCGATCCGGTCGTCCGCGCCCAGGAGCGCACGGTGCGCGAAAGCTTCTCCGTGGCCATCGTCCACGGGATGATCTTCAGCCTGGTGGTGCTGATCGGCGGCTTCGTCCTGATGCTGATGGTGCCCGCCACGCCTCTGCGCGAAAGCCCGATGCGGCCCACGGCGGCGGAGCCTGAAGCGGCGGAGTAAGCCCTCACAAAAAGCTGTACGGGTCCACGTCGATCGCCACGCGGATCGCGCCGGGCGGCCGAACCCTGGCCCGCCAGGTGGCGAGGTAGGCCGAGATGTCCACCGTGCGGTCGGCCCGCACCAGGAAACGCTTGCGCCTCCGTCCCCGGATCAGGCCTAGCGGCGCGTCGGCGGGACCGTAGACCTCCACCCCCTCGGCGTTGGGCGCGGCCTGGGCCATGGTCTGGACGAAGGCCTCCAGGGCCTGGACGTCCGGCCCCGAGACGATGATCGCCCCCAGCCGGCCGAACGGCGGCAGCTTCATGATCTCGCGCTCGGCCATCTCGGCGGCGACGAAGGCGTCGCGGTCCTGGGCTTTCAGCGCCTGCATCACCGCGTGCTCGGGCGCGTAGGTCTGAAGCAGCGCGCGGCCGGGCCGGTCCTTGCGCCCTGCCCGGCCAGTGGCCTGGGTCAGGAGCTGATAGGTCCGCTCAGCTGCGCGCAGATCGCCGCCGCGCAGGCCGAGGTCGGCGTCCACCACGCCGACCAGGGTCAGCTTGGGGAAGTTATGACCCTTGGCCGCGGCCTGGGTCGCCACCAGGATGTCGATCTCGCCGTCGGCCATGGAGGCCACCAGCCGCCGCGCCTCCTTGGCGTCCCAGACCGTGTCGGACGAGAAGACCGAGATCCGCGCCTGCGGGAACAGGCCGCGCGCCTCTTCCTCCACCCGCTCCACGCCTGGCCCGATGGCGGTCAGACTGTCCTTGGCGCCGCAATGGGGGCACTTGTCCGGCTTGGGCATGGAGAAGCCGGTCAGGTGGCAGACCAGTCGGCCGGTGTAGCGGTGCTCCACCAGCCAGCTATCACTGTCGGGAGAGGTCATGCGCTCGCCGCAGGCCTTGCACAGCACCAGCGGCGCATAGCCCCGACGGTTGAGGAACAGCAGGGTCTGCTCGCCCGCCGCGAACGTCTCGACCATGGCCGCCACCAGGGGCGGCGACAGCCAGCGGCCGGTCTCCGGCGGGGTCGCTCTCAAATCGATCAGCGAGATGTCCGGCAGCCGGGCGGTCCCGTGGCGAGAGGTCAGCCTTAGCCAGCGATAGCGGCCGGTCTCGGCGTTGCGCAGGGATTCCAGCGATGGGGTCGCCGAGGCCAGGATCACGCCCGCGCCTTCGATCTTGCCCCGGGCCACGGCGAGGTCACGGGCCTGGTAGATGAAGCCCTCGTCCTGTTTGTAGGAGCCGTCATGCTCCTCATCGACCACGATCAGGGCAAGCTTCGTGAACGGAAGGAACAGGGCTGATCGCGCCCCGACCACGATGCGGCAACCGCCTGTCGCCACGGCCTCCCAGACCTTGCGGCGCAGGGGCGGGGCGATATCCGAGTGCCACTCCCCCGGCCGCGCGCCGAAGCGGTCCTCGAAGCGGGCGATCACCGCCTGGGTCAGCGCGATCTCCGGCAGCAGGACCAGGACCTGGGCGGCGGGATCGAGCGCCAGGGCCTCGGCGGCGGCCTCCAGATAGACCTCGGTCTTGCCCGAGCCGGTCACCCCGTCCAGCAAGGCCACGTTGAAGCCGCCCTCCCGCACCATGCTCTTCAGCGCTTGCGCGGCGGCGGCTTGGCTGGCGTTGAGCGGGTGGCCGGTCAGGGACAGGTCGGGTTCCGGATAGCGAGCCTCGGGCACGATCAGCCTCAGGACCAGGGCGCCGTCATCCACCAGCCCCTTCACCACGCCTGAAGACACCCCGGCCGCACGGGCAAGGTCGGCCGGCGAAAGAGGTTCGAGGGCGGCGTCCAGCACCTTGGCGCGGGCCGGGGTCATGCGGGACGGCGCGACGCCGGTGAGCTCCATGACCTTCAGCGGCGGCGCCTTCGGCGCGCGGGCGCCCCGCGTCGCGATGGCCAGCGGCGAACCCGGCGAGTCCACGGAATAGCGCGCCGCCCACTGGATGAACTCCAGCGTTCCGGGCGGCAGGGGCGGATCGTCCAGCTTTGACTCGATGACCTTCAGCGGCCGGTTGCCGCCGGCGCCCTCGCGCAGGGCCGTGACAACCCCCCTTAGCAGCCGAGGACCCAAGGGCGCGGCCACCTGATCGCCGACCTGCAGGTCCATGCCCTCCGGCTCGGCGTAGTCGAACGCCTCGGGGAGCGGCATGGGCAGGAGGACGGAGGCGATGCGGCTCATGGACCTGCCCAGATAGGCTAGTCCGCAGGACACGCAACCGTTAAACAGCCCGCGAAACCCCGCGCCAGAAGGTCACCCATGCAGCTCTTCCTCGACACCACCGACACGGCCGTCCTCAAGGAGCTCGCCGCCACCGGCCTGATCGACGGGGTGACCACCAATCCGACGCTGATCGCCAAGTCCGGTCGCCCCATGCTGGAGGTGATCGCCGAGATTTGCGACCTCGTCGAAGGTCCCGTGAGCGCCGAGGTCGCCGCCACCGACGCCGCCGGCATGCTGGCCGAGGGCGCCAAGCTCGCCAGCGTCGCCACCAATGTCGTGGTCAAGGTGCCGCTGACCCGCGAGGGCCTGATCGCCACCGCCGAGTTCGCGGTGCAGGGCATCGCCACTAATGTCACCCTCTGCTTCTCGGCCGCCCAGGCCCTGCTCGCCGCCAAGGCCGGCGCCACCTACGTCTCGCCCTTCATCGGCCGCCTCGACGACTACGGAATGGAGGGGATGGACCTGATCAGCGAGATCCGCGCCATCTACGACAACTATGATTTCGACACCGAGATCCTGGCCGCTTCGATCCGAAACCCAGGGCACGTCACGGCCGCGGCCCTGGCCGGCGCCGACTGTGCGACCATTCCGCCCAATGTTTTCTTGGACCTCTTCAAGCACCCGTTAACCGAGAAGGGGCTTGAAATGTTCATGAGCGACTGGGCCAAGACGGGTCAGTCCATCCTGTAAAACACGGGGACTGACATGGACGGCGGCGCGAAGACGAAGGATCACGCAGTGGGGTCCGACGAGGTCCGGGCCTTCCTGTCCGACAATCCGCAGTTCCTGCGCGATGACCCGGCCCTGCTGGGCGAGCTCGGCCTACGGCCTGATGCGGCCAATGTGCTGGACTTCGGCCCGGCCGCGCTTGCCCGGGTCCACGAGGCCCACAAGCGCGAGGCCGGCGCCCGCAAGCGCCTGGAAGCCACCGCCCGCGCCAACTTCGCCGCCCAGGCCCAGACCCACGGCGCCGTGGTCGACCTGTTGGACGCCCGCAACCACGCCGACCTGGCGCGCCGGGTGGACGAACTGGCTCAGCTTCGCTTCGGCCTGACCGCCGGCGTGGTCGCCCTCTCCGGTCCCGAACGCACCCCCGCCGGCTGGCGCATGCTGGTCGAGGGTCAGATCGACATGATCATCGGCCACCAGCGCGTGTCGCTGATGGGCTTCCAGCCCACGGCGCTGGGCCTGTTCGGTGAACGGGCCGAGAGCGTCCGCTCCATGGCCATGGTCCGCATGGCGATCTGGGAGCCGTCGCGAGAAGGCCTGCTGGCCTTCGGCTCAGCCGACGAGAACGGCTTCACCGAGGACATGGGCGCCGAGCTGGTCGCCTTCCTGGCCCGTGTGGTCGAAAGGACCGCGGAGCGTTGGCCGGTTCTCTAGGCGCCCGCCAGGCCCTGGCGCTCTGGCTGGAGCATCTGGCCAAGGAGCGCCGCGCCTCTCCCCGCACCGTCGAGGCCTACGCCTTCGCCGCCGGGCGCTACATCGCCTTCCTGGAACAGTATCGCGGGGAGGCCCTGTCGCTCGCCGCCATGGGAACGTTGAGCGCCGGCGAAGTCCGCGCCTGGCTGGCCCATCTGCGCCAGGGCGAAAGGCCGCTGTCGCCGCGCTCGCTGTCCCAGGCCCTGTCGGCCATCCGCACCTTTCACCGCTATCTCGACATCCGGCTGGACACCCCCAACGCCTCGGTGGCCCTGGTGCGCGGACCCCGCGTGATCCCCGGCGCGCCGCGTCCGGTCAGCGAGGACCAGGCGCGCGGCATGCTGGCCGAACCTTCTCTCGACCCCGACAGCGAGAACTGGGAAGCCAGCCGGGACGAGGCGGTGCTGACCCTGCTCTACGGCTGCGGTCTGCGGATCTCCGAGGCCCTGTCGCTGAAACGCTCCGACGCACCGCTAGGGACCTCGCTGCGAATCCTCGGCAAGGGGTCGAAGACCCGCATCGTGCCGGTCCTGCCCGCCGTGCGCGAGGCCGTCGACGCCTACCTGACCACCCTGCCCTTCGCGCTGTCGCCAGACCAACCGCTGTTCCGCGCCAAGCGTGGCGGCGCGCTCAGCCCGCGCCACGTCCAGGCCACGGTGCAGGCCCTGCGTGGCCGCCTGGGCCTACCCGACAGCGCGACGCCCCACGCCCTGCGCCACTCCTTCGCCACCCATCTGCTGGGGGCGGGCGCGGACCTTCGCTCGATCCAGGAACTGCTGGGCCACGCCTCGTTGTCGACCACCCAGCGCTACACCGAGGTCGACGCCGCGGCCCTGCTGGGCGCCTACGCCAAGGCGCACCCGCACGCTTGAGCTATCTGGGCGCGGCGAAACGTCCGTCGCCCTGGACGTTCTCGCGGACCACCGTCGACAGTGCGCAGCCGGCGACCGAGCGCGTGACGGTCTGGTGCAGGTCGGCGGGCGGCAGGCTCGCCAGGGATTGCGCCCCGCTCGCGCCACGACGGTCCTGCGGCCGCAGGAGAAGCGCGGGCTCGGCGTTCTTGACGATCATCGCGCCTTGGCCAGGGCAAGCCCTTGGCGGCGGGCCGAACACGACGATGGCGGCGAGGAGAGCTGAAGCGATCATGATCGAACCTCCGGTTCCGATTGAGGATCGTATCACCGGGCCGGCGAGGCGCTACCGGCTCATGCGGCGCCAGCCGACCGCCATGCCAGGGTCGCACCCCTCCTCGACCACACGGAAGCCTTCGCGAAGGTAGAAGGCCTGCGCCCGGGTATTGGGGATTTCGCACTTGAGGGTCAGGCGACCGTCGGCGACCTGGGTCACGTGATCCAGCAGCGCCTTGCCCACGCCGCGGCCCCGCGCCAGGACATAGAGCGAGTGCAGGAAGCTGTCGGGACGGTACAGGCTGGCGAACCCCAGCAGGCGCTCGTCATCCCGGGCGACATAGACCTCCTCGAGCGTGGCGGCGGCCCGGAAGTCGGCGGCGGCGCGACCGCTCGGCGGCGCCCAGGTGAAGGTCTCGCGCAGGACGCGCTCATACAACCGCGCGCAGGCGTCGATCTCGTCGGGCTCCGCCCGCCGGACGATCATTAGGCCTGCATGATCCAGCCTTCCACGCCCATGGCGGCTTGGCGGCCGGCTTCCGAGCGGGTCGGGTGGGGGTGGCAGGTGCGGGCGACGTCCTCGCTGGCGGCCTTGAAGACCATGGCCACGCAGTATTCGCCGATCATCTCGCCGGCCTGGGGACCGACAATATGGACGCCTAGAATCTCGTCGGTCTTGGCGTCGGCCAGGACCTTGGCGAAACCCTCGGTCTCGTGATTGATCTTGGCGCGGCTGTTGGCGCTGAAGGGGAATTTGCCGACCTTGTAGTCGACTCCGGCCTCCTTGAGCTGCTCCTCGGTCTTACCGACCCAGGCCACTTCCGGGGCGGTGTAGACCACGCTGGGCACCAGATTGTAGTCCACGTGGCCCCACTTGCCCGCGATGATCTCGATGCAGGCCACCGCATCTTCCTCGGCCTTGTGGGCCAGCATTGGGCCGTGGATGGCGTCGCCGATGGCCCAGACGCCCGGCGCCGAGGTCTTGAAGTGGTCGGTCTCGATGACGCCGCGCTTGTCCGGGACCACGCCGACGCTCTCTAGCCCCAGACCCTCGGTGTAGGGCCGGCGGCCGATGGCCAGCAGCACATAGTCGGCGGTAAGCGTCTCGGCCGCCCCGCCGGCTACCGGCTCCACGGTAAGGCTGACATTGGACTTGCCGGCCTTCGCGCCAGTCACCTTGGCGCCCAGCTTGAAGACCAAGCCCTGCTTGGTGAGCGAACGCTGGAAGGTCTTGGCGGTCTCGGCGTCCATGCCGGGCGTGATGCGGTCCAGGAACTCCACGACAGTGACCTCGGCGCCGAGGCGCCGCCACACCGAGCCCAGCTCCAACCCGATGATGCCGGCGCCGATGACGATCAGGCTCTTGGGCACTTCCGGCAGCGACAGGGCGCCGGTGGAATCAACGATCCGCGTCTGATCCACCGCGACGCCGGGCAGGCTCGAGGGTTCCGACCCGGTGGCGATGACGATGTTGGCGGTCTCCAGCGTGCTGACCGAACCATCCTCGGCGGTCACTTCGACCTTGCCGGAGCCGGCGATCTTGCCCGCGCCCTTCACCCAATCGACCTTGTTCTTCTTGAACAGGAACTCGATGCCCTTGGTGAGGGCCGTCACCGAGTCGGCCTTCTGTTTCATCATCTGGACGAGGTTGAGCTTGGGCTTCACCTCGATACCCAGGGTCGCGAACTCCGAGCCCGCCGCCGCCGCATAGAGCTCCGAGGCGTGCAGCAGCGCCTTGGACGGCATGCAGCCGACGTTGAGACAGGTGCCGCCCAGGGTCACCCGCTTCTCCACCACCGCGACCTTCAGGCCGAGCTGGCCCGCGCGGATGGCGGCGTTGTAGCCAGCGGGGCCGCCCCCGAAGATGACGACGTCGTATTGAGCCATGTCTTCCAGTCCTCGCGCGCGCCGCCAGGGCGCGCCGTCTTTCAGGGCGTTACGCGGGCGGTCCTAGACGTCCAGCAGCAGGCGCTGCGGGTCTTCCAGGGCTTCCTTCACCTTGACCAGGAAGGTGACCGCGCCCTGGCCGTCGACCACCCGGTGGTCGTAGCTGAGCGCGAGATACATCATCGGCCGGATCACCACCTGGCCGCCCATGGCCATGGGCCGGTCCTGGATCTTGTGCATCCCCAGGATGCCCGACTGCGGGGCGTTGAGGATCGGGGTCGACATCAGCGAGCCATAGACCCCGCCATTGGAGATGGTGAAGGTGCCGCCCTGCAAGTCCTCCAGGGCCAGGTGGCCGTCGCGGGCCTTCTTGCCCAGTTCGGAAATGCCCTTCTCGACGCCTGACAAGGATAGCGCATCGGCGTCGCGCAGCACGGGAACCACGAGGCCCTTCTCAGTCCCGACGGCGACCCCGATGTCGTAGTGGTTCTTGTAGATGATGTCCGTGCCGTCGATCTCGGCGTTGACGTCGGGCACGTGCTTCAGGCCGTGGATCACCGCCTTCACGAAGAAGCTCATGAAGCCCAGCTTCACGCCGTGGGCCTTCTCGAAGCCGTCTTTGTATTGATTGCGCAACGCCATGATGGCGCTCATGTCGACCTCGTTGAACGTGGTCAGCATGGCCGCGGCGTTCTGGGCCTCCTTCAGCCGGCGCGCGATGGTCTGGCGCAGACGGGTCATCTTCACGCGTTCTTCGCGCTCATGAATTTCGCGCGGAGCCGCCGGAGCGAGCGCGGGGGCCGGGGCGCTGGCGCGGGCCTCCAGGGCGGCAAGCGCGTCGCCCTTGGTCACTCGGCCATCCTTGCCCGAGCCGGCGATCGCGCCGGCGTCCAGCTTGTTCTCGGCCACGATACGCTGGGCCGACGGCGCGAGCGGCGCGGCGGCGGCCGGCTTCGGCGCTTCGGCCTTGGGCGCCGGGGCAGGCTCGGGCTCAGGCGCCTTGGGAGCGGCCTCGGCCTTCGGCGCGGGCGTTGGCTTGGCGCCGGCGGCGCCTTCGGTCAGCCTGCCCAGGATCGCCCCGGGCTCCACGGTGGCGCCTTCCTCGGCGTTGATCTCCGACAGCACGCCATCGGCGGGGGCGGCGACTTCCAGGCTGACCTTGTCGGTTTCCAGCTCGACCAGGATCTCGTCCTTCCGAACCGCGTCCCCGGCCTTCTTGGTCCAGCGTGCGACCGTCGCCTCGGTGACGGACTCACCCAGGGCGGGTGTCATGATGTCGGCCATTGGAAGTTCCTGTCTCTCTTAAGTCGTTTTGTTCTTTTGGGCCGCGAGGTGGTTTAGGCGAACGCCTCGGCGACGAAGGTCTGTAGCTCACGAAGGTGACGGCTCATCTGGCCCGCGGCGGTGGAGGCTGACGCCGGGCGGCCCACGTAGCGGGCGCGCTTGGCCTTGACCTTCAGGCGCTCCAGGGTGAGCTCCAGCCAGGGATCGACGAAGGTCCAACCCCCCATGTTCTTCGGCTCTTCCTGGCACCAGACCAGCTCGGCGTTGGGGAAGCGCGACAGCTCGGTGGACAGCGACTTCACCGGCCACGGATAGAACTGCTCCAGCCGCATCAGGTAGACGTCGTCGACGCCCTTCTCCTCGCGGGCCTCTAGCAGGTCGTAGTAGACCTTGCCCGAGCAGAGCACGACGCGGCGGATCTTCTCCGGGGCGACCAGGGTCGTGGTGGTGTTCTGGCCGCGCTCGGCGTCGTCGTGCAGCACGCGGTGGAAGGACGAACCCTCGGCCATGTCGCTGAGCCTGGAGACCGCCTTCTTGTGCCGCAGCAGCGACTTGGGCGTCATCACCACCAGCGGCTTGCGGAACTCCCGGCGCATCTGGCGGCGCAGGGCGTGGAAGTAGTTGGCGGGGGTCGAGCAGTTGACGACCTGAAGATTGTCTTCCGCGCAGAGCTGCAGGAAGCGTTCGAGGCGGGCGGAGGAGTGTTCCGGACCCTGGCCCTCATAGCCATGCGGCAGCAGCAGGAC
>NZ_JANOCX010000241.1:0-23740 GCF_031412415.1 Phenylobacterium sp.
GGGCGCCGCGCCCCCGAAACCTGAATGGGCGTAGAACACCGGCAGCAGGGTCAGGCCGATGCCGCTCTCGCGCGCCGCCGAGGCGATCCGTGCGGCCATTTCGGCGGGATCGGAGAAGGCCGAGCCGTCGCGATCGTGGTGCAGATAGTGGAACTCGCCCACCCGTGTGAAGCCGGCCTCGAGCATCTCCACATAGGCCTGCGCGGCGATGGCCTCGACCTCGTCGGGACCCAGTCGCTCCAGGAAGCGGTACATGACCTCGCGCCAGGTCCAGAAGCTGTCGCCCGACGGCCCACGAACCTCGGCCAGCCCCGCCATGCCGCGCTGGAAAGCATGGCTGTGCAGGTTGGGCAGGCCTGGCAGCGCGGGGCCGTTGGCCGCTTCATGCGCCGCCCGTGAAACGCCCGCCTCCACGCCGACGATCCGACCGCCCGACAGCGTCAGGCGGACATCGTTGGCCCAGCCGGCCTCCAGGAGAGCGCTTTCAAACCACAGGGTCGTCGTCGGATCGGTCACTGGACAAGCCTCCTGTCCCGGACATATGTCTATACATATTCGATCTTCGAAGAAAGGACGCGGCCATGCGCTGCGACAGGGTCTGGGCCCGCGCCCGCCTCGCCACGCTGGCCACCGGACGGCCAGGACTGGGCGAGGTGGACGACGGCGTCATCGCCGCCCGCCACGGCGCGATCGTCTATGCGGGGTCGGCCAGCGAGGCGCCGGCGTTCGAGGCCACCGAGACCGTCGACTGCCAAGGCCGCTGGATTACCCCGGGCCTGATCGACCCCCACACGCATCTCATCTTCGGCGGTGACCGGGCCCTCGAATTCGAGCTTCGACTGGCCGGCGCCTCCTACGAGGAGATCGCGCGAGCCGGCGGCGGCATCGTCTCGACCATGGCCGCGACGCGAGCGGCCAGCGAAGGCGATCTGGTCGCCGGCGCCCTGCCCCGCCTGGACGCCCTGATCGCCGAGGGGGCGACCACGGTGGAGGTGAAGTCCGGCTACGGCCTGTCGTTGGAACACGAGCTGAAGTCCCTGCGCGCCGCCCGCGAACTGGGGTCGCGGCGACCGGTGACCATCAAGACCACCTTCCTGGGCGCCCACGCCCTACCGCCGGAGTTCGCGGGCGACGCGGACGGCTATATCGATCTGGTTTGCCGCGACATGATCCCCGCCGTGGCCGCCGAAGGCCTGGCCGACGCGGTCGACGCCTTCTGCGAGGGCATCGGCTTCACACCGGCCCAGACGCGCCGGGTGTTCGAAGCCGCCAAGGCGCACGGCCTGTCCGTGAAGCTCCACGCCGAGCAGCTCTCGAACCTGAATGGCGCGGCGCTGGCGGCCGAATTCGGAGCGCTATCGGCCGACCACCTGGAGCATCTCGACGCCGCCGGGATCGCGGCGATGGCGCGCGCGGGCGTGGTCGCCACCCTCCTGCCCGGCGCCTACTACTTCGTCCGCGAGACCCAGCCGCCGCCGATCGCGGCCCTGCGCGCCGCCGGCGTGCCAATGGCGCTGGCGACCGACTGCAATCCCGGCACATCGCCGCTGACCTCGCCCCTGCTGGTGATGAACATGGCCGCGACCCTGTTTCGGTTGACGGTCGACGAGTGCCTGGCGGGGGTGACGCGGGAGGCGGCCCGAGCGCTGGGGATGCTGGCTCAGACCGGGACCCTGGAGGCGGGCAAACGCTGCGACCTGGCCATCTGGGACATCGAGCGCCCGGCCGAACTTGTCTATCGCATGGGGTTCAACCCGCTCCATGCCCGCGTCTGGAGCGGACTATGAACGACGTCGTCATGCGGCCCGGTGCGGTCGGCCTCTCGGAATGGCGAGCGATCTATCGCGGCGCCGGCGCGTCGCTCGACCCGGCCTCGGCGCCTGGGATCGCGGCCAGCGCGGCGGCGGTCGAGCGCATCCTGGCCCGTGGCGAGCCGATCTATGGCATCAACACCGGCTTCGGAAAGCTCGCCAGCGTGCGCATCGAGGCGGGCGATCTGGCGACCCTGCAGCGCAACATCGTGCTGTCGCACGCCGCGGGCGTCGGCGAGCCCTCGCCGACGCCGGTGATCCGCCTGATGCTGGCGCTGAAGCTGGCGAGCCTGGCCCAAGGCGCGTCGGGGGTGAAACCCGCCACGATCGACCTGCTGGAAGCGATGCTGGCCAAGGGCCTGACACCGGTCGTTCCCAGCCAGGGTTCGGTCGGCGCGTCGGGAGACCTCGCGCCGCTGGCGCACATGGCCGCCACCATGATCGGGGTCGGCGAGATGTTCCTGGAGGGCGCGCGTCTGCCCGCGGCCCAGGCGTTGAAACAGGCGGGTCTTGCGCCGCTGACGCTCGGACCGAAGGAAGGCCTGGCCCTGCTGAACGGTACGCAGTTCTCGACGGCCAATGCGCTGGCCGCCCTGTTCGACGCCGAGTTGTTGTTCCGCTCGGCGCTGGTTACGGGCGCGCTGTCCACGGAGGCCGCCAAGGGTTCGGACACCCCGTTCGACCCTCGCATCCACACACTGCGCCGACACGCCGGCCAGATCGAGACCGCCGACGCCTTGCGCGCCCTGATGGCCGGCTCGGCGATCCGCGCCTCGCATCTGGACGGCGACGAACGGGTGCAGGACCCCTATTGCCTGCGCTGCCAGCCACAGGTGATGGGCGCGGCCCTGGACGTGATGCGCCAGGCGGCGACGACCCTGGCGACCGAGGCGAACGGCGTCACCGACAACCCGCTGATCTTCGCGGAGACCGATGAGGCCCTGTCCGGGGGCAACTTCCATGCCGAGCCGGTGGCGTTCGCCGCCGACATGATCGCGCTGATCGTCTGCGAGATCGGCTCGCTGGCCGAGCGGCGGATCGCCATGCTGGTGGACCCCGCGCTCTCGGGCCTGCCCGCCTTCCTGACGCCGAAGCCTGGGCTCAATTCGGGGTTCATGATCCCCCAGGTCACCGCCGCGGCCCTGGTCTCGGAGAACAAGCAGAAGGCCTATCCTGCCAGCGTCGACTCCATCCCGACCTCGGCCAACCAGGAGGACCACGTCTCCATGGCCGCCCATGGCGCGCGCCGGCTCCTGGCCATGGTCGACAACGCCACGGCGGTGATCGGCATAGAGCTGCTGGCCGCCGCGCAGGGCTGCGATTTCCACGCGCCGCTGACCTCGAGCCCGGCGCTGGAGGCCGCGCGCGCGCGGCTCCGCGCCGAGGTCCCCCATCTCACCGACGACCGCCACTTCCATCCGGACCTGGAGGCCGCCATCGCCCTCGTGCGCTCCGGCGCGGTGATCGCGGCGGCCGGCGAGGTCAGCCTGCCGGGCCTGTCGTGATGGAGTGGCTGGAGGTCCACCGCGGCGACGCGCCGCTGGTGATCAGCTTCCCGCACACCGGGACCCTGATCCCGCTGGAGATCGAGAAACGCCTGACCTCGCCCTGGCTCGCGCGCAAGGACGCCGACTGGTGGATCGACCGCCTGTACGGCTTCGCCCGCGAGCTTGGCGCGACCACGGTGCGCACGGCGATCAGCCGCACGGTCATCGACGTGAACCGCGACCCGTCGGGGGTGTCGCTCTATCCCGGCCAGGCGACCACCGAGCTTTGCCCGACCACCACCTTCGACGGCGAGCCGCTCTATGCCGGCGACGGCCCCGACGAGGCGGAGGTCGCGCGACGGCGCGCGACCTATTTCGAGCCATACCACGCCGCACTGCAGGCCGAACTCGCCCGCCTGCGCACCGACCACGGCCGGGTCGTCCTGTACGAAGCCCATTCCATCAGATCGCTGGTCCCACGGCTGTTCGAGGGCGAGTTGCCGAACTTCAATCTCGGCACCAATTCCGGAGCCAGCTGCGACGGCGCCCTGACCGCCGCCGTCGAGGCAGCCTGCGACGCCAGCGGCTATTCCCGCGTCACCAACGGCCGCTTCAAGGGCGGCTGGACAACTCGCCACTACGGCCAGCCCCAGACTGGCATCCACGCCCTGCAGATGGAACTGGCCTGCCGGGGCTACATGGACGACCCCGCGACCCCGCCGACGCCGGCAAGCTGGCCGGCGCCCTACTCCGACGCCCAAGCCGCGCCCATGCGCGCGGCCCTCACCGATGTCCTGAAGGCCTGCCTGGCCTTCGCAAAACCTTGAGCCCGCCATGACCCGTCTCGACCCTACCCGCGTCATCCGCCCCGCCACGGGAACGCACCTCACCGCCAAGAGCTGGCAGACCGAAGCCCCCCTACGAATGCTGATGAACAACCTGCATCCGGACGTGGCCGAGCGTCCGGAGGAACTGGTGGTCTATGGCGGCATCGGCCGCGCCGCCCGGGACTGGGAGAGTTTCGACAAAATCGTCGAGACCCTGCGCCGGCTGGACGACGACGAGACCCTGCTGGTGCAGTCGGGCAAGCCGGTGGGGGTGTTCAAGACCCATGCCGACGCGCCGCGCGTCCTGATCGCCAATTCCAACCTGGTGCCGCGTTGGGCGACCTGGGAGCACTTCAACGAGCTCGATCGCAAGGGCCTGGCCATGTACGGCCAGATGACCGCCGGCTCCTGGATCTATATCGGCGCCCAAGGGATCGTGCAGGGCACCTATGAGACCTTCGTGGAGATGGGCCGCCAGCACCACGGCGGCGACCTCTCCGGCAAGTGGTTGCTGACCGGGGGCCTGGGGGGCATGGGCGGCGCCCAGCCGCTGGCCGCGGTGATGGCCGGCGCCTCGTGCCTGGCGATCGAGTGCAACCCCGCCAGCATCGCCATGCGACTGCGCACCGGCTATCTCGACCGCTCCACCGAGGATCTCGACGAGGCCCTGACCTGGATCGAGCAGTCCTGCCGCGACAAGGCGCCGATCTCGGTGGGCTTGCTCGGCAACGCCGCCGAACTGCTGCCGCTCATGTTCGAGCGCGGGATCCGCCCCGACCTGCTGACCGACCAGACCTCGGCCCACGACCCGATCAACGGCTACCTGCCGGCCGGCTGGAGCCTGGAGCGCTGGGCCGCGATGCGCGCGCAAGACCCCAAGCAGGTGGAGGAGGCCGCGCGGGCGTCGATGGCGGTCCACGTCCAGGCCATGCTCGACTTCCAAGCGGCTGGGGTCCCGACCGTCGACTACGGCAACAACATCCGCCAGATGGCCAAGGAAGAGGGCGTGACCAACGCCTTCGAGTTCCCCGGCTTCGTGCCGGCCTACATCCGCCCGCTGTTCTGCCGCGGGATCGGCCCGTTCCGCTGGGCGGCGCTCTCGGGCGACCCGGAGGACATCTACAAGACCGACGCCAAGGTGAAGGAGCTGATCCCCGACAATCCCCACCTGCACAACTGGCTCGACATGGCCGCCAAGCGGATCAAGTTCCAGGGCCTTCCCGCCCGCATCTGCTGGGTGGGTCTGGGCGACCGGCATCGACTGGGCCTGGCCTTCAACGAGATGGTCGCCAGCGGTGAGCTGAAGGCGCCGGTGGTGATCGGCCGCGACCACCTGGACTCCGGCTCCGTCGCCTCCCCAAACCGCGAGACCGAGGCCATGCGCGACGGCTCAGACGCGGTCTCCGACTGGCCGTTGCTGAACGCGCTGCTGAACACCGCCTCCGGCGCCACCTGGGTGTCGCTGCATCATGGCGGCGGGGTGGGCATGGGCTTCTCGCAGCACGCCGGCATGGTGATCGTCGCCGACGGCACGCCCGCCGCCGCCAAGCGTCTGGAGCGGGTGCTGTGGAACGACCCGGCCAGCGGCGTGATGCGCCACGCCGACGCTGGCTATGACATCGCGCTGACCGTCGCCCGCGAGAAGGGCCTGGACCTGCCGGGCATCCTCTAGTGACCGTCCAGGTCCTGCGCGCCGCCGACCGGATCGCCGTCCCCTGGAAGAACGGCGGCGGGGTCACGCGGGAACTGATCGTGTCGCCGCCGGGCGCGGACATGGCCGGCTTCGATTGGCGCGTCAGCGTCGCCGAGGTGGCGCAGGGCGGACCGTTCTCGAACTTCCCGGGCGTGGATCGCGTGCTCACGGTCATCGAGGGCGCTGGCCTGACGCTCAGCATCGACGGCCGCGCGGCGGTGGTGCTGGACGCCGCCGGGCCACCCTTCGCCTTCCCCGGCGACGCACGATGCGAGGCCAGTCTGAAGGCGGGGCCGATCCGCGATCTCAATGTCATGGTCCGGCGCGGCGCGCGGCGCGCGCAGGTCCGCCGCCGATCGCTGGATGGCGGCGACACGCTGGCCGGCGGGGCGGCGTTCACCCTCGCCTTCGCCCTGGAAGCCGCCGACGCCAGCTGGCCCGGCGGCGAGGCCAGCCTCGCTTGTGAGGACGCCTTGCTCATCCCCCTGGGCGTCGAAGTCACCTTCACCGCCGCCGTGCGGCTGATCCTCGCCGAGATCGACTGACCCTACCTGCCAGGTAATCGCGAGCCTGATCTCGCGGGTGCATTTCTCCCAGCGTCCGAACGGTCGGGCCATGGGGAGAGAGCAAGATGCACAGACGGCAGATTCTGATGGGCGGCGCCCTGGCCGGAGCAGCCCTTTCGATGACGGACGGCGCGCACGCCGCGGCGCCGGCCAAGGCGCGGAAGCCTGGCCCTGTGTTCGCCAAGGACGGAACCTCGCTCTTCGTCCGTGACTGGGGAAGCGGCCAGCCCATCGTCTTCCTGGCCGGATGGACGCTCACCTCGGAGGCCTGGGCCTACCAGATGGCGTCGCTCAGCGAGGCCGGCTTCCGCTGCGTGGCCTATGACCGCCGCGGTCATGGCCGGTCAGGTGATCCCGGCGGCGGCTACGACTATGACACCTTGGCCGACGATCTCGCCTCGGTGCTGGACGCGCTGGACCTGCGCGGGGTGACCCTGGTCGCCCACTCGATGGCCGGCGGCGAGGCCGTTCGCTACATGACGCGCCACGGCAAGAGCGGCCGGGTGAAGAAGATCCTGTTCCTGGCCACCACCCTGCCCTGCCTGTCGCAGACGTCCGACAATCCAACCGGCGTGCCGCCAGCCTACTTCGACCAGATGCGCCAGCAGTTCGCCACCGACTTCCCCAAGTGGATCGACGACAATTCCGAACCGTTCGTCGTCCCCGCGACCTCGCCGCTGATGCGGACCTGGATCAAGGACCTGATGCTGAGCGCCTCCCTCCAGGCGGCCATCGCGCTGAACAAGGCGATGACCGGATCGGACTTCCGCGCCGAGCTGGCCAAGCTCTCCGTTCCGAGCCTCTACATCCACGGCGACAAGGACGCCTCTGCGCCCCTGCCGATCAGCGGCAAGCCGGCCGCGGCGGCTACGCCGGGTTCGCGGCTGGTGGTCTATGAGGGCGCGCCACACGGGTTGTTCGTCACCCATGTCCCGCGCCTGAACGCCGATATCGCCGCCTTCGCCATGGGGTGACGCAGGGACACGGTTGACCTCACCCGCCAACAGGTTCGAGCCTCCGTCCTCGTTGAGGGCGGAGGTTTGCCATGCTGGGGCGTCTGGGGATCATGCTGGCGGCGGCCGTGCTGCTGGCGGGCTGCGCGGCGGACATTCCCTATGCGGACCTGGAGGCCAAGTACGCCAACCCGGCCTCCCGCTACCTAACCCTGCCCAGCGGCGTGCGCGTCCACTATCGCGACCAGGGCAAGGCCGACGGTCCGACCCTGGTCCTGCTGCACGGCTTCTCGGCGTCGCTCCACACCTGGGAGCCCTGGGTCGGCGAGCTCGGGAGCGACTATCGCGTGGTATCGCTGGATCTGCCTGGACATGGCCTTACCCGCGTTCCGGACGGCTACGGGCTATCCACGGACGGCAATGTGGCCGTCGTCCAGGGCGTGGCGCGGGAGCTGCGGCTGCCGCCCTTCGTGCTGATGGGCAATTCGATGGGCGGCGGCGTGGCCTGGAACTACGCCCTGGCACATCCCGACCGCCTGCGCGGCCTGGTGCTGGTCAATTCGGCGGGTTGGCCGCGAGCCGAGGCCGCCGAGTCGCGTCCCCTCGCGTTCAAGATGATGGGCAATCCCGTCGGTCGAGCGGTGTTGCGCAACGTCAATCCGCGCCCGGTGGCCGAGCCCGGCCTGAAGGACGCCTATCTCGACGAGAGCCTGGTGACCGAGGCCTTGGTGGACCGATATGTGGACTTCGCCCGCGCGCCGGGACGGCGCGCCCTGCTCCTGGCGCCCCGAAGCGAACCGCGCGAACCGGTGACGCCCGCGGTCTTCGGACGGATCGCGACGCCGACCCTGGTGATCCACGGCGACGACGACAAGGTGATCCCGGTCGCCGACGGCCGCGCCCTGGCCGGCGCCATCCCCGGGGCGAAGCTCGTGACCTATCCGAAGGTCGGCCATGTGCCGATGGAACAGATCGCCAGCCGGTCCGCCGCCGATGTGCGGACCTTCCTCGAGGGCCTGCCGCCCCAGCCCTAGTCGAGGGGCACGGTGTAGTTCAGGGCCAGCCGGCCGCCGTCGGGATAGATGGTCTGGCCGGTCATGTAGGAGGCGTCCTCGCTGGCCAGGAACACGGCCACCCGGCCGATCTCCTCGGCCTCTCCGAAACGCCTCATGGGCGTGCGCTGAAGGACCCGGCGACGCGCGTCGTCGTTCTCCATCACCCCCTTAAGGAGGTCGGTGACGATGGTGCCGGGGCCGATGGCGTTCACCCGGATGCCGTAGGGCGCGAGGCCGAGCGCCATGGCCTTAGTCAGCTGGCCCATCCCGCCCTTGCTGGTCACGTAGGCGATCTGGTTCGGGATCGCGAGGATCGCGTTGATCGAGGACATGTTGATGATCGCGCCCTTGATCTTGGCGTCGACCATATGGCGCGCCACGGTCTGGCCGACCACGAACGGCGCGCGCAGGTTGATCGCCATCACCCGGTCGAAGTCGGCGAGGTCGGCGTCGAGAATGTCGCCCGGCGCCAGCACGCCGGCGTTGTTGACCAGGATGTCGATGCTGCCCAGCAGGGCCGCGGCCTTGATCACCGCGGCGCGGGCGGCGTCAGCGTCGGCCACGTCGCAGGCCAGGGCGTGAACCTTGCGCCCGGACCGCTTGGCGAGGTCCGCCGCCGCGGCCGCGACGCGCGGGCCGTCGATATCCAGGAGGACCATGTCGCAGCCCTCCTTGGCGAACGCCTCGGCGCAGCCCAGGCCGATGCCGCCCGCCGCGCCGGTGATCAGGGCGCAGCGGCCCTCGAGCCGCCCGCTCACCAGACGCCTACGTTAGCCATGGAGGCCCAGGGCTCGGCGGGAGGCTTGGCGGGCCCGGCCTGCAGCAGCTCGATCGAGATGCCGTCCGGCGAGCGCACGAACGCCATGCGTCCATCGCGCGGCGGCCGATTGATCGTCACCCCGCCGTCGGCGAGGCGTTGGCAGGTCGCGTAGATGTCGTCGACCGCATAGGCCAGGTGTCCGAAGTTGCGTCCGCCGCCATAGTCTTCGGGATCCCAGTTGAAGGTCAGCTCGACGGTCGGCGCCTTGCGCTCGGCGGCGGCGGCCTCGTCTCCCGGTGCGCAGAGGAAGACCAGGGTGAACCGTCCGCCGGGATTTTCCACCCGGGAGACCTCCATCAACCCCAGCTTGTCGCAGTAGAATTCGAGCGAGGCGTTGAGATCGGCCACGCGGACCATGGTGTGCAAATATTTCACGACATGAGCTCCCCAGAGATTGGGCGCGACGTGTGCCGCGAGGTTAAGGACTGCGCAAGGCTGTGCTGCGAACCTATGGCGCCAAGGGTACAATATGCGGCCAACCACTCACCTGTCCGCGATTTCATTTGCGCTCGCAGAACGGTGGAATAACAAGGCGACGCAACCTAATTGGTGAGCTGGGGCGTGCGATCGGATTGGGACGGTCGCGAAACTGCTGCTGCGCTCGGGGAACGGCTGGATGCGCTTGAAACCACAGTATCTTTTCGCCCTGATTCTGATCGGGGTACTTCTGCTGGCCTTCGCCGTGGGAACGATCCTCAACGCCAGCAAGTCCGGGAAGGCCGAGGCCAAGACGGCGCCGGCCTCCAAGGCGGCCGATCCGACCGTCCAGGCGGTGCTGACCCCCGAGGTCGCCAAGGCCTACGCCGTGACGATCCGCGGGCGGACCGAATCGGCCCGTAGCGTGGTGGTGAAGTCCGAAAGCGCCGGCGTGGTCGCTTCGGCGCCGGCCATCGAAGGTTCTTACGTGCGTAAGGGCGCGGTGCTCTGCCGCCTGAACGTCGACGCCCGCCAGGCGACGCTGGACCAGGCGCGGGCCAGCCTGCGCTCGCGCCAGTTGCAACAGAAGGCCTCGGCCGACCTGGCCGCCAAAGGCTACCGCTCGCAGACCCAGGTCTTGCAGGATCAGGCCAATCTCGACGCCGCCGCCGCCGTCGCGCGGCAGGCCGAGATCGGCGTTGAGCAGATGAACATCCGCGCGCCCTTCAACGGCGTGTTCGACAAGCGCGAAGCCGAGGTCGGGACCTACCTGGCGCCCGGCCAGTCGTGCGGCACGATGATCGAGCTCAACCCGCTGCTGATCGTCGGCGACCTGCCCGAGACCGACGCCTCGAAGGTTCGCGTCGGCGCGAACGCCACGGCTCAGCTCACCTCGGGCGAGACCCTGTCAGGTCGCATTCGCTACGCCGCCCGCGAGGCCGACGCCATGACCCGCACCTATCGGGTCGAGGTCAGCGCCAACAATCCCAACCTGATCCGCTCGGGCCTCTCGGCCTCGGTCAGGATCGGGACGGGCGTGGGCCCGGCGCACCTGGTGCCCCTGTCGTCGCTGGTGCTGGACGCCAAGGGCCGTCAGGGCGTTCGCTACGTGCTGGCCGACAGCCGCGTGGCCTTCTCCCCCGTCACGGTGCTGGAGGAGACCCCGCAAGGCATCTGGGTGACGGGGCTGCAGGGTCCCGTCCGCATCATCACCGTCGGACAGTCTTACGTGTCCGAGGGTCAAAAGGTTCGCGTGGGCGTCGCGCGCTAGGCGCCGGCGTCCCGGAGGAGTTGGGCAGATGATCGGACCTCTGATCGACGGCGCGATCAAACGGCGCAAGGTCGTGCTGGCCGTCACCCTGATCGCCAGCATCTTCGGCTTCTTCGCCTATCTGGCGATGCCGCGTGAATCCAACCCCAACATCGATTTCCCGTTCATCTCGGTGGTCGTGCCCTATCCGGGCGTGAGCCCGGAGGACGCCGAACGCCTGCTGGTGCGCCCGCTCGAAACCGAGCTGCAGAGCATCGAAGGCATCAAGGAGATGAACGCGGTCGCCCGCCAGAGCATGGCGATCGTGAACCTGGAGTTCGAGGCCGACTTCGACAAGGACAAGGCCCTGGGCGAAGTCCGCGCCAAGGTCGACCTGGCCCGGGGCGAGTTCCCGCCTGACGCCGAAGAACCGATCATCGAGGAAGCCAACTTCACCGGCGAACCGATCATCGGGATCGTGCTGTCGGGCGGCGCGCCCGAGCGGACCCTGTTCCAGATCGCGCGCGCGCTGCAGGACCGCCTGGAAAGCGCGCCGGGCGTGCTGGAAGTCTATCTGAACGGCGGCCGCGAGGAGTTCCTCGAGGTCACCATCGATCCCGCGCGGATGGAAGCGGCCAACGTCAGCACCGGCGAGCTCGCCCAGGTGATCGGCCGCAACAACCAGCTCGTCCCCGCCGGCAACCTGGAGTCCACCACCGGCAAGTTCGCGGTGAAGGTGCCCGGCGTGGTCGAGAAGCCCGAGGACATCCTCGCCCTGCCGATCAAGAAGAACGGCGACCGCTTGATCACGGTCGGCGACATCGGCGACGTGCGCCGGACCTTCAAGGAAGCGACCCTCATCACCCGCTTCAACGGCCAGCCCGCCTTCTCGGTGGACGTGGCCAAGCGGTCGGGGGCCAACATCCTCGACACCGTGAAAGAGGTCCGAAAGGTCGTCGCCGAGGAGCAGAAGCGTTGGCCTGAAACCGTGAAGGCCAGCTACATTTTCGACGAAAGCGACTTTATCGGCCGCACCCTGGTGGTGCTGGAAAGCGGCCTGCTGACCGCCACGATCCTGGTCATGCTGATCATCGTGACGACCCTTGGCATCCGCCAGGGCCTGATGGTGGGCGCGGCGATCCCGGCCTGCTTCCTGCTGGCCTTCCTGATGCTCAACGCCATGGGCGTCACTTTGAACCAGATGGTGATGTTCGGCCTGGTGCTGGCGGTCGGGATCCTGGTCGACGGCGGCATCGTGGTGGTGGAATACGCCGACCGGAAGATGGCCGAGGGCATGCCCAAGGAGGAGGCCTTCGCCGCCGCCGCCAAGCGCATGTTCTGGCCCGTGCTGAACGGCACCCTGACCACGCTCTGCGCCTTCCTGCCCTTCCTGTTCTGGAACTCGATCCCCGGCAAGTTCATGAGCTTCCTGCCCATGACCCTGTTCTACGTGCTGGGCGCCTCGATCTTCATCGCCCTGATCTTCACCCCGGCCCTGGGCTCGATCTTCGGACGCAAGGCCGCCGTGGACGCTGAGCATCTGGCCGAGATCGAGAAGTCCGAACGGGGCGACCCGCGCGAGATGAAGGGTTTCATGGGCGCCTATGCCCGAATGATCGACGTCCTGGGTCGTCACCCAGGCCGCACCTGCCTGGCGACCCTGGCCATCATCGTCGTCATCGTCATGGCGTTCGGGGCGGCCAAGAAGCCCTCGGAGTTCTTCCTGCAGCAGGACCCGGAATTCGTGAACGTCTACGTCAAGGCGCGGGGCAATCTCTCGCCCCAGGCTCAGGACATCCTGGTCAAGCAGGTCGAGGCCCGCCTGGCCGGCATCAAGGGCGTGAGTTCGATCTTCACCCGCACCGGCTCGGGCAGCTCGGGCGGCGGCCCCAACTCCCCGCCCAACGACACGATCGGGCGCCTGAACCTCGACTTCTCCGAGTACGAAGAGCGCCAGGCGCTCGGCCTGGTCGGCAAGGACATCGCCAACGAAGTCCGCAAGCGCGTCACCAATATCCCCGGCATCGAGGTCGAGGTGCGCGAGCCCCAGGGCGGTCCGCCCACCGGCAAGGACGTGCAGGTCGAACTGCGCGGCCAGGACCCCGTGGCCCTCGGCGTCGCCGCTGACATGATCAAGGCCAAGTTGGCCACCGATCCCCAGCTCTATGAGCTGGAAGACAACCGCACCTCGCCCGGCATCGAGTGGAACCTGGCGGTCGACCGCGAAGCGGCCGGTCGCTACGGCGTCGACGTGCTGTCGGTCGGCCAGGCGATCCAGTTCGTGACCGGCGGCGTGCTGGTGGGCCGCTTCCGCCCCGACGACGCCGACGACGAGCTCGACATCCGCGTGCGCTTCCCGCCGGAAGCCCGCAACGTGGCGGCCTTCGACACCCTGAAGATCCCGACGGCCACAGGTCCGGTGCCGGCCAGCTACTTCATCAAGCAGCTGCCGGCCCAGCAGGTGACCACGATCCAACGGCGGGACGGCCAGCGGCTGGTGGTAGTCCAGGCCAACACGATCGAAGGCGTGGCCGCCAACCAGAAGATCGAGGAACTGCGCCCCTGGCTGGAGAAGGCCAATATCGACCCGTCCGTCCGCTGGAAGTTCACCGGCGCCGATGAAGAGGGCCGCGAGGCCGCAGTGTTCTTCATGACCGCCATGGCCGTGTCGCTGTTCCTGATGGGGGTGATCCTGCTGTGGCAGTTCAACTCCTTCTATGGCGTGCTGGTGACCCTGTCGGCGGTGGCGCTGTCCACGGTCGGCGTGCTGCTGGGTGTGGTGGTCAACATCGGCCACACCTTCGATTACATCTCAGTGATCATGCTGGGGACCGGGGTGGTGGCCCTGGCCGGCGTCGTGGTGGGCCACAACATCGTGCTGGTGGACACCTATTATCAGCTCCGCCGCCAGGGTTTCCCGGCGGACGAGGCCGCCGTTCGCTCGGCCACCCAGCGGTTCCGTCCGGTCATGCTCACCACCTTGGTGACCGTGGTCGGGCTGCTGCCGCTGATGTTCCAGGTGCACCCGAACTTCCATGGCTTCCACATGGAGTACAAGGCGCCCGGCTCAGAGTGGTGGGTCCAGCTTTCCGGCGCCGTGGTCTGGGGCCTCTCCTTCGCCACCCTGCTCACCCTGATCCTAACGCCGGTGCTGCTCGCCGCGCCGAAGGTGGCCTCCCGCCGCTTCGCCTGGTTCTGGGGCAAGACCGGCGGCCGGTTCGCCAAGCCGACCCAGAAGCCGGCGCGCGAGCGTGCGGTGGTGTTCGGCGACGGCGACCTTCCCAAGGCCGCGGAGTAGGCTGGCCTTTCCCTCCCCCGTTGTGGGGAGGGAAACGAAGCCCCTTAGACTTCCCGCGTCTGGCGGCGCCATAGGGCCGCGTACTCGCCGGCGTTCTCCAGAAGCTCGGCATGGCGCCCCTGTTCGACGATGCGGCCACGGCGCAGGACCAGGATCAGGTCGGCGTCGACGACGGTGGAGAGCCGGTGGGCGATGACCAGGGTCGTGCGTCCGGCCCTCACCTTGCGCAGGGTCGCCTGGATCGCCTCCTCCGTGGGGCCGTCGAGGGCGCTGGTGGCCTCGTCCAGGACCAGGAAGCGCGGATTGGCCAGCAAGGCCCGGGCAATGCCCACCCGCTGACGCTCGCCGCCGGAGAGCTTCAGACCTCGCTCGCCGACCAAGGTCGCCATGCCGTTCGGCAGGCCATCGATAAAGGCGCCCAGTTCAGCGGCCTGGGCCGCGGCGCGTACTTGTTCCATGGAGGCGTCGGGGCGAGCGAAGGCGATGTTGACCGCGATGGTGTCGTTGAACAGCGCCACGTCCTGCGGCACCAGGGCCACGGCGCCCCGGAGCGCCGACTGCCGGACCTGGCGCAGGTCGACGCCGTCAATGGTGATCGCTCCGCTCTGCGGATCGATCAGCCGCAGGGCCAGGCGGACCGCCGTGGTCTTGCCCGCTCCGGAAGGGCCGACCAGGGCCACTGTGGTCCCCGGCGCGGCGCGGAAGTCGACGCCGATCAAGCCCGTGGACCGGGCGTCGTGGCGATATTCCACGTCCTTGAACACGATCTCCGCCCCTTGACCGGTGGCCGGCGGCAGGTCCCGCGCATCGGGCGCGTCGACGATGTCGGGCTGAAGCGCGGTGAGCGCCACCATCTGCTCCATGTCGATGAAGGCCTGGCGGATCTCGCGGTAGTTGAAGCCCAGCATGTTCAGCGGACCGTAGATGCCGATCAGCAGCAGGATGGCCATGGTGACGTCGCCGATCCGCATGCGGCCCTGCAGCACCTCGTAGCCGGCCATGACGGTCATCAGGGCCAGGCCCAGGTTCAGAACAACCGACTGGATGGCGTTCAGCATCGACAGCGAGGTGTTGGCCTTCACCCCGGCGCGCACATAGTCGCCCATGGCCGCCTCGTAGCGGCTGACGGTGCGGCCCTCCGAGCCGAAGGTCTTTACCGTCTCGTAGTTCATCAGGGCGTCGACCGAGAGGCCGGCGGTGCGGCTGTCGGCCTCGTTCAGCTCGCGGCGATGGGCCAGCCGCCAGTCGGTGATCTTAAAGGTCAGGATCGTGTAGATAACGATCGTGCCGAAGGCCGTGAGCGCGAAACGCCAATCAAGTCGCGTGGCCATGACGATCATCGCCAGGACCAGCTCGATGGCGGTGGGACCCAGGTTGAACACCACGCTGCGCATCAGGAAGTCGGTCGAACGCGCGCCGCGATCGATGATGCGCGCCATGCTGCCGGTTTGCTTGCCCTGGTGGAAATCCAGCGACAGGGCGAGCGCGTGGGCGAAGGTCTCGGTGGCGGCCTTGGCCATGGTCGACTGCGAGACCACGGTGAAAATCATATCGCGGAGATAGGGCGCGCAGGCGGCGAGGAAGCGCAGACCGACGAAGGCCAGGGCGAAGGCGGCGAAGCCTATTCCCGCACCGGCCACCGCCTCGCCCTTGCCCGGGGCCAGGGTGTTGATCGCCTCCCCGAGCGCCACGGGCGCGCCGACGCCCGCGAGCTTGCCCACGAACACCAGGGCCAACGAGGCCGAGACCCGCCATCTAAGACCCGGCGCGCCGGAGCGCATGACCAGTCGGCCGAGTTCGGCCATGGACCGCCAGAAGTCGAACTTCACCGAGGCCGGGGAAATCGCGCCAGGCGTCGAGAACGGCCGCGCGTGGCCAGGGTGTGCGAAGGTCAAGGCGTCGCGCTCATTTCAGCAGAAGGGTGGACTGGGCGCCGCCGCCGGGCGTCATCCAGTCGATGCGCAGGCCGGAGGCCACCTGGACCGCGCGAAACGGCCCGTCGGCCATCGGCGGCGCCGCGGCGGAGTCGATGGTCACCGCGTTCTCGGTGGCGTCGCCGAACACGTCGATCTGATGCGCGCCCGGCGGGATCGGCTGGGTCAGGGCGATGGCGTAGCGCCCGCTGGAGTCGGCGCGGCCGTCAGCGGTCTGACGGCCGTCAATGTGGACGCTGAGCGCCGCGCCGGCTGGTGCTCGGCCGGACACGACGGCCCCACCTTCGCGGTCGAAGTCTACCGCGTCCAGCCCGTTGGGGCCTCGCGCGCCGATGCGCAGGGCGCCGGCGCCGGCCCGCAGCAGCACCGGCTCGCCCTGCGGTGTGATCAGGACATAGCCCTCGCCCTGGGCCGTGCGCGCGCCGCTGACCGCCGAGAGACCGTAGATCCGCGCCGCGGTGGATCCGGCCAGCTTCAGGGTCCAGAGGCCCTTGGCGTCGGCGTCGGCGAAGGCGGTTTCTCCGGCAGGCGTCGCCAGCCGAATCCGCGCGTTGGGAGGCGCCGATCCCGAGAGGCGCAGACCCGCGGCCTCGACAGGCGCCTGGGGCGAGGCGCCCGGCACGATCACCGGGGCCGTCCCCTCGCCGCACGCCGCGAGGGGCGCCATCAGGGCGGCGACAATCAGAAAGGGCGCGCGCGACACGACTTGCTTGAAACTCCTTAACCCCAATCATAGCTAATTGAACCTTCCAGGTGCTTCCGCAAGCGCGCTGGGAACGGAATATTCTCCTGGAGCTCGCGCGCATGGGGCAAACGCCCGCCCAACTGGAATCGGTCTGCGTGTTCTGCGGCTCATCCGACGCCGCCGATCCCGGCCTGCTGACCGACGCCGCGACCCTTGGCCGTGACCTGGCGGCGACGAACCTGCTGCTGATCTATGGCGGTGGTGGCGTCGGCCTGATGGGCGCCTGCGCGGTGGCCGCCCACGAGGCCGGCGGTCGAGTGCTGGGGGTCATCCCCCACTTCCTGAAGGAGCGCGAGCGGCGGCTGGACGTGGTGGAGACCATCGTCGTCAGCTCGATGCACGAGCGCAAGCAGATCATGTTCGAGCGTTCGGACGCCTTCGTGGTGCTTCCCGGCGGCATCGGCACGCTAGAGGAAGTGGTCGAACTGCTCTCCTGGCGACGCCTAGACCTGCACGCCAAGCCGGTGGTGTTCTACAATCCGGACGGCTTCTGGGAGCCGCTGTTTCAACTTTTCCAGCATACGGTCGACCAGCGCCTGACGCCCGCGTCGTTCATGGAAAGCTGGACGTCCGTGGACAGGATCGAGGCTGTGATCCCGGCCCTCAAGGGCGTGGCGGACTGTGGCGCGGCAACCTCACCCACCACCGCAGGGATGACCTGAGACACAAAACCCGTCGCTCAGGTGCATCCCGGGCACGGTCCTCCCCGTAGCCCAGTCGACAGGTCGATGGCTCCGATCAGTCGCATTTGAAGCAACCGACGGGATCACGATGCAGACCTTCATTCGCGGCGCGGCCGCTATCACCCTCCTTTTCGCCGGAAGCGCCCACGCGCAGGAGGCCGACTGGACCGGCTTCTATGTCGGCGCCCACGCCGGCTACACCTCGGGCGACACTGACGACAACGAGAGCGTTCTCTTCGACACCAATCTCGATGGGACGTTCAGCGAAAACGTCAACACCGCGGCCGGCGCCAACGCCTTCTCCCCGGGGTTCTGCGGCGGTCAGGCGACCAGCTCCGTGCCCGGCTCAGGCTGCAACGAGGACGATGACGGCTTCGAATTCGGCGCGCGCCTCGGCTACGACTGGCAGTTCGGCAGCTTCGTCGTGGGTCCGGTCGTCGAGGTCTCGCGGACCACGGTGAAAGACAGCGTCGCGGCTTTTTCAACCACGCCGGCTCAATACACCATGACCCGCAAGCTGAAGGGTGTCGCGGCCCTGCGCCTGCGCGGCGGCTACGCGTTCGGCAACAACCTGCTCTACGCCACCGGCGGCTACGCCAAGGGTGATGTGGACCATGGATTCAACACGACCAACACCGCCAACACCTTCGTGTCGCGCGGGGACGAGAAGGCCTCCGGCTACCAGCTAGGCGGCGGCTATGAGCGCAAGATCGCGCCCGAGGTCACCGTGGGCCTGGAGTACATCTACACCAACCTGGACGACGACGATTTCCGGGTCCGTTCGCAGGGGCCGGCCGTCGCGACCAATCCGTTCCTGCTGGTCAACCCGGCGGGCACCGACTTCCGGCGCAGCGAGGACGAACTGAAGTATCATAGCGTCCGCGTCACCGCCGCCTACCGCTTCTAGTCCGGGCCGCCCGCGCCTCCTCAGGGGCGCGGGCGCTCGCGTTCAAGCAGGACCACCTCGTCGTGGTAGGTGGTCCTGGCGAACTCACGGAATCCGACCTTTGCCGCCACGCCCAGCGAAGGCGCGTTCTCAGGACTGATCATGCAGACGATGCGGCGGCTGGCGAGCCCCTGGTCGGCCCAGGCGAGCGCGGCGCGCACCGCCTCAGTCGCATAGCCCTTGCCTTGGGTCGCGGGCGACAGCACCCACCCCATTTCCGGGGAATCGCCGAAAGACGGCGACATCTGGCGCTTGAAGTCGGCGAAGCCGACCTCGCCCACGAACCGGCCGCCGGCCCTTTCCCTGACCGTCCAAAAGCCGTAGCCCATCTGGTCCCAGTGGCCGATATAGCGCAGCAGGCGCGACCAGACCTCGTCGATGGTGGCTGGCTTGCCCCCGATGAACCGCGTCACGTCGGGGTCGCCCCACATGGCGAAACACTCGTCCAGGTCGGCCTTCACATGGCCGCGCAGGATCAGGCGATCCGTCTCGATGACCGGCGCGCCGGTCATGCCTTGGAGACCTGGTCGCGAAAGCCGTTGACGATCGGGTAGCGACGGTCGCGGCCGAAGGCCCGCGCGCCCAGCTTCACCCCCGGCGCGGCCTGCCGGCGCTTGTATTCGGAGTTGTAGAGCAGCCGCTGGATGCGCTCGACGGTGGCCGGCGCATAGCCGCGGGCGACGATCTCATCGAGGGTCGCCTCCTCCTCCACCAGTCCATGCAGGATCGCGTCCAGCTCGGCGTATTCCGGCAGGCTGTCCTGGTCCTTCTGATCTGGCCGCAACTCGGC
Source organism: Phenylobacterium sp. (assembly GCF_031412415.1). Lineage (GTDB taxonomy): Bacteria > Pseudomonadota > Alphaproteobacteria > Caulobacterales > Caulobacteraceae > Phenylobacterium. Next base: position 19,275 of record NZ_JANOCX010000241.1, read on the forward strand.
CGATGGCGCCTTGGTCAGGATGCGCTCCGGGATCGGATCGACCGCCACCCTGTAGGGATCGTTGGCGTTACGCCATTCGCAGACGGCGTAGACGTCGGTCTTGTAGAGGTCCTTCAGCACGTTGTAGCCGCCGCACATGTCGCCGTAGAGGGTGGCGTAGCCCACCGCCATCTCGCTCTTGTTGCCGGTGGTGAGCAGCATCAGACCTAGCTTGTTGGACAACGCCATCAGCGACAGGCCCCGCGCCCGAGCCTGGATGTTCTCTTCCGTCAGGTCGGGGGCGCGGTTGCCGAAGTGCGGGGTCAGCATCTGGGCGAAGGCGTCGACGGCCGGCGCGATGGAGATTTCGTCGAGACGGCAACCGATCCGTTTCGCGCAATCCGCCGCGTCATCCAGGCTCTCCTGGCTGGTGTACTTCGACGGCAGCATGAAGCAGCGGACGTTCTCGGCGCCCAGGGCGTCGGCCGCGACAATGGCGCTGATCGCCGAATCGACGCCGCCGGAAAGTCCAAGCAAAACACCTTGAAAGCCCGACTTCCTGACGTAATCTCGAAGGCCCATGACCATGGCGCGATAGATCTCTTCCGAGCCCGTCACCCAGTCACGCGACGGAGCTTCGATGCAGGCCCAGCCAGCCTCACCACGTTCCCAGGTCGATAGCTCCAGGGCCTCCTCGAACATCGGGAGACGCATGACCACCGCGCCTTGCGCCGAGAGCGCGAACGAGCCGCCGTCGAAGACCAGCTCGTCCTGGCCTCCCACCTCGTTGACATAGACCAACGGCAGGCCAGTCTCGGCGACGCGTGCCTTGGCGACGTCCATCCGCTCCTCATCGGCCATGCGGCGATAGGGCGAGCCGTTGGGGACCAGCAGGATCTCGGCCCCGCGGGCCTTCAGGTCGGCGCAGACATCCGGCTTCCAGATGTCCTCGCAGATCGGGACGCCGATCTTCATGCCATTCCATTCGAAGACCTCCGGACGTTCACCGGGGTCGAACACCCGCTTTTCGTCGAAGACGCCGTAGTTGGGCAGGTCGCACTTGAAGGCCACGCCCTTGATCTCGCCCTCCGCCAGGAAGGCCAGCGCGTTGCGAGGCCGAGAGGCCGGGTCCTTGCCGGGCCAGATGACGCCGATCAGGGCGGCGGGACCATCCTTGGTTTCGAGCGCGAGCCGTTCCACCGCGGCCTTTCCGGCAGCCCAGAAGGCGGGCTTGAGCGCTAGATCCTCGGGCGGATAGCCGTTGAGAAACAGTTCGGAGAAGAGCGCTATGTCCGCCCCGGCCTCGCGGGCCTGCGACAGGCGCTCCCGCGCCAGGGCCTCGTTGTGAGCTATGGCGCCAACGGTGGGATTGGCTTGGACGGCGGCGATGACAAGGCGAGTGGACATGCCAGACATTTAGCGTCGCAGTCGCCGGATCGCTACTGGCCATGACGCTCGGCCGCTCACGGCCTCCCGGACCGGCGAGGCTCAGCCGCGAAGATACTCGGGATCGCTGTCGGATGGCCACCCGCGCCCGCGTCCTTAGGGCGTAACTCGAAAATGACGGAGAAACCCAAATGACCGCGCAGGCCACAGCCGCCGATGAAAGCCGCGAGTTGGTGCTGACCCGCATCATCGACGCCTCGCCCGAGGCTCTGTTCCGCTGCTGGACCACCCCCGAACTGATGAAGCAGTGGTTCGCCCCAAAGCCCTTCACCGTCCCCGTGGTGGAGACCGATCTGCGCGCCGGCGGCGCCAGCCTGATCGTCATGCGCGATCCGGACGGCAACGACTATCCCAACCCTGGCGTCTATCTCGAGGTCGTGCCCAACGAGAAGCTCGTCTTCACCGACGCCTTCATCGAGGCCTGGGTCCCTTCGGAAAAGCCGTTCATGGTCGCGACCATCACCTTCGAGGACCTTGGCGACGGCAAGACTCGCTACACCGCCACGGCCCGCCACTGGACGGTCGCCGACCGCGAGACCCACGAGCAGATGGGTTTCCACGAAGGTTGGGGCATCTGCGCCGACCAATTGGCGGCGCTAGCCGCAACGCTCTGAGGCGGCGGCGGCGGCGGCGAACGAGACGAATCCCTCCCCTCCGGGGAGGGAAGATCGTCAGTCGTCGCGATGAACGCGCTCGCGGCGCTCGTGGCGTTCCTGCGCCTCGAGGCTGAGAGTCGCGATCGGACGGGCTTCCAGACGGGCGACCCCAATGGGCTCGCCAGTGTCTTCGCAATACCCGTACGAATTGTCCTCGATCCGCCGCAAGGCCTCGTCGATCTTGGCGATCAACTTGCGCTGGCGGTCGCGGGTGCGAAGCTCCAAAGCCCTGTCGGTCTCGGAGGTCGCCCGGTCCGCGAGGTCCGGATGATTCTCGGTTTCACTCTGGAGATGGACGAGCGTCTCGCGGGACTCCCGCAGGATATCGTCCTTCCAATTCAACAGCTTCTGCTTGAAATACTCAAGCTGACGCTCGTTCATGAACTCCTCGTCCTCGGAAGGACGATACTCGGGCTTGTCGGCCAACATTACCGCCGTGCTCATAGACGCCTCACGCCCCCTGGGATATCACCCCGACAACACGCGGGGCGCTTATACCAAAACGAAAACGGCTTTCAACGAACCTCGCTCGTCACGCGCGCTTAAGACGCAGAATTCGCGCGTTCGAGCTTGGCCAGTTCGACCGCCGCCCTCGTCTCGATCTCGTTGAGAACGCCTTCCAGGCGTTCGTCGTCGGTAACCAGGCGTTGATCGCGGACCGCCGCGCTCAACCGCTCCAGGTCGCCTGACGAGACCTCGCCGGACAGCACGCCCAGCTTGACCTCGTCCAGAATATCCAAGATCCGCCCTGCCCGGCCCACGGCCCGGCGCTTGCGCTCCGTCGGCCCGCCGACGTCCTGCAGGGCGAGCAGAGCATCGACGCTGGTGACGCCGCTCAGGGCGCTGGCGCGCGCTACCTGGGCGGGTCCGGCGGCCGCTGCGGGCTCAGGTAGGCGAAAGCCGTCGCCACCGGCCGGGCGCGCTTTGCCAGGGCCTTTCGACGAACTGACGCCACTCGTGCCACTGACCTTCATGGAGGCCCTTTATCGACGTTTCGCGAGTCAGTCTCGCCTCGCATGTTTAGGGTATGGTTAATGCCGGGCAATTTCTGCCGCCAGCCCGTGCGACGCCCCGCCGCAGAAGGGGCGCTGCTGTTGATTTCAATGACTTTTTCGGGGAATCTCCGCTGGCACGGCCCTCGCATGGGGATGGGCGAGCTCACAGTCCGCTTTGTGCCGAGATCCCATGCGTCGATCGTTCCGCTTCCTCAGCGCCGTCATCCTGGCCGCCTCGCTCGCCGCGGGGCCCGCCCTCGCCGGCTCGCGGATCAAGGACATCGTGGAGTTCGAGGGCGTCCGGGAGAACATGCTGGTGGGCTACGGCCTGGTGGTCGGCCTGAATGGCACCGGCGACAGCCTGCGCAACGCCCCCTTCACCAAGCAAAGCCTCGAGGCGATGCTGGAGCGACTGGGAGTCAACACCCGCGACGCCAATCTCAACACCAAGAACGTGGCCGCCGTCATGGTCACCGCCCGGCTCCCGGCCTTCGTGGCCGCCGGCTCGCCCATCGACGCCACCGTCTCGGCCATGGGCGACGCCAAGAGCCTGCAGGGCGGCACCCTGCTGGTCACCCCGCTGCTGGGCGCCGACGGCCAGGCCTACGCCGTCGGTCAGGGTACTGTGCAGACCGGTTCGATCTCGGCGGGCGGCGCCTCGGGTTCCTCGGTGTCCAAGGGCGTGCCGACCGCGGGGCGCATCGCCGCCGGCGCCATCGTTGAGCGCGAGATCGGGTTCCAGCTCGCCAACATGACGTCGATGCGCTTGACCCTGCGCAATCCCGACTTCAGCACGGCGGGCAAGATCGCCGGCGTGATCAACGGCCGCTATGCGGGCTCGGCCAGGGCCGACAACCCCACCATCGTCACGATCAGCGCTCCCAGAGGCCAGGACATGGTCTCGTTCATCTCTCAGGTCGAGAACCTGACGGTTGAGCCGGACGGCCCAGCCAAGGTGGTGATCGATGAGATCGCGGGCGTCATCGTCATGGGCGAGAATGTTCGCGTCTCCACCGTCGCCATCGCCCAGGGCAACCTGACGATCACGGTGCGCGAGAGCCCGGCGGTCAGCCAGCCGGCCCCCTTCAGCCGCGGCGAGACCACGGTCGTGCCGCAGTCCGACGTCACGGTCGAGGAGGAGAAGGGCAAGCAGTTCCTGACCGTCAAGAACGGCGCCTCGCTCTCCAGCCTGGTGGCAGGTCTCAACGCTCTGGGCGTCACCCCGCGCGACATGATCTCCATCCTGCAAACCATCAAGGCCGCCGGCGCCCTGCAAGCCGACATCGAGGTGATGTGATGGCCGACCTCGCCGCCACCGTCGTCCCCCCCAGCCTCGCCGGCGGGGTTCCCACCGCCGCCAGCACCGCAGAACTGGCGAAGCGCGGCCAGA
>NZ_JANOCX010000242.1:0-4379 GCF_031412415.1 Phenylobacterium sp.
CAAAGGCAGAGCCACAGGATTCCCATGAAGGCCGCCGCCAGCGTCCAGTACGGCGCGCTGGCGACAGTGAGCTGAGCCCCCGGCAAGCCCGCGGCGGTGGCGGCGATCCGGTTCATGGTGTCGATGGCGAGATCGGCCGCCGCCAGCGGAGGGCCGCCCAGCCCTAGCGGCGCCCCGACCGCGCCCAGCGCCAGGGCCGGCATCATCAGGAACGACGAGATCGGCGCGACCAGTAGGTTGGCCGCCAAGCCGAAGGTGGCGACGCGATTGAAGTGCTGCATGGCGAATGGACCGGTGGCGAGGCCCGCAACGAAGCTCGCCCCAAGGCTGGCGACCGTCCAGACTCCGACGCCCTGGATGATGCGGATCGGCCAGGGCGTATTGATCTCCTTCACCGGCCGCGGCCAAGCCTCGGCCAGGGCCACGAGCGCCGCCGTCGCGGCGAACGACATCTGGAAGCCAGGCTCCGAGACCGCTTCGGGATGCAGGATGAGGATGCCGAGCGCAGCGATCGCCAAGGTCCGTAAGCTGATCGCCTGCCGATCCACCAGGATCGCGCCGAAGGCCGCCGCCGCGGTGATCGCCGCGCGCTGCGCCGGGCTGGGCGCGCCCGAGAGCACGAGATAGGCGAGGACAGCGGTGAAACCCGCCAGGGCGGCGACCTTCTTCGATGACACGCGCAGGGCCGCCCACGGCCAGGCGGCGATCAGCAGTCGCACGAGGCCGAAGGTGAAGCCGCCGACGATGGCCATGTGGAGGCCTGAGATTGAGACGATATGGGCGAGGCCCGAGGCCCGCAGAGCCTCCACCTGTTCGCGCGGGATGAAGGCCTCATGGCCGGTGACCATGGCGGCCGCCAAGCCACCGCTCTCCACACCCATCTCATCCACGATCTGGTTGGCCAGTGTCCAGCGCATGGCGTTGACCCGCATTTCCAACGCCAATCGCCGGGGCGGCGCATCGGCCTCGATCTCGGCGACGGGGCTCAGCGCGAAACCCACCCCGCCGATCCCGTCGAAGAAGGCGTCGCGGGCGAAGTCGTAGGATCCCGGGCTGGCCGGTGGCGGCGGCGCGTTCAGCATCCCGCGCAGACGAATCGCCGCGCCGGGCGCGGGCAGGATGTCATCGTCCGCCAAGGTCATCCGTACACGGATTGGGGTCGCGTGGGGCTCCAGCCGACTCACGCGGATCGGCGCCACCAGGATGCGGGGACCGCCCTGCCCTGGACTGGCCACATCGACCACGAAGCCCTCAAGCGTCACGACGCCCGTTTCAGCCGGCATGATGGGCGCCCGAACCGCCTGGGTGCGAAGCTTGCCGCACGCGAACCCCGCCGAACCGAAGGCCAGCAGGACCAGGAATGCGCTCACAGCTCGACGTGGGCTGCGGCGAACAGCGGCGGTCAGGGCCGCGGCGAGCGCCAAGGCCAACCACGCCACCAGCGCCAGCGGCTCCCTGGGCAAGGCCAGGTAGATCGCCGCGCCGACGCCGAAGGCGACCGGCGTCCAAAGGGTCCAGCGATCGGTCTGCGCGCGCGCCTGTTCGCCGAGCCATGTTGCGATGCGGCGAAAACTAGGACCGAGGCGAAACCCCGTGCTAAGACGCCGATCGCGTCCTCGCGACGCAGCGTCCTGATCCAAGACCTGAGTTTCGATGTCCGACCGTCCCGTCGTCACCCGTATCGCCCCCTCGCCCACCGGCTCGATGCACATAGGCACGGCCCGGACGGCGCTATTCAACTGGCTATATGCACGGCATACGGGTGGGAAGTTCCTACTTCGTGTCGAGGACACCGATCGCGAACGCTCCACCCAGGGGGCCGTCGAAGTGATCTTCGAGGGCATGAAGTGGCTGGGACTGGATGTTGACGAAGAGCCCGTCTTCCAATTCGCCCGCGCCGATCGCCACGTCCTGGCCGCCCAGGACCTGCTGGCCAAGGGCCGCGCCTACCGTTGCTACATGACCATCGAGGAAACCGCCGCCGAGCGCGAGATCGCCCGCGCCGAGGGCCGCGCCATCCGCTCGCCGTGGCGCGACGCCGAGGCCAACTTCAACGACCGGCCCTATGTCGTCCGCTTCAAGGGCCCGCAGGACGGCGAGACCGTCGTCCACGACCGGGTGAAGGGCGACGTCTCGTTCAAGAACAAGGATCTGGACGATCTGATCCTGCTGCGTACCGACGGCACGCCGACCTACAATCTGGCCGTCGTGGTCGACGACCACGAGATGGGCGTCACCCACGTGATCCGCGGCGACGACCACCTCAACAACGCCGCGCGCCAGACCCTGATCTACGAGGCCCTGGGATGGGACGTGCCGATCTGGGCGCACCTGCCGATGATCCACGGCCCGGACGGCGCCAAGCTCTCGAAGCGCCACGGCGCCCAGGCGGTCGGCGAGTTCGACGAGATGGGCTATCTGCCCGAGGCGATGCGCAACTACCTCGCGCGTCTCGGCTGGGGTCACGGCAATGACGAACTGTTCTCCGACGAACAGGCCATTTCGTGGTTCGAACTGGAAGACGTCGTCAGCGCGCCGGCTCGCCTCGACTGGGACAAGTTGAACCATATCAACAACCACTACCTGCGCCTGGCCGATATCGATCGGCTCGCGGGCCTGGTGACCAAGGTGCATTCGAGCCGTGATCTCCACCTCGCCGAAGGCGACGCGGCGATCCTGAGCCGGACCATCCCCCTCGTCCGCGATGGGGCCAAGACCACCCTCGACCTCGCCGACGCCACGGTCTTCGCGCTGAAGCGCCGCCCTTTGGAGCTGCCGGAAAAGATCCGGGGCCTGCTCTCCGACGAGACGCGCGCGCGCCTGTCGCGGCTTCGTGACAGACTCGCCGGACAAGGCGATTGGACGGTGGCGGATCTGGAAGGCCTGTTGCGCGGCTTCGCGGAGTCCGAGGGCGTCGGCCTGGGTAAGATCGGGCCGGCCCTTCGTGGCGTGCTTTCGGGCGGCTCTCCGGCTCCCGACCTTGCCGGAGCCCTGGTAAGCCTCGGAAAAGAAGAAAGTTTAGGCCGCCTCGACGACGCGCTTTCACAGCCCGCGTAAGGCGCTATAAGGCACGCCGAACAGGCGTTTTATTTTGAACGTGCGGAAGGGGATGGCATGGGCGATACGGCGAAAATGAGCGTTGACGGGAAAACCGTCGAGCTGCCGATCCTGAAAGGCACCGACGGCCCGGCCGTCGTGGATATCCGAAAGCTCTACGCCGAAGCCGATGTGTTCACTTACGATCCCGGCTTCACGTCGACCGCGTCCTGCGAGAGCAAGATCACCTTCATCGACGGCGACGCGGGGATCCTTCTCCATCGCGGCTACCCGATCGATCAGTTGGCCGAGAAGTCCAGCTTCCTGGAGGTCTGCTACCTCTTGCTGAACGGCGAACTGCCGAACGCCAAGGAGTTCGAGCAGTTCAATCACAACATCACCTATCACACGATGCTGCACGAGCAGTTCGATAGGTTCTTCATGGGCTTCCGTCGGGATGCTCACCCGATGGCGATCATGGTCGGGGCTGTCGGCGCCCTCTCGGCCTTCTATCACGACAGCACCAATGTCGATGATCCCGAGCAGCGGATGATCTCGTCGCACCGGCTGATCGCCAAGATGCCGACGATCGCCGCTCGCGCCTTCAAGTACTTCCGCGGCCAGCCTTTCGTGCATCCGCGCAACGACCTCTCCTACTCCGAGAACTTCCTGCGCATGTGCTTCTCGGTGCCCGCGGAAGACTGGAAGCCGAATCCGGTCCTGACCCGCGCCATGGACCGCATCTTCATCCTGCACGCCGATCACGAGCAGAACGCGTCCACCTCCACCGTCCGCCTGGCCGGCTCGTCGGGCGCCAATCCGTTCGCCTGCATCGCGGCCGGCATCGCCTGCCTCTGGGGCCCGAGCCATGGCGGCGCCAATGAAGAAGCGCTGAACATGCTCAAGGAGATCGGCACCGTCGATCGCATCCCCGAGTACGTCCAGGGCGTGAAGGATCGCCGCTACCGGCTGATGGGCTTCGGCCACCGGGTCTATAAGAACTACGATCCCCGCGCGACGGTGATGCAGAAGACCTGCCACGAGGTTCTCGCCGAGGTCGGTCATGGCGACGACCCGCTGCTGAAGGTTGCCATCGAGCTGGAGAAGGTCGCGCTCAGCGATCCCTACTTCGTCGAACGCAAGCTGTACCCGAACGTCGACTTCTACTCCGGCATCACCCTGCGCGCCCTGGGCTTCCCGCCCGAGATGTTCACGGTGCTGTTCGCCCTGGCCCGCACCGTGGGCTGGATCTCGCAGTGGAAGGAAATGATCGAGGACCCGTCGCAGAAGATCGGCCGCCCGCGGCAGATCTACACCGGCGCCCCGGCGCGCGACTACGTAGC
>NZ_JANOCX010000243.1:0-12870 GCF_031412415.1 Phenylobacterium sp.
CCATCTACGAAGGTCGAATTTCCGTGACCCCCTTGCACATCGACCTGACTCACGCCGAAACGGTGCATCGCCTGAAGGGCGTCCTGGGCGGCGTTCCGCCGAAGGCTTGAGGCGATCCATGGCCAAGCACGACGCGGACAACGAGGGGGATGCGCCGGACGTGCGGATGGCGCGTCTGATCATGTCCCTTCGCTCGCAAGGCGTCAGCGAGCCAGCGGTTCTAAGGGCCATCGAGTCGACCCCGCGCGAGATGTTCACGCCCGACCTGTTCAAGGAACGGGCCTTCGAGGACTCGGCCCTGCCCATCGCCTGCGGCCAGACCATCAGCCAGCCGTTCATCGTCGGCCTGATGACCCAGGCGCTGGGGCTGGAGCCGCGCTCCCGCGTGCTGGAGATCGGCACGGGCTCGGGCTACCAGACCACGGTGCTCTCCAAGCTGGCTAGGCTGGTCTACACGGTGGAGCGCTATCGCACCCTGATGGGCGAGGCCGAGGCGCGGTTCAAACACCTGGGCCTGACCAACGTCATCACCCGGTTCGGCGACGGCGGGCAGGGCTGGCCCGAACAGGCGCCTTTCGACCGCATTTTGGTCACGGCCGCGGCGCCCGATGAGCCCAAGGCCTTGCTTTCGCAATTGAAGCCCTCGGGGGTGTTGGTGGCGCCAATCGGTAAGGGGCCGGTTCAGAGCTTGCGGCGCTATACCGGCGACGGGAAGGGCGGCTTCAAGGTCGAGGCCCTGACCGACGTCCGCTTTGTGCCCCTGCTCGACGGCGTGGCCAAGGAACCCTAGCCGACCCGAGCTGACGACTTTGTGGGGTGGCCTGGGCGTCGGTCGTAACCCATCATTAACCGTGACGCCTCGACTGATTCCGACCCATGTCTCCCGGAGCGGCGATGACGCTTTCCCTTTCGCGAACGGCTTTGATTCTTCTAGCGGGCGGCGCGCTGACCGCGTGCGAAAGCCTGCCTCAGGCCGCGCAGCCGAAATACCCCGTGCAATCCGCGCCGACCGTTGCTCCACCGCCGGCGCCGGCGCCGGCGGTTCCTGAAGACCTGCCGCCCGCGCGCCCGACGGCGCCGGTCCAGAGCCAGACCCTGCCCTACATCGCCCCGGCGCGCGACCTGCCGCCTCCGCCGGCCCCGCCCCAATCGCCGCCACGCTCGACGACCAGCGGCCGGCTGGTCGATGCGCCAGGGCCGGCGGCGACCTACACCGTCAAGCGCGGCGACAACCTCGACGCCATCGCCCGCACCCTGGGGACCACGCGACAGCAGCTGTCCACCGACAACGACCTGAAGCCGCCCTACGCCCTGCGTGTGGGCCAGGTGTTGAAGGGCCCGCAGTCCAGCGCCGCCACCGCCTATGTGGTGGGGCAGGGCGATACGCTCTACGCCATCGCGCGGCGTTTCGGCGTGACCGCCCAGGCCCTGGCCGACGCCAACGAGATGGGGGTCAACGACCCCCTGGCCGCCGGCCGTCGGCTGGTGCTGCCGCAGGACTATCGCGACAAGGGGCCGGCGCCGACGCCAGCCGCCACGTCGCCCGTCCGCAACAGCCGGCCCGAGCCCGCGGCTCCGACGCCCAGCCGAGACACGGTCACCGTGCGCCGCGTCACCGGCAAGGTGGTGGACGTCACTGGCCCGCCGGTCAGCTACACCGTCAAGAAGGGTGACAATCTCGACGCCATCGCGCGTGAGCTGGACACCGACCGCAAGCAACTCGCCGACGACAACAGGCTGAAGTCGCCCTACGCCCTGCAGCCGGGCCAGAAGCTCAAGGGCCCCAAGACCACCGCCAAGGCCTATGTGGTTGGCGAGGACGACACCATGGCCCTGGTGGCCAAGCGTTTCGGTGTCACCGCCCGCGCCCTGGCCGCCGCCAACGACATGAAGGTCGGCGCGACCCTGCGGTCCGGCCGCAAGCTCACCCTGCCCAGCGGCTATAAGGATCGCGGGCCGATCCGCGAGCAAATCGCCGCGCCGTCGCGGCCCGAGCCCACGCCGCCCCCGCGCCCGACCTACACCCCGCCGCCTGTCCAGCCGACCCCGCCGCCGGTGGTGGCTCCCCCGGCCTACACCCCGCCGCCGATGCCGACGCCCGCGCCGCCGGTGACACGGCCGACCCCCACGCCGCCGGCCTACATCCCGCCCGTCACGACAGCTCCTCCCGTCACGCGGCTAGCCCCGCCGCCGCCGGCCCGCCCGCCGGTGACGCCCATCGTGCCCAGTTCCGGCCCGGTTTCCGACAGCACGATCTCGAGCTTGGGGCGCGGTCGATTCGTTTGGCCTGTGCGCGGCGACCTGCTTTCCGACTTCGGACCCAAGGGCACCGGCCAGCGCAACGACGGCCTCAATATCCGCGCCCAGGGCGGCGAGCCCGTCCGCGCCGCGGCGGGCGGCGACGTGGTCTATGCGGGCGATCAGGTGCCCGGCTTCGGCAATCTGGTGCTGGTCAAGCACGCCGACGGATGGGTCACCGCCTATGGCCACCTAGGCCGCGTCGACGTGAAGATGACCCAGGACGTCGTCCAGGGTCAGCAGATCGGCACGGCCGGCTCCACCGGCGGCGTCACCGAACCACAGGTCCACTTCGAGGTGCGCTACGCGCCCACCCCGCAGGACCGGGCGCGGCCCATCGACCCGAAGCTGGTCCTGCCGCGCTAGACTACAGCGGCAAGTCCTTGCCCAGCTCGCCCGCCAGGTCGCGGATGAACTGCCAGGCCACGCGACCCGACCGCGCCCCGCGAAGCTGGGCCCATTGCAGGGCGCGGCGGTCGAGGTCGGGGACCTGCAGGCCGAAGCGTTCGACATAGGTGCGCACGGCGGCGAGGTAGGTTGGCTGGTCCATCGGCGGGAAGCCGACCCATAGGCCGAAGCGATCCGAGACGCTGACCTCTTCCTCTGCGTCCTCGGCGGTGGCGATCAGGCCGCGATCCTCGCCATGCCCACGCGGCATGAGGTGGCGGCGGTTGGAGGTGGCCACGAACAGCACGTTCTTCGGCGGGCCGGAGACCCCGCCCTCCAGCGCCGACTTCAGCGCCTTGGCCGCCGCCGCGCCCTCCTCGAACGAGAGGTCGTCGCACAGCACCACGAACCGCTCGGCGCGATCGCGCAGGGTGTCGAACAGGGCGGGAAGCTCCGTCACCTGGTCGCGGTCGACCTCCACCAGCTTCAGGTCGCGGGCGCGGTCGGCCACGTCCATGAACGCCGCCTTGGCCAGCGAGCTCTTGCCCGTGCCGCGCACGCCCCACAGCAGGGCGTGATTGCTGGGCAGGCCGGCGGCGAACCGCTCCAGGTTCTGGCTGAACCGCTCCTTCTGCCGCTCGACCCCGACCAGGGCGTCCAGCGGCAGGGCGTAGTCGGGCGCCGGATGGAATGCGCCGGTCACTGGATCGTGACGATAGAACCTCGCGCTATCAAAGACCGGCGGTACGCGGACGGGGGGCGCTAGGCGCTCCAGGGCGTCGGCGATGCGTTCGAGAACCGGTTTCAGTGCGTCATCCATGACTTGGCTGCTTAGCCGCCAAGCCGTTCCATTGCAAAAGGCGGTCGCAACGCATAGCTTCCGCCGACTTGAAAACAGGGCGCGCGAGGCGCGCCCGAATACGAGCTTCGGAGCGCCATGTTCGCCACCCCCGCCTTCGCCCAGACCGCCGGAGCCGCCGCAGGCGCCGGCCCGCAGGACATGCTGATCCAGTTCCTGCCGCTCGTCGGCCTGGTCGTGCTGTTCTACTTCCTGATGATCCGCCCCCAGCAGAAGCGGATGAAGCAGCACCAGCTGATGATCTCCAACCTCAAGCGCAACGACACCGTCGTCCTGAACTCGGGCGTGATCGGCAAGGTCGTCCGCGTCGAGGACAAGGAAATCGGCGTCGAGATCGCCCAGGGCGTCAGCGTCAAGGTGGTCAAGGGCATGATCTCCGAGGTCCGCGTGCGCGGCGAACCCGCCCCGGCCAACGATTCCAAAGCCTAGAACCCCGTCATGATCGCTCTCTCGCGCTGGAAGGTGATCGCCGTCGTCCTGGCGGTGATCTTCGGCGTCCTGTTCTCGCTGCCCAACGCCCTGCCGCAGAGGGTTGTCGACGGGCTCCCGGGCTTCATGCCGAAGAACCGGCTGAACCTCGGCCTCGACCTCCAGGGCGGCTCCTACCTCATGCTCGAGGTGGACACCGCGGCGCTGCGCGTCGAGCGCCTGACCAACATGATCGAGGACGTCCGCACCGCTCTGCGCGACGAGAAGATCGTGTTCTCCGACCTGGGTCAGGCGAACGGCGAGGTCGTGGTGCGGATCACCGATCCGGCTCAGATCAACACCGCCCAGAACCTGCTGCGCAACCAGGTGGGCGCGGCGCTGGCCGGTGCGCCCGGCGGCCGGGACACCACGGTTCGGGTCGACAACGGCTTGATCCGCATCGCCTTCGTGCCGGAAGCGATCAACGCCGAGGCCGCCAAGGCCGTCGAGCAATCGATGGAGATCATCCGTCGCCGCATCGACGAACTGGGCACGCGCGAGCCCTCGATCTCACGCCAGGGCATCAATCGCATCGTGGTCCAGGCGCCGGGCGAAAGCGATCCGGAGCGACTGAAGGACATCATCGGCCAAACCGCCAAGCTCAGCTTCCAGATGGTGGACGAGACCGTCACCCTGGCCGAGGCCGCCGCGGGCCGTATTCCGCCGGGCTCCGAACTGCTTCCCAGCGAAGACGGTTACTCCACCCAATTGCTGGTCAAGAAGCGCGCCCTTGTCACTGGCGAGATGCTCACCGACGCCCAGCAGAGCTTCGAACAGCAGACCGGCGCGCCGGTCGTGTCGTTCCGGTTCAACGGCCAGGGCGCCCGGCGCTTCGCCGACGCCACCAGCCAGAACGTCGGCAAGCGCTTCGCCATCATCCTCGACGGCAAGGTGATCTCGGCGCCCAACATCAACGAACCGATCACCGGCGGCAACGGTCAGATCAGCGGCAACTTCACCGCCGAGTCGGCCAATGACCTGGCCGTCCTGCTGCGCGCCGGCGCCTTGCCGGCCCCGCTGAAGGTGGAAGAACAACGCACCGTCGGCGCCGAGCTAGGCGCTGACGCCATCAAATCGGGTCAGATCTCGGCCTATATCGCGTTCGGTTCGGTGCTGATCTTCATGCTGCTGGCCTATGGCCTGCTGTTTGGCGGGATCTCCATCATCGCCCTGGTGGTCAACGGCTTCCTGCTGGTGGCGGCCATGTCGATGACCCAGGCCACCCTGACCCTGCCGGGCATCGCCGGCTTGATCCTGACTCTGGCGGTCGCCGTCGACGCGAACGTGCTGATCTACGAACGCATGCGCGACGAGGTCAGGGCCGGGCGGTCGCCGGTCTCGGCCGCTGACGCTGGGTTCAGCCGCGCGATGATCACCGTGTTCGACGCCAATATCACCCACCTGGGGGCGGCGATGATCATGTTCTCGCTGGGCGCCGGCCCGGTGAAGGGCTTCGCCTGGACCCTCGCCATCGGGGTGATCACCTCGGTCTTCTCCGCCGTGCTGGTGACGCAGGTCCTGCTCAGCATCTGGTTCCGCGTCGCGCGGCCCAAGAAACTCCCGATCGCGTGAAGCCCATGTCGAACTTCTGGCCCTTCATCAAGCTGCTGCCGGTCAAGACGAACTACAAGTTCGTCAAGTACTCGGCGATCATCGGCGGCCTGTCGGCCCTGGCCTGCGCCGCCTCGCTGTTCTTCACGATCTGGCCTGCGACCCCGCCCTGCGGCGGCCTCAACTGCGGCGTCGATTTCCGTGGTGGGACGGTGCTGGAGCTTTCAACGGTCGACGGCAAACCCGCCGACCTGGGCAAGATCCGCGAGACGCTTTCGGGCCAAGGCCTCGGCGACATCCAGGTCCAGGCCTTCGGCAAGGCCAGCGACGTGCTTGTCCGCTTCGAGGTCAAGCCGGGCGTCAACGCCGCCCAGGCCGTCGACGGCGTGAAGGCCGAACTGGTCAAGTCGCTGGGCCCGCTGACCTTCCCGCGCACCGAGGTGGTGGGCCCGAAGATTTCCGGCGAGATGTTCCGCAACGGCGTGCTGGCCCTGGTGCTCGGTATCGGCATGATGATGACCTACATCTGGTTCCGGTTCGGCCTGACCTTCGGCATCGGGGCCGCCGCGGCCCTGATCCACGACGTGCTGCTGACCTTCGGTCTGTTCGCCTTCACCCAGATGGAGTTCACGCTGACGGCGGTGGCCTCGATCCTGACCATCATCGGCTATTCGGTGAACGACACGGTCGTCATCCTCGACCGGATCCGCGAGAACCTGCGCAAGTACAAGAAGATGCCGCTAGGCGATGTGATCGACATGTCGATCAACGAGACCCTGTCGCGGACCGCCATCACCGGCGTCACCGGGATCATGGCCCTGACCGGCCTGGCCGTCTTCGGCGGCGACGCCCTGTTCGGCTTCTCGGTCTCGATGATCTTCGGCATCGTGGTGGGCACCTATTCCTCGTTCTTCATCGCCGCTCCCGTCCTGCTTCTGCTGGGCGTGAAGCGTGGGGAGGACGACGAGGTTCGGCCGGCCGCGGCGGGCGCGGCCCAGCGCCCCTGAGCAGCCCATGGCTCGTGACGCGCCGCAGATCGACGCCTTCGGAGACGGCGGCTTCCGCCTCTCCAGCGGTCGCCATAAGGGCTCGTTGCTGATCTTGCGCGACGAGCCAACGCTCTGGCCTGTGCGATCCCTGGCCGAACTCACGCCCGATAGTTTCGGCGACGTCCTGGCGGCGGGTCGGGCGGAGGTCGAGTTCGTCCTGCTGGGCGTCGGCGCGGTTAACGCCCTGCCGCCGAAGCCCGTGCGCGAGGCGCTGCAGAAGGCCGGCATCGGCCTGGAGTTCATGGACACCCCGACCGCGGCGCGGCTCTACAACGTGTTGACCGCCGAGGGCCGCAAGCTGGCCTGCGCGCTCATCGCCATCTGAGGCTCGCGCCTTTCCGCGTCAGCGGAAACCCCCTATACCGGAGTTCCTGGGTAGGAATCGTGAGGGGCTCTCGATGGCCGGACTGCTTTCAAATTTCCGCAACACCATGATCCTGAGCTTCGTGCTCTCGATCATCATGGTCGCGGGTTACATGAGCCACTACGGCTCGGCCGACGCCATCTTCTGGCAGGCGGTGTTCCGCTGGTTGCACACCTTCTTCGGCATCCTCTGGATCGGCCTGCTGTACTATTTCAACTTCGTCCAGATCCGCATCATGCCGTCCATCCCGGCCGAACTGAAGCCGGGCGTGTCGAAGTACATCGCCCCTGAGGCCCTGTTCTGGTTCCGCTGGGCCGCAGTGGCCACCTGGGTGATGGGCGTGATCCTCGCCTTCAACCGCGGCTACCTGATCGACGCCTTCGCTCTGGGCGCCACCACCGGCAATCCGCAGCACACCTTCATCGGCACCGGCATGTGGCTGGCCACGATCATGTTCTTCAACGTCTGGGTGTTCATCTGGCCGAACCAGAAGATCGCGCTTGGCCTGGTCGAGGCCGACGCCGACGCCAAGGCCAAGGCCGCGCGGATGGCCATGCTGTTCTCGCGCACCAACACCCTGCTTTCGGTGCCGATGCTGGTCACCATGACCATGAGCCAGACCATCTTCGGCTGATCGTCGAAATCCAATAGGATCGGAAGGCCCGCCATATCGGCGGGCCTTTTGCTTTGAGCCATGCCTGAACAAGATACCTCCGAAGACCTCGACGGCCTGATCGCCCGCGTCGATCCAGACCGCTGGCTTTCCAGTCGGTTCATCGCCGATGCGCGAACCCGCGGCGACGTCATCGCGCTCTACGCCTACGACTACGAACTGGCCCGCGCCCCCAAGGTCGCCTCCAACGCCCTGATGGGCGAGATCCGCCTCACCTGGTGGCGCGAGGTGCTGGACGAGGTGTTCGAGGGCAGGGCGGTGCGCCATCACCCGACGGCCCAGGCGTTGGCCCGCGCCGTGGCGCGCCACGGCCTGCCACGAGCCTTGCTGGAAGACATGATCGACGCCCGCTACCGCGAGCTCTCGCCCGAGCCGATGAACCTGGCCGACGCGCTCGTCTGGGCCCGTGACACGGGCGGGGCCGCCGCCATGCTGGCCGCGCGCATGCTCGATCCCGACGCCGATCAAGCCAAGGCCGCCAGCGGCGGAACAGCCTGGGCCATCGGACGGCTGATGGGCACGGCGGGCATGACCGGGGAGGGGGCGCAGGCCGCGCTAGACGAGGCGCTCGCCGGCGCGCGGGGTCTGTCGGCCGCCGCCTTCCCGGCCGTCGCCCACGCCACCCTGGCTCGGGTCAGGGCCAAGGGCGCGCGTCCCTCGGACCTGGCGGCGCGGGGCCGCCTGTTCTGGGCCGTGCTGACCGGCCGGGTCTAGGCCTACTCCGCGGCCAGCGCCTTGGCGCCGGACACCCAGAGTTCGAGATCGGCCAGGGCGCGCTCGCCGACGGCGAGCTTCTTGGCCCGCCCGCGTTCTTTCGAACCGATCCGACTGCCGTCCTCGCGGCGCTTGACCATCGCCTCGTCCAGCGGCGGCAGCAGGCCGTAGTTGATGTTCATCGGCTGGAAGCTGCCCTTGCCCCCATCGAGGTGCCCGCCGGTGATGTGCCCGATCAGGGCGCCGAGGGCGGTCGTGGCGGGCGGCGCATCGATCGGACGACCCAGGCGCTCGGCCGCGGCGAATCGGCCGGCCAACAGGCCGACCGCGGCGCTTTCCACATAGCCCTCGACCCCCGTCACCTGGCCCGCGAACCGCAGGCGCGGCTGCGACCTCATGCGAAGCTGGCCATCCAACAGCTTGGGACTGTTGAGGA
The DNA here is from genome assembly GCF_031412415.1 of Phenylobacterium sp. GTDB lineage: Bacteria > Pseudomonadota > Alphaproteobacteria > Caulobacterales > Caulobacteraceae > Phenylobacterium. The sequence goes on from NZ_JANOCX010000243.1 coordinate 8,800, forward strand.
AGGTGTTGCGGTGCAGGCCACCCAACCGCGCGAACACCGCCTTCTCCAGGCCCGGGATCATCCGGAAGATATCGGTCTGGGCGCCATGCTTCAGCTTGGTCTGGAAGCCGACCATGTTCCACAAAGTGCCGAGCGCATTGTCCTGACGCAGTTGCACGATGGCGTGGCACTTCACCTGCGGGTCGTGGTCATTGGTCAGGCCGACCGGCTTCATCGGCCCGTGGCGCAGGGTCTCGCGGCCCCGCTCGGCCATCACCTCGATGGGCAGGCAACCATCGAAATAGGGGACGTGCTCCCAGTCCTTGAACTCGGACTTCTCGCCGGCCAGTAGGGCGTCGATGAAGGCGTCGTACTGGGCCTTGTCCATCGGGCAGTTGATGTAGGCCGCGGCGTCGCCGCCGGGCCCGACCTTGTCGTAGCGCGACTGGCGCCAGCAGACGTCCATGACGATGGATTCGACGTTCACGATGGGGGCGATGGCGTCGAAGAACGACAGCTCACCTTCGCCGGTCAGCTCGAGGATCGCCGCCGACAGAGCCGGAGAGGTGAGGGGGCCGGTGGCGACGATGACATTGTCCCAGTCGGCGGGGGGCAGGCCCGCGACCTCTTCGCGCGCGATGGTGACCAGGGGGTGGGCCTCAAGTCGCGCGGTGACCGCCTGGGAGAACCCCTCGCGATCCACCGCCAGCGCGCCACCGGCCGGCACCTGGTGGGCGTCGCCGCAAGACATGATGATTGAACCCAGCTTGCGCATCTCGGCGTGCAGCAGTCCCACGGCGTTGCCGGTCCAGTCATCAGCGCGGAAGGAGTTGGAGCACACCAGCTCGGCCAGGCCGTCGGTCTGGTGGGCGTCGGTGCCGCGGACGGGGCGCATTTCGTGCAGCACCACGGGGACGCCGGCCTGGGCGACTTGCCAGGCGGCCTCGGAACCGGCCAGGCCGCCGCCGACGATATGGACAGGTGAGATCGACATGCGTGACTAACTAGCAACTCCGCGCGCGGATCGCGAGCCGGGCCTTGCGGGAAAGGGGCTGTCGCGCCCATGTTCGCAGCCAAAGGGGCGGCCGACTCGTTATTGGGCGAGGACTGGGCCTGGGGAATGAGATGACTGCGTTTTCGGCGACCGACGCCGCGTTTGAAGGTTTCCGGATCACCCGCGAAAAACCCAAGGTCCTGCTGATCTGGGCGGGGTTCTACCTGATCATCAGCCTGCTGATGCCAGTGCTTCTGGTGACCATGGGCGGGCAGAACCTGATGGCCCTGGAGGCCCAGGCCAACAGTCCCAACGCCGACCCGTCGGCGGCCCTCGCCAACCTGACGGCCCTCGGCCCGCTCTACGCGATCCTGATCCCAGTGGGTCTCGCGGTTCAAGCCGTTCTGGCCGCGGCGGTCTATCGGGCCATCCTGCGGCCGCAAGACCCCAGTTTCGGCTATCTGCGCCTCGGACAGGACGAGCTGCGCCTGATCGTCCTGACTCTCATCTACTTCCTGTTGAGCCTCGTGGCCGTGACGGTGGTGGTCCTGATGGGCGGGATCGGGGCCGGCGTCGCTTATGGCCTGCTGGGGTCGCCGATCTTCGGCGTGGGCCTGGGCCTCTTCCTCCTCGGCCTGCTGCTGTACGTCGCCATCCGGCTGTCGCTGGCGCCGGTGATCACATTCGCCGAGGAGCGGATCTCCGTGTTCGAGTCCTGGGCGCTCACCAAGGGGCAGTTCTGGAAGCTGCTAGGCTCCTACATCCTGGCCATCGCCAGCGTGGTGGTCGTCCTGCTGTTGGCGATGGTGATCTTCATGGCCGCCGCGGCGATCCTCGCGGGCGGCGACATCGCCTCGGTGGGGAAGATCTTCACCCCCGACCTCAGTTCCGTCGCCGCCTACTACACCCCGCCGATGGTCGCCTACACGATCTTCGGCGGCTTTCTGAACGCGCTCTATTTCGCGGTCCTGGTATCGCCCGCGGCCGTGGCCTATCGGGCGCTGAAGCAGGCCTAGGCGCTGGCGCTCGGCCGGGCCTTCATCCGGGCGCGCCAGGCGATCAGGTTCGTGAACTCTTCCTCGACAGGCAGGCCGATCCATTCGGCGAAGTCCACCGTGGACAGCAGGCAGATGTCGGCCATGGTCAGGCTGTCGCCGACCAGGAACTCGCGGCCTTCAAGCTCGCGGTTCAGGTACTTTTGGGCGCCCTTGTAGGTCTCCTTGTTGCTCTCGCCGAAGTCCTTGTACTGGGTCAGCAGGGCCGCGGTTCGCGGATGGGCGTGACGCCAGAAGCTGCCCACCGGCATCATCACGGCGAACTCCACCCGGCGAACCCACTGGTCGACCAGGGCCTTCTCGACAGGAGTCGTGCCGAACAGCGGCGGATTGGGGGTGGTCTCTTCGAAGTAGCGGCAGATCGCGACGGTCTCGGAGATGCAGGTCCCGTCATCCAGTTCCAAGGTGGGGATCTGGCCCATGGAATTCTTGGCGCGGTACTCCGGCGACTTGTGCTCGCGTTTGAACATGTCGACCTTGGTCTCCGGCAGGTCGATGCCCTTCTCGGCGAGGAACATGCGCACGCGGAAGGGGTTCGGCGCCGGCATCGGCGCGCCGTAGAGGATCATGGCGGTCTCCCAAATGAACTAAGTTATGGGAGCGAAGCTATTTCGAACGCTTGTTTGAACGCAAGGCTTTATCTCTCGATAGCCTCGGTGTCCGAAAGCCGCGAGAACGGTCGAGCGACCGGTGTTAGGTTGAGCCCATGATCCAGGGCCTCTTCCTCTTCGACACAGCGGTCGGAACCTGCGGCCTGGTCTGGGGCGCACAGGGCCTGTTGGCGGTCGCCCTGCCGCCGCTCGGCGCCTCCGATCCTCGCGCCAAACTTGCGCGGCGTTTTCCCGAGGCCGTGGAGACCACGCCGCCGCTGGCCGTCCAGGCGGCCGTCGAGGCCATGCAGGCGCTGCTGCGCGGCGAGCGTCTCGACCTGATGGACATCGTGTTGGACACCCAGGGCGTCGCACCCTTCAACCTGCGGGTCTACGAGATCGCCCGCGCCATCCCGCCGGGCAAGACCCGCACCTATGGTGAGATCGCCCGGGAGTTGGGGGACGTCGCCGTCTCCCGCGCCGTGGGCCAGGCTCTGGGCGCCAATCCCTGGCCCATCGTGGTGCCCTGCCACCGCGTGCTCGCGGCCGGCGGGGGCAAGGGCGGCTTCTCGGCGCCCGGCGGAACCGACACCAAGATGCGCATACTGGAGATCGAAGGTGCGCTGGCGCCTGAGACCCTGCCGCTTTTCGGCGGGCTCTGAAGCCATCCTTCCCCGAGAAGGAGGTTGCTCGTCTAAGCGCTCAGCAGCTTCTTCCGCCGCGCGCCGCGGCGCTCCTCGTGGCGCTTGAGGATCTCGGCGAGGTAGCGGCCGGTCCAGCTCTTGGGGTTGGCTGCGACCTGCTCCGGGCTGCCCTGGGCCACGATCTCACCGCCGCCGTCGCCGCCCTCGGGACCGAAGTCGACGATCCAGTCGGCGGTCTTCACGACATCCAGATTGTGCTCGATGACCACCATGGTGTTGCCCTGGTCGGCCAGCTCATGGAGCACCTCCAGCAGCTTCTTCACGTCCTCGAAGTGCAGTCCGGTGGTCGGTTCGTCGAGGATGTAGAGCGTCTTGCCGGTGGCCCGGCGCGACAGCTCCTTGGAGAGCTTCACCCGCTGGGCCTCGCCGCCCGACAGCGTGGTCGCCGATTGGCCGACCTTCACATAGCCAAGGCCAACGCGCTTGAGCGTGTCCATCTTGTCGCGCACGGGCGGCACGGCCTTGAAGAAGTCGGCGGCCTCCTCGACGGTCATGTCAAGGACCTCGGCGATGGACTTGCCCTTGAACAGCACCTCGAGCGTTTCGCGGTTGTAGCGCTTGCCGTGGCAGACATCGCAGGTGACGTAGACGTCGGGCAGGAAGTGCATCTCGATCTTGATCAACCCGTCGCCCTGGCAGGCCTCGCAGCGGCCGCCCTTGACGTTGAAGCTGAACCGCCCCGGCCCATAGCCGCGCGCTTTTGACTCCGGGAGGCCCGCATACCAGTCTCGGATCGGCCCGAAGGCGCC
>NZ_JANOCX010000244.1:0-3678 GCF_031412415.1 Phenylobacterium sp.
GGGCGCGGCGGCCGGCGGAGCTTCAGCCGCCGGGGCGGCGGTCGCCTCGGCGGCGGCGGGCGCGGCCGGCGGCGCGGCGTCCTGGGCGAAGGCCGCGGGCGCGAGCAGGCCCCCGGCTAGGATGGCTGCGAGCGCCAGGCCCGTCAGTTTGTGCAGTCCCGATGATTTCATTGTCGCTATCCCCATGTCCCGATGAGTTCGGCGCGCCCTAGAGGGCGGCCGTGCCGGACTCTCCGGTCCGAATACGCACTGCGTCCTCGACATTGAGGACGAAGATCTTGCCGTCGCCGATCTTGCCGGTGGCGGCCGCGGCCTTGATGGCCTCGACGGCCTTGCCGGCCGCGGCGTCGTCGACGACCGCCTCCAGCTTCACCTTGGGCACGAAATTCACCTGGTACTCGGCCCCCCGGTAGATCTCCGTCTGCCCCTTCTGGCGGCCGTAGCCCTTAACTTCGGAGACCGTCAGCCCCTCGATGCCGGCGGCGACGAGCGCTTCGCGCACGTCGTCCAGCTTGAAAGGTTTGACGATCGCTATGATCAATTTCATCGCCTGCTCCCGCGCGGCCCAAGCCGAGACGCGCCAGTGGGTTGTTTTCCCGCGCCGTCGGCGAAACGCGGCTTGCACTCCCCCTCCGACGGCAAGGCGACGCTATCGGGGGCAGGCCGCTGGAAGGCCGTCTGGTAACCCTTGATCAACGAAAAGCCACGCGGCGCCTGTTTTGTGGGCGCCGCTTCGCTCGTTTGCGTGCGCTTTAAGCGGGCTGGCGCTCCAGAGGCGCCGTTTGCGGCCGTGGGCGGACGGAATGTGGGCGCTGGCGAGGCACGTTCTCACGAACCCGTGATCAGGGGAAACCGCTCGGCAAGCTGTGCGCTGTGAACCGCGACGGCCGGGCTTTCCCGGCCAGGGCTCCATCTCTCAACCCCCGAGGATCCGATGCACCTGACCCGTTTTCTGACGACCGCCGCTCTCGCGGCCCTGCTGGCGGGCGCCGCTCAGGCCCAGACCCCAGCCGCGCCCGCCGCCAATCCGGCTCCGACCACGCCGGCCGCCGCCAGCGCCGAAACCGCGCCTGACACCACCGTCGCGGTGGCGCCTGTCGCCAAGGTTGTCGCCGCCGGCGACATCGTCGACACCGCCAAGGCCTCAGGTCAGTTCACGACCTTCCTGAAGGCCGCCGAGGCGACGAACCTCACGAGCCTGCTCAAGACCAACAAAAACCTGACCGTCTTCGCCCCGACCGATGCGGCCTTCGCCGCCCTGCCGGCCGGAGAGCTGGACAAGCTGATGCTGCCGGAGAACAAGGCCCAGCTTCAGAAGCTGCTGATCTATCACGTGGTCAACGCCCCGGTGACCTCGGCCGACTTCAAGGGCTCGACGCGTAAGGCCGCCACAGTGGCCGGCCCGTCGGTCGAGCTGTCGGGCGGCGAGACCCCCATGGTCAATGACGCCACGATCGTTCAGGCCGACATCGCCGCGACCAACGGCATCATCCACGTCGTCAACAAGGTGCTGATGCCGGGCGCGGCCTCGGCGACCGCCAGCGGCGCCGCGGCCTCGACCACCGCCCCGGCGGCGACGCCGGCCGCGCCGGCCGCCCCCGTCACCGAGACCCCCAAGGCCACGCCGCCCAAGGACAAGCTCGCCGCCCTCGACGCCGCGGGCGTCCAGTGCCTGATGCAGGACACCAAGGAGATGGCGCCCTCGCCGGTTTCGGAAGCTGACGCCAAGGCGGCGGTGACGAATGAAGCGGCCACGCCCGCGCCCGCCGCCGACAAGACCGGCGCCGACGCCTCGGCCCAGGAGCCGATGACGCCGCCCGCCGCCGAGCCTCCGCCAGCCGCCGAACCCGCCACGACGGCTGAGCCGGCCCCGACCACCGAGGCCATGACCCCGGCTCCCGCCGCCGAACCGATGGCCGCCCCGGCCGCCGCGACAGGTGTGGACGCCTCGACCGGCGCTGCCGTGACCACCACGACGGTCACCATGCAGCCGGTCGCCGACACCCCGGAGAACCGCCAGATGTACAAGCCGCTCTCCAACGCCGGCAAGCGTAGCAAGGCGAAGGGGAACTAAGCAGGTCCCGACGCGCTCATTCGTTCAAGATCAGGAGTGAACATCATGTATCTCAAGACCTTGATGACGGCCGTGGCCGCGACGGCGCTCTTCGCCGGCGCCGTCCAGGCCCAGTCGATGGCGCCGCCGGTCGATCCTGCCAACGCCCCGGTTTCGGCCGACGCCATGTCGCCGCCGGCTCCGCCAGAGGGGACGATGGTCGACCCCGGCCTCAAGACCACCGAGGCCGCCGCGGTCAACGCCGTGGCGCGCGACAGCTCCGCCGTCGTGACCACCAGCGTCGTCACCAATGGTCCGGTCGCCGACACGCCGGCGAACCGCGCCAAGTACGGGCAGCCCGTGTCCAACGCCGGCAAGCGCACGGCCGCGAAGGGCAACTAGAGACACGCTTCAACGTCTTGTGGCGACAGTCGGCGGGCCCTATGGTCCGCCGACTTTTTTTGCGCCTGCGAAACCCATCCCATGTCCGCCAGAAAGCCGCTTTCGTTTCAGGGACTTATCCTGAAGCTCCATGAGTATTGGAGCGCCCAGGGCTGCGTGATTCTGCAGCCGCACGATGTCGAGGTGGGCGCCGGCACCCTACACCCGGCCACGGTGCTGCGCGCGCTGGGCCCCAAGCCCTGGCGGGCGGCCTATGTGCAGCCCTCTCGGCGCCCCGGGGACGGCCGCTATGGCGAGAACCCCAACCGCCTGCAGCACTATTACCAGTACCAGGTGATCCTGAAGCCGAACCCCGACAACCTGCAGGAGCTCTATCTGGGCTCCCTGGAGGCCATCGGCCTCGACACGCGCCTGCACGACATCCGTTTCGTCGAGGACGACTGGGAGAACCCCACCGTCGGGGCCTGGGGCCTAGGCTGGGAGGTCTGGTGTGACGGCATGGAAGTGACCCAGTACACCTACTTCCAGCAGGTTGGCGGCCTGGACGTCTGGCCCGTGGCCGGCGAGCTGACCTACGGCCTGGAACGCCTGGCCATGTACATCCAGAACGTCGACCACTTCACCGACCTGGCCTTCAACGATCCCGACGGCCCGGCGCCCATGACCTATGGCGACGTCTTCCTGGAGAACGAGCGCCAGCAGTCGGAGGCCAATTTCCACCTCTATGACGTCGACACGCTCAAGCGTCAGTTCGAGGACATGGAGGCCCAGGTGCCCCGCATCCTGGAGGGCAGGGGCCCCCAGGGCCAGCGCACCGTCCTGCCGGCCTACGACCACGTGCTGAAGGCCAGCCACCTGTTCAACCTGATGGACGCGCGGGGCGCCATCGCCGTCGCCGAACGCCAGAGCTACATCGGCCGCATCCGCGACCTGACCAAGATGTGCGCCGAGGCCTGGGTCGCCAACGAAGGGGGCAACGCCTGATGCCCCAGCTTCTGATCGAACTGTTCTCGGAAGAGATCCCCGCGCGTATGCAGGCCCAGGCCGCGCGCGACTTCGAGCGCATGGCCCGCGAGCACCTGGCCGCCGAAGGCCTGCCGGTCGCCCAGGCCGACCGCGACGAAGAGGTCAAAGGCCCGAGAGTCGGCGCGCCCGACCAGGCCATCGACGGCTTCCTGCGCAAGACCGGTCTGACCCGCGACCAGCTGTCCGAGCGCGACGGC
>NZ_JANOCX010000245.1:0-2716 GCF_031412415.1 Phenylobacterium sp.
GGTGCAGCAGACGTCGGTCTCGGCCTTCACGTCGGCGGTGGTGTTGACATAGGTGACCACCGGCAGGCCGGGATAGCGCTGCTTGATCAGGCGCACGTCGGCGCCGGTGATCGAGGAGGCCAGGCTGCAGCCGGCGCGCAGATCGGGGATCAGCACGGTCTTGTCGGGCGACAGGATCTTCGAGGTCTCGGCCATGAAGTGCACGCCGGCCTGGACGATGATCTTGGCGTCCGACTTGGCGGCTTCCTTGGCCAAGCCCAGGCTATCGCCGACATAGTCGCCGACCCCGTGGAAGATTTCCGGCGTCATGTAGTTGTGCGCCAGGATGACCGCGTTCTTCTCGCGCTTCAGGCGATTGATCTCGGCGATCAGCGGCGCCTGGAGACGCCACTCCATGGGCGTGACATGGCCTTTCACCTTTTCCCACAAGGGACGGGTGGCGGCTTCGACCGCGGGCGTGAACGCGAATTGCGAACCGTCAGCCATGGCGTCCTCCTTATGCTCACATTGAGCATTTCATCGGCCTCAAAAAACGCCGCGGGATGTTCTGCAGCGCCCCGTCGGCGTCGTGATTATGCTCAACATGAGCAAAACCGATGAAAGACATATAGACCCGCGTTAGGTCGGGGGCAAGTCCCGCATTGTCACGAAACTGTTCCAGCCGCCCGCTCCATGGCGTCGCGGATGGCCGCGGCCAGGGTTTCGGCCGTGTAGGGCTTGTGCAGCAAGGGCCACGGCGCGCCGTCGGCGGAATTCAGCGCTTCGCCGGTATAGCCCGACGACAGGATCACCGGCAGGCCGGGGCGCAGGCCGACCGCCTCGTGGGCCAAGTCGACCCCCGACCGGGAGCCTGGCATGACCAGGTCGGTCACCATCAGATCGGCCGCCGCGCCTCCGCGCAGCAGGTCGAGGGCCTGGGCCACACCCTCGGCGTGGACGACCTCGTGTCCCACGTCGACCAGCATGGCGGCGATCACCTGGGCGACCTCGGGATCATCCTCGACCAGCAAGACGGTCAGGTTGGGACCGGCGGCGATCTGTCTCGGCGTGGGGAGGCCCAGGGGCGCGGCCTCGGCCGCGGCGCTGGCCCGGGGTAGGTAGAGAGTCACCGCCGCGCCTTGGTTGGGCGCGGTCTCGATGGTCACGCCGCCGCCGCTCTGGCGGGCGAACCCATAGACCTGCGACAGGCCCAATCCCGTGCCCTTGCCCACGTCCTTGGTGGTGAAGAACGGCTCGAACACGCGCCCGACGACGTCGGAGGCCATGCCCACACCGGTGTCGCGCACGGTCACGCAGACATAGCCGCCGGCCGGGATCTCCGGAACCTCGCGCTCGGTGAGCTCGCGCGGCGCGGTCTCGATGCGGATAGCGCCGCCGTGGCTCACGGCGTCGCGGGCGTTGACCACCAGGTTCATCAGGGCGGCCTCGAACTGGCCCCGGTCGACCATCGCCACGGTCTGTCCCGCGCCGAGGGCCACGGTCAGATTGGTCGTTTCGCCGGCGGCGCTGCGGAGCAGGGGTTCGCTCTCGGCCACCAGGCGATCGATTTCGATGGCCTCCGGCTTGAGCGTCTGGCGGCGCGAGAAGGCGAGGAGCTGCTGCGTCAGCCGCTCACCCCGGCGCGCGGCGGACTGGGCGGCGTCGACCATGCGGTGGCGCCGCGCCGTGTCGTCGGGATGGCGCTGCATCAGGTCCAGGGCGCCGATGATCACAGTCAGCAGGTTGTTGAAGTCGTGGGCCACGCCGCCGGTGAGCTGGCCCACCGCCTCCATCTTCTGGGCGTGACGGAGCTGGGCCTCGGCGGCGTCGCGCTCGGCCATGGCCCCTTCCATCCGCTCCGCCAGCAGGTCGTTGATCCGCATCAGATCGGCCTCGGCCTGCTTGGCCTCCGTGACGTCGAAGGCGATCCCGATGAAGCCGCTGAACTCGCCCGACGGAGCATATCGTGGCTGGGAGATCGAGCGGATCCAGCGCCACTGGCCGTCGCTGCGCCGATAGCGCGCCTCCAGGAAGAACCGGATGCGCGACGCCTCGCCGGCGACCTGCTCCTTCAGGATGCGCGGCAGATCCTCCGCATGCAGCCGCAGCCGCCAGTCGAAGTTGATGGCCTCGCCGTAGGAGACGCCCAGGAAGTCCACATAGGCCTGGTTGACGAACTCGCGCTTGCCGTCGGTCTTTGTGACCCAGAGCAGGACCGGGGCGCTGTCGGCCAGGGTGCGGAACCGCGCCTCGCTCTCGCGAACCTGTTCATAGGCCAGGCGTCGATCGGTGATGTCGATATTGACCCCGACGGCGCGGGACACCCGCCCCGTCTCATCGCGCAGCATCTCGCCCCGCGACAGCAGCCAGCGCAGCTGGCCGTCGGGCCAGATCACGCGGTACTCGATGGGCTCCATGCGGCCCAGCTTGACCGCGTCGATGTTGCACTGGCGTACGGCCTCGCGATCATCCGGATGCACGACCTCCAGCAGAGCCCTCACATTGGCCGGCTGATCCGGCGTCAGGCCCAGGTTCTTGTAGAGCGCCGAAGACCATTGGCCGTCGCCGGTGGCCACGTCCCAGTTCCAAAGGCCGACGCCGCCGGCGTCCTGAGCCAGCTGCAGCGAGGACTCGCTGAGGTCCAGCGCGCTCTGGGCCTCGGCCAGCCGCATGATGACGCTGCGCAGGGCCGCGGCCACCAGCACGGTCACGCTGGCGGAGACGGCGAACATCACTA
>NZ_JANOCX010000246.1:0-5999 GCF_031412415.1 Phenylobacterium sp.
GTCGAGTATCCGGCACCGGCTGCCGCCGCCATCCCGGCGCGGTTGGGCTCCAGGTCGGCGACCATACCGGCCATGGCCAACAAGCTCAGCTCCAGAGCATCAAAGGCCTCGAACGTGGGAACCTTGTCCTCCTGCATGTCCTTGGAATAGGTCAGCGGCAGGCCCTTCATCACCACGGTGAGCTGGGTGAAGGAGCCGAGCAGACGGCCGACCTTGGCGCGCACCAGCTCGGCGGCGTCCGGGTTCTTCTTCTGCGGCATGATCGACGAGCCGGTGGTGAAGGCGTCGGAGAGCGTCACGAAGCCGAACTGCGGCGTCATCCAGATCACGATCTCCTCGGCCAGCCGCGACAGGTGTGTGGCGCAGATGGTGGCCGCCGCCAGGGCCTCCAGCGCAAAATCCCGGTCGGCCACGCTGTCCAGGGAGTTGGCGGTGGGCCTGGCGAATCCCAGGGCCTTGGCGGTCATCTCCCGGTCGATGGGAAACGGGGATCCGGCCAGGGCGGCGGCGCCCAGCGGGCTCTCGTTCATCCGCGCGCGAGCGTCGGAGAAGCGCGAGGCGTCGCGGCCGAACATCTCGACATAGGCCATGAGGTGGTGGCCGAAGGTCACCGGCTGGGCCGGCTGCACACCGCCCGCTCACGCAACGACCAGGTGGCGCTGGACTTCCGCCTGTGGGTCCGCGAGGCCTGCGACCGCACGATCACGCAGATCAGCGACCTGCAACGCGCCCTGCTGGCCAAGGCCGAGCCGCATGCGGCGACGCTCATGCCGGGCTTCACCCACCTGCAGCCCGCCCAGCCCGTGACCTTCGGCCACCACCTGATGGCCTATGTGGAGATGTTCGGCCGCGACGCCTCGCGGTTCGCCGACGCCCGGGCGCGGATGAACGAGTGCCCGCTGGGCGCCGCGGCCCTGGCCGGCTCGCCCTTCCCGATCGACCGCCATGCGACGGCGCAGGCTCTAGGCTTCGATCGACCGACCGCGAACTCGCTGGACAGCGTCGCCGACCGGGATTTCGCGCTTGAGGCCCTGGCGGCGGCCACCATCTGCGCGGTCCACCTGTCGCGGCTGGCCGAGGAGATCGTGATCTGGATGACGCCGCAGTTCGGCTTCGTGAAACTTTCCGACGCCTTCACCACCGGCTCGTCGATCATGCCGCAAAAGAAGAATCCCGACGCCGCGGAGCTGATCCGCGCCAAGGTCGGCCGGCTGCTCGGCTCCTTCACCCAGCTCACCGTGGTGATGAAGGGCCTGCCGATGACCTATTCGAAGGACATGCAGGAGGACAAGGTCCCCACCTTCGAGGCCTTCGACGCGCTGGAACTGTCGCTGGCCGCGATGGCCGGCATGGTCGCCGACCTGGAGCCCGTGGCCGAGATGATGGCCGCCGCCGCCGGCGCGGGCTACTCCACGGCCACCGACCTGGCCGATTGGCTGGTCCGCGAACTGGACATGCCGTTCCGCGACGCCCACCACGTCACCGGGGCGGCCGTCAAAAAGGCGGAGTCTCTGGGCTGTGATCTCTCGGCCCTGCCGCTCGCAGATCTCCAGGCCCTGGAGCCTGCGATCACCCAGGGCGTTTTCGACGTGCTGACGCCCGCCGCTTCGGTCGCCAGCCGCAAAAGCTACGGCGGCGCCTCGCCGGAACAGGTTCGCGCCCAGGTCGCGCGTTGGAAGGAACTGCTGCCATGACCCTTCGCATTCTGGCGATCGCCGCCGTCGCCCTGGCCTTGGTGGGCTGCGGCAAGATGGGCGCCCTGGAGCGCCCCGGCCCGCTGATGGGCAAGGGTTCCGGCGCCGACGCGGGCTCCGATCCCGGCCGCGCGATCCGCACTGTCGATCCGCGCAACCGCACCGATGCGCCGGTCCCGCCACGCACCCAGCCGATCGACTCCGCGCCCAGCGCCACGTCCAGCGCCCCGCAAGGCGCGCTTCCCGATCCCTACGCCACGCCCAGATGAATCACTTCGAGCTCCACGGGGGCGAGCTCTCCTGCGAGGACGTATCCCTGACGGCGCTCGCCGAGGCTGTCGGCACGCCGGTCTATGTCTATTCGACGGCGACCCTGGAGCGGCACTACACCGTGCTGCGCGACGCCCTAGTCGCCGAAGGCATCCGTGGCGAGCACGGCGGCGATCCGCTGTTGGCCTTCGCCGTGAAGGCCAATTCGAACGTCGCGGTGCTGAAGACCCTCGCCCGGCTCGGCGCCGGCGCGGACACGGTTTCCGAAGGCGAAATCCGCCGGGCTCTGGCGGCGGGCGTGCCGCCAGAAAAGATCGTCTTCTCCGGCGTCGGCAAGACCGAGAGCGAGATCGCCTTCGCCCTGCGGACCGGCGTCAGCGAGATCAATGTCGAGTCAGAACCGGAGATGGAGCTCGCCAGCCGGGTCGCCCAGTCGCTGGGCACACGCGCGGTCATCGCCATCCGCGTCAATCCCGACGTCTCGGCCGGCGGCCACGCCAAGATCTCCACCGGCAAGGCCGACAACAAGTTCGGGGTCTCGTTCTCCGAGGCCGAGCGGCTCTACGCCAAGGCGTCGAACAACGCGGGCCTGAAGCCGGTCGGCGTCACCTGCCACATCGGCAGCCAGATCACCGACCTCGCGCCGATGGCCGAAGCTTTCACCAAGATGCGCGGCCTGGTCGAACGGCTGCGGGGCGAGGGGCTGGCGGTCGAACGCCTCGACCTAGGCGGCGGTCTGGGTGTTCCCTATTTCAACCAGCCGACGCCGCCCGCACCGGCCGACTATGCCCGCATGATCGCCAGGACCATGGCCGGTCTGGACGTGGCCTATTCCTTCGAGCCTGGAAGGATGATCGCGGCCAACGCCGGGGTCCTGCTGGCGCGCGTGCTGCATATCCACGAGCGTCCGGAAGGACGCAAGTTCGCGGTGCTGGACGCGGCCATGAACGACCTGATCCGCCCGGCCATGTACGACGCCTATCACGAGATCGTCCCGGTCAGGCCGCGTGAGGGCGCCCCGGTGGTCTATGACGTCGTGGGACCCATCTGCGAGACCGGCGACACCTTCACCCGTGAGCGCGCCCTGCCGCCGCTGGAGGCCGGCGACCTGGTGGCCTTCTTGAGCGCCGGAGCCTATGGGGCGGTGATGTCGAGCGAATACAACAGCCGCCTGCTGGCGCCCGAGGTGCTGGTAAAGGGCTCGGACTACGCCGTGGTCCGGCCGCGCCCGACATACGACGACATGCTGGCCAAGGAATCCGCCGCACCCTGGCTATGATTCAGTCCAGCGCCCCGATGAACGGCAGGCCGCGCAGGCATCCCGCCGCGTCCATGCCGTAGCCGACCAGGTAACGGGCTGGCGCGTGCCAGGCCACGAAGTCCGGGACGATGGCGCGCGGCGTCGGCCACGGCTTGCTGGCGAAGACGGCGGTGAGCGCGCGGCTGGCGCCGGCGTCAGTGACCAGGCGCTGGGCCTCCGACAGCGACAGGCCGGTGTCGATGACGTCGTCGATGATCAGGGCCGTGCGGCCCGAAAGCGGGCGTTGAAGGTCGGCGCGGACCTCGCAGCGGCCCAGGCTGGCGCGCTCGTCGCCGTACGAGGCCAGCCACAGGGCGTCGAACCGAACATTGCGCCCGGCCCGCGACAGGGCTCGGGTCAGGTCCGAGGCGAACCACAGACCGCCGGTCAGCAGGCAGACCGCGACGGTGTCGTCATCGATTCGCGGGGCGATTTCGCGGGCCAGGGCCTCGACGCGCGCGGCGATCTCGGCCTCGCTGAGCAGCACCACCGGCTCGGGCAGCGACTCAGTCATGGGCCGGCAAGGCGTCGGGAGACCCCGGCGGCAACGGCTGGGCCTCTACCGGCGCGGGCGCCAGGTTCTGGGTCACGGCTGGCGGCTCGGCCGCGGTCCGCAGGGCCGGGGCGGCGTGAGCAGCCTTCGGGGGATCGCCCTGGACGACCTTGACCTTCTTCACCGGCTCAGGCGGCGCGAAGGCGACCTCCAGCACGCGCGCCGTGGTTGGCGGGTCCAGCAGGGCGATGGCGAAGTGGCGGGTCTCGCCCGGCGGGATCTTGGCGTCGGCCGGGCGGGCGATCTTGGTCACCACCGCCTTGCCGTCTTCGTCCAGCAGGCTGATGCGCATGGGCGGCGAGATCACCGGCTCGTCCTGGATGTTGCGGATCATCCCCGAGACCGAGAGCGCGGCGTGGCCCTCCTGCAACGAGGGCTCGAACCGCACGCCCTCGATCACCAGGCCGAGGCTGTTCACCGGCTGGCCCACGAAGGCGTAGGCGCTGGCCGTGCGTGGCCAGAGGCGGACCACGTCGACGCGGAATACGAAGGCGACCGCCAGCAGCACCAGCAGGGCCGCGGCCAGGCCCGCCCAGATGATCCCGGTGGCCGCCGCCTCGCGGACCCGCCGTTCCGTGTCGGCCTTGGCGCGAAACACCTTGGGCAAGACTTCGCCAGGCAGGGCGCTGATCGGGATGTCGTCGGGATCGGGTGTGTCGACCGCCGGTTCGCGGCCGACCGCGCCCTCTTCGCCCGAGACTTCGAGGTCGAGTTCAGCCGCGCCGGCCTGAGCGGTCCAGCGTGCGCCGCAGCTGGCGCATTTCACGGCGCGGCCAGCTTCGGGGATCTTGGAATCATCCACGAAATAGCTGGTGGCGCACTCTGGACAGGTCAGTATCATGACGGCCGAATCGGACGCTCCAGCAACCTCAACCGAGGTCGCCGATTTCGGTCTTCATGTCCAGAAACACGCATGTTCAGGGCGCGTTCGACGCCGATCCCGCCGTGGTCCGCTTCGATGACGTGTCGATGCGCTATGGCCGTGCCCCCGAAACGCTGAAGGACCTTACCTTCTCATTGGCGCCCGGGTCTTTCCATTTCGTCACCGGGGCGTCGGGGGCGGGCAAGACGTCGCTGCTGAAGCTGATCTTCCTGGCGGCCAAGCCCTCGAAAGGGCTGCTGCATCTGTTCGGCCAGGACGTGTCGGCCATCGCGCCGAAGGATCAGCCGTTCCTGCGCCGCAGGATCGGGGTGGTTTACCAGGAGTTCAAGCTGCTGGAGCATCTCTCGGCCTTCGACAACACCGCCCTGCCCCTGCGAATCGCCGGCGGCAAGCCCGATAGCTATCGCCAGGACGTGGCCGAGCTGCTGGCTTGGGTGGGCCTGCGCTCGCGCATGCACGCCATGCCTGCGACGCTGGCGGGCGGCGAGAAGCAGCGGCTAGCCATCGCGCGCGCGGTGGTCAACCGGCCCGAAATCCTGCTGGCCGACGAACCTACCGGCAATGTGGACCACGAAATGGGTCTGCGCATCCTGCGCCTATTCGTCGAGCTCAACCGCCTGGGCACCACCATCCTGATCGCCACCCACGACCAGGACCTTGTGGCGCGGTCCGGCATGCCGACCCTGCATCTGGAAGACGGTCGGTTGACACAGCGCGACGCGGGGCACCTGGCGTGAGCGACTTCGACGTCGAACGCTGGCGGCCGGCGCCTTTCCTGCCTGAGGCCGACGCCAAGGACGGCTCGCTGGTCTTCGTGGTCGCCACGCTGTGTTTCCTGGCCTGTCTCACCCTCCTGGCCGTGCTGGCCGCCGACCGCGCGGCCCGCGGCTGGACCGGACATCTGACCAACGAAGCCACGGTCATCGTGCGGCCGAAGACCAACGAGACGCCCGACGGCGCCGCGGCCCGCGCGGCCGAGACCCTGGCCGGCGTTCCCGGCGTCGTGGAGGCCCAGGCCCTGGAGAAGGAAAAGGCTGAAGCCCTGATCGCTCCTTGGCTGGGCGACGCCGCCGACCTGGACGATCTTCCGATCCCGCGTCTGGTCTCGGTGCTGCTGGACCCCGAGGCGCCGGCGACCAGCCAGGCCATGGACCGCGCCCTGAAGGCCCAGGGGCTGGACGCTATCGTCGACGACCACTCGGTTTGGATGAAGGACATCGAACGCGCGGCCGACACCGCGCGCGGCATTGGTGGTGCGGTCTTCGCGCTGATCGCGGTGGCGGCCGGAGCCGTGGTGGC
>NZ_JANOCX010000247.1:0-4290 GCF_031412415.1 Phenylobacterium sp.
TCAATCGGGGCGCCGCAGGAGCATCAGGCAGCCGAAGGCCAGCAGGCTCGCGCCGATCAGCACCCCGAGGGCCAGTTGCGCGGAATGGCCAAGCGCGAGGGCGAACAGCAGCGGCGCCACCGCGCCCACCAGCCGCGCCGGGACGTTCAGCGTTCCCAGGCGGCCGCCATAGTTCAGCGTTCCGAACAGGGCCAGGGGCAGCGTGCCGCGAACGATCGTGAAGAGCCCGTTGCCGACGCCGTAGAGGATGGCGAAGGGTACGGCCGCGATGGGGCCGAGCGCCAGCAGCAGGCTCGCGCCGATGGGAAAGGCGACCACGGCGGCGCGACCCGAGTTCAGCGGATGGATCCGCCGCACCAGCACGAACTCGGCGAAGCGGGCCGCGACCTGGGCCGGTCCGACCAACATGCCCGCCGCCACGGCCGCCGCGGCGCTGGCGCCCATGGCGACCAATAGCGGAGGCAGGTGGGCGCCCATGATCGAGCCGATTCCCGCCATGACGGCGAGCGCCGTGGCCAGGAGGATCATTTGGAAGGCGGCCGGCGCCGGAAGCGGCCCGCCAGGCTCGGCCTCCCCGGTCGGCGCCGCGACGTGGGGCGCGTCGCGGGGGAGGGTCAGGTGCAACGGCAGGCAGATCAGCAGGTTGGCGGCGGCCCAGACTAGGCAGGCGCCGCGCCAGCCGATCTCGTGGTCCAGCCAGGCGGTCAACGGCCAGGCGACGGTCGAGGCGAAACCGGCGATCAGGGTGACGCCCGTGATTGAACGGCGGGCGTCGAGCCCGAACCAGCCCACCAGGCCCGCGAAGGCGATGTCGTAGAGGCCGAGCGCCATGCCCAGGCCCAGGACCAGCCAGGCCAGGACCAGTTGCCAAGCGGTTTGGGACAGCGCCATGCCGACCAGGCCGAGCGCCAAGATGATGCTTGCCGCCGACAGGGGCAGGCGCGCGCCGTTGCGGTCGACCGAACGGCCGGCGGCGGGGCCGACGAAGGCGTGGATCAACAGGGCGCCGGAAAAGGCGGCGAACACGAAGGCGGTGGAGGTTCCGACCGCCTGGGACATGGAGCCCGCCAGGGAGGCGGGCAGGTAGCTGGAGCAGGCATAGCCGATGGTCTGGGTCGCCCCAAGGGTCAAGACGGCGCGGCGGGGGCTGATGCTCTGCGCCGCCATCTTGTCCTGCCTCCCGAATCCCAAAGACCGAGACTGCCCCGGTATGCCCACAACGCCAAAGGCGCGGTGAAAATTATACCCGGGTATAATTGACAAGAGCGTGAGATCGGGGCATCTAGCGGCCATGGAAAAGTCCCGCCGCCAAGAACTCGTCCGCGACTACAAGGAACGCCGGAGTCGGCCGGGGATCTACAGCCTCACCTGCGCGGCCACCAGCCAGGCCTGGGTGGGATCGTCGCGCGCCATCGACAGCCAGAGCAACAGCGTCGACTTCTCCCTGCGCCACGGCTCCCACCGCGTGAAGGACCTGCAGGCGGCGTGGAACGCCCATGGCGAGGCCGGGGTGATCTACGCCGTCGTCGAGGTGCTGGACGACGAGGACATGACGACGATCGGCCAGCAGACCTGGCTCAAGACCCGCCTGGCCCACTGGACGAGCGCGCTTGGGGCCAAGTCGGCCATCGCCTGATCTGGCCTTCGGGCTGAAGCTGGGCTATGGATACCGCCATGCGCAGCGCCGCCACCCTCTCGAATTCCTGCGGTCCCCTCGGGGCCGTGCGTCTTCGCGTGGGCTGACCGCCTGCACTGAAAAGACCCACGACCCCTGCCCAAGCCGGCAAGGGTCGAGGAAACGAGCCCTCCGCCGGCGTGAACCCCGGAGAGCACGGATGACCAAGCAAGACTTCCCCATACGAACCCGCCGACTGATCCTGCGCGACATATGCGCGGACGACTATGACGACGTCCATGAGTACGCCACGGACGAGGCGGTGGCGCGCTTCATGGATTGGGGGCCGAACACGCCCGAGCAGACCCGCGATGTCATCGCCCGCTGGTTGGCGCAGCAGGCCGAGATCGTTCGCCTGACCATGAACCTCGCCATCGAGCACGCGGACCAGGGCAAGGTGATCGGGTCGATACGGCTGAGCTATCAGGGCGGTCGGACGGCTGATCTCGGCTACAGCCTGCACAGCGCCTACTGGCGACAGGGCTACATGACCGAGGCCGCCGAAGCCTTACTGGAGTTGGGGTTTGGGACCTTTGGCCTGCGCCGGATCTGGGCGAGCTGCGACGTGCGCAACGTGGGCTCTTACGGCGTGATGGAAAAGCTCGGCATGCGCCGCGAGGGAACCTTGCGGGAGGATATCGAGGTCAAGGGCCGCTGGCGGGACACCCACCTCTACGCCGTGCTGGCGCAGGAGTGGGCGTCCCGCTGGGCAATCTAGATGCTACTCACGCAGGGGCGGCGTTTCGGTGACGGCTTCGCCAGCGTCGGCCGCCGCATCCTGGGTGGCTTCGGCCGTGCGTGCAGCCGCTGCGCTGGCGCTGTCGGCGGCCGAGCGGGTGGCGTCAGCCATGCTGGCGGCCGCACCGCGCGAGGCTTCGGTGGCATCCGCCGCGGCGGCCTGCGCCTGGGCGGCGGCGTTGTCGAGGGTGGCTTCGCTACGGCCGCTTTCGCGCGCGGCTTGCAGGTCGGTCTCGGTGGTCGAGCTGCTGTTGAAGACGAAGAAAAGACCCACGATGGCGACGACCGCCACCAACGCCGCGATCCACCAACCGGCGTTGCTTCCGCCGCCGCCGACGGTTCTAACCTCTTCGCGCCGGATCACGGCGGGCTGCTCGATTACAGTCTTTTCCACATAGGGATCGTTGGGATTTGTCATCTGTCGTGCTCCATGAACCGGCCTTGGGGCCGCCCCTCGTGGTCGGAGGAACGTGACCGTGCGGCTCAGGTTCCGGAGTCCCTAGGCGCGGCGCAGCACCAGCGTGGCCCAGGCGTCACGGTGGATGCGCCGGTGCAACCGGAAGCCGCGCGAGCGATAGGCGGCGAAGACGCGCCGCTCCTGGGTGCGCAGCAGACCCGACAGGATCGCGACGCCGCCGGGCTTCAACGCGCCCTTGATGTCCTGCGACAGGGCGATCAGCGGGGCGGCCAGGATGTTGGCGAACACCAGGTCATAGGGCGCGGCCTGGCGCACCAGCCGGTGGCCCAGGCCCGAGGCGTGGACGAAACGGGCGTCGGCCTGGTTCAGCTTGGCGTTCTCACGCGAGATGCGGACGGAGGGGCCGTCGATATCCGTGCCTACCGCCTTGGCGCTGCCGGTGCGGGCCGCGGCGATGGCCAGAACTCCGGTGCCCGCGCCGACGTCCAGGACGCGCTCGAAGCTACGGGCCTTGATGAGCTGGTCGTAGGCGTACAGGCAGCCGACGGTGGTGCCGTGGTGCCCGGTGCCGAAGGCCGCGCCGGCCTCGATCCGCAGGTTCACCGTGTTGACCGGCGCACGGCCGGTGTCATGGGCGCCGAACACGAAGAATCGTCCAGCTCGCACGGGCGGCAGGCCCGACAGGGCCATGGCCAGCCAATCGGCGTCGGCCAGCTTTTCCACCAGGGTCCTCAGCTTGGGGAAACCGGCCAGGGCGGCGACCAGGCCGTCGGCCTCTTCGCTGGACGTAGGAAAGGCGTCGATGCGCCAGACGTCGTGATCCTCGTCCTCTTCAAGGATGGAATAGGTGACGCCTTCCAGCATCAGGTCGGCGTCGATCGCCTCGGCGGCGGCTTCGGCGACGGCGCGGGGCCCGCGGGCGATGATCTGAACGGCGTCTTCGGTCATCCGCGCCCTTTAGAGCGCCCGGGTCCGAAAGGCGAGGGGGCTTCAGGTTGGCGGCGGCTCGGGCGGCAGAGGCGCTGCCGGCGCTTCCGGGGCCTCGGGAGGCGCTGGGGCGTCGGGCGCGCTGGCGTAGATGTCGCCGCCAACCGACGGATAGCGGGGCTCGGGCGCCACGTAGACCGGATCTGGCGCGCGGTCGGGGACCGAGACGAAGCGTTGCGGGACGTACGGCGGGGGCTCGTAGGCCTCCATCTCCACGGGTGGCGATTGGGCCACCTCGGGCTGAAGCCAGTCGGTGCCGATCACATAGTCGGGGATGCCGTAGCGATACCCGGCGAATGCCGAGCCGCCGCCGCTCTGCATCACCCGCTCGCCGGAAACCGGCGAGAGCGTCTGCGGGCCCTCGGGACCGATCAGCTCACGTGGTGACGGCTTGATCGCCAGGCCCGCGCCCACCCCGGCCAGGGCGAACACGGCCACGCCGATCGCGGCCGAGGCGTCGATGCGGGGGCTC
>NZ_JANOCX010000248.1:0-4560 GCF_031412415.1 Phenylobacterium sp.
GCCAAGTAGTCTGTCTCCAAGGCCCGACGAGAGGCCCGGGAGACGCCTGTGATCGACCTCCACTACGCCGCCACGCCCAACGGGTGGAAGATCTCCATCATGCTGGAGGAGTGCGGCCTGCCGTACGTGGTCCGCCCGATCAACCTGGGCCGAGGCGAACAGTTCGCCCCCGACTTCCTGGCCATCAGCCCCAACAACCGCATCCCTGCCATCGTAGACCACGATCCGCCGGGCGGCGGCCAAGCGGTCAGCGTGTTCGAGACCGGCGCGATCCTGATCTATCTGGCGGAAAAGACCGGCCAATTCCTGCCCACTGACCTTCGGGGGCGCAGCACGGCGATCCAATGGCTGATGTGGCAGATGGGCGGTCTGGGACCCATGCTGGGCCAGAACGGACACTTCAAAATCTACGCGCCAGAGAAGATTCCTTACGCCATCGACCGCTATGAGCGCGAAGCCGCGCGGCTGTACGGCGTGCTGGACAGCCAGCTCGGCCGCACCGGCGCCTATGTTGCCGGCGAGGCTTACGGCATCGCCGACATGGCCTGCTTCCCCTGGATCATCACCCATAAGGCGCAGGGCTTCACCCTGGACGACTATCCGAACATCAAGCGGTGGTTCGCCGTGGTGCGGGCGCGGCCGGGCGTGGTGGCCGGCACGGCTGTCGGGCGCATGGCGCCGCCGGGTGAGATGGACGCCGAAACCCGCAAGAACCTGTTCGGAGGCGCGAGGGTCTTGTCATGATCGAGTGCTTCTTCGACTGCTCCAGCCCCTGGACTTACCTGGCCTTCCACAACCTGCAGCCCCTCGCCAGGGACCTTGAGGTCGAGGTCGCCTGGCGGCCGATCCTGGTGGGCGGCATCTTCAACACGGTCAATCCGTCGGTCTACGAGCAACGCGCGACGCCGGTTCCGGCAAAGGCTCGCTACATGGGCAAGGACCTGAGGGATTGGGCGCGCTACTCGGGCCTGGCCATCACCTTCCCGCCGAAAGTGTTCCCGGTGAACAGCGTCAAGGCCATGCGCGGCTGCATCTGGCTGTCGCCGCAGGGCCTGCTCGTCCCCTTCGCCACCAAAGTCTTCGAGACCTATTGGGGCGACAATCTCGACATTTCGCAGGACAGCGTCCTGGCCGAGATCTGCGAGGCCGTGGGCGTCGACCCGCAGGCGTTCCTGGCGGGCATCGCGGAGCCGGCGGTCAAGGACCAACTGCGGCTCAACACCGAGGAGGTCGTGGCCCGCGGCGGTTTCGGATCACCGACCATCTTTGTTGGCGGAAACGACATGTATTTCGGCAACGACCGCCTGCCGCTGATCGCGGCCGCCGTCCTGGCCCGCAAGGAAGCTGCACATGGCGCGTGATCTGTCCCCGGCTCCACCGGCGGAGGTGGGCCTCTCGCCCGCCGGTCTGGCCGCCATCGACGCCTATCTGCAAGGTCTGATCGACCAGGGCGTGGTGGCCGGTTTCGTCACCCTGACCGCTCGCCACGGCAAGGTCGCCCAGGTCAGCAGCCTAGGCGTCAAGGACCTGGCGACCGGCGAACCCATGGCGGCCGACACGATGTTCCGCATCTTCTCCATGACCAAGCCGGTGACGGCCGTGGCCATGATGATCCTGCATGACCAGGGCCTGTGGTCGCCCGACGACCCCATCGCCAAGCACCTGCCGGCCTTCGCGGGCGCGAAAGTGTTCGGCGGCATGGGCGCGGACGGCGAGATCATCCTGCAGGAACCCGACCATCCGCCCACCCTGCGCGAGCTGTTGACCCACACGGCGGGCCTGACCTATGGCCGCGAGCCCATGGAAGGCCTGGAGACCTTGTACCAGGCCGCCGACATCTGGCGCTCGGCGGACCTGGCGGAGATGGCGGCCAAGCTGGGAGACCTGCCGCTGGCCTACCAGCCGGGGACGAAGTGGATCTACAGCCTGTCGATGGACGTGCAGGGCGCCGTCATCGAGGCCCTTAGCGGCCAGCGCCTGCCGGATTTCATGCGCGAGAAGATCTTCGAGCCCCTCGGCATGGTCGACACAGCCTTCCACACGCCGCCCGGGAAGAAGCCGCGACTGGCGACGCTTTACCGCTCCAGCGTCAGCAGGGGTCTCGTCCCCCTGGCGGGCAATCCGCTGCTCCCTGATCACGAGAGGCCGCCGGCCCTGGCCTCGGGTGGTGGCGGCCTGGTCTCCACCGCCCTCGACTACGCCCGCTTCGCCCAGATGCTGCTGGACGGCGGCCAGTTCGGCGGCCGTCAGATCGTCAGCGCCCAGGGTGTGAAGCAGATGATGACCAACCAACTCTCCGACGAGATGCTGGCTCAGGGCTGGGGTGTCGGAAAGCAGCAGATTCGCCCGGGCTTCGGCTACGGCTACAACGGGGTGGTGTTCACCGATCCCGAGGCGGCCGGCATCCCGGTGGGTCAGGGGACCTATCACTGGGACGGCGCGGCGGGGACCTGGTTCTGGGTCGATCCGGAGAATGACCTGATCTTCGTCGGCATGGTCCAGCTCCTGTCGGAGAACGCGCCGACCTTGCAGGCCACGACCCAGACCCTGATGGCCGAGGCCATCCTCCACGAGGTGCGCGCATGAGCGAACCCATTCTCGAACCCGACCTGCCGATCGTCGATCCGCACCACCATTTCTGGGACCGTCCGGCGGCCCTGATCGCGGCGCTGCCACCGCCCACCCATGGCTTTGATCGCGTGATGCGCCGGGTCCCGCGCTACCTGCTGGACGAACTGCTGGCCGACATGAGATCGGGCCACAACGTCAAGGCCACGGTCTACATGGAGTGCGGCTCCATGTACCGAAGCCGCGGCCCGGCGGCCATGCGGCCGGTCGGCGAGACCGAGTTCGTGAACGGGCTCGCCGCCATGACCGCCAGCGGGCTCTATGGCGATGTCCTGGCCTGCGCCGGTATCGTCGGCCATGCCGACTGCACGCTGGGCGGCGCGGTCTCGGACGTGCTGCAAGCCCACGTGGCGGCCGGCGGCGGCCGGTTCCGCGGGATCCGCCAGGCCGCCTCGTCCGATCCCGACAAGGGGGTCCTGGGTCCGCTGGCCCGTCAGGAGGGCGGCCTCTACCTGTCGCCGAAGTTCCGCGAGGGGTTCGCCGAACTGGCGCCGCTGGGCCTGTCCTTCGACGCCTGGATGTTGGAGCCGCAGCTTCCCGACCTGATCGACCTCGCCAAGGCGTTCCCCGACACCCAGATCGTGCTGGACCATGTCGGCACTCCGCTGGGCATCGCCAGCTACGAAGGCCGCCGGGAGGAACGTTTCCCGGTTTGGAAGGCCAATATCCAGGCTCTATCCGACCTGCCCAACTTGGCGGTGAAGGTCGGCGGCCTGGCGATGGTGTTCCCCGGCTTCGCCTCCTTCATGTCCGATCCGCCCGCCTCCCCGGAGGCGCTGGCGGCGGAGTGGAAGCCCTATGTGGAGACCTGTATCGAGGCCTTCGGCGCCGATCGCTGCATGTTCGAGAGCAACTTCCCCGTCGACATCGGCAGTTGCGACTACGACGTCCTGTGGAACGCCTTCAAGGTCCTGGCCAAGGGCTGTTCCGCCGACGAGAAGACCGCGCTGTTCTCGGGAACGGCCAGCCGGATCTATCGGCTGGATCTCTAGGCGTCGCCGTCGCCCCGGGCGTCGATGCGGTCTTCCAGGTCGATGTCGTCGACCCTGACTCCGTCCGCGTCGGTCATTTCGAAAGGCACGCCGTCGGCGGCCAGCTCCTCCCACTTGGCGAGGGCGGCTTCTTCGGTCTCGGCGGTATAGGTCACCAGACGGCCAGGATGGCGGGCTGCTATTCGATAGGCCATGACCCATCATAGCGACGACGAGTGCGAAGCGCGATGCTTGTCGATGCTCTCGGCTAGGGTCGGACCGCCATCCAGATGATGTGACGCGCCCCGCGCCGGCCGCCGGTGGCCCGGACGCGAACCTCATCCACCCCATAACCCGCCTTGCGCAGGCGTTGGGCGAAGGCGTCGTTGGGGGTGGACGACCAGACGGCGAGAATCCCGCCTGGGCGCAAGGCCTGCCGCGCGGCGAGCAGGCCTTCACGATCATAGAGACGGTCGTTCGCCTTGCGGGTCAGGCCCTCGGGCCCATTGTCCACATCGAGCAGAATGGCGTCATAGGTCGCACGCGCCGACCGGATCAAGGCTCCCACATCGCCCTCGCGGAGCGTCAGGCGCGGATCGTCCAGGCATCCGGCGGAAAGGTGCGCCATGGGCCCGCGCGCCCAGGCGACGACGGCTGGAACCAGTTCACCCACTGTGACCGTCGCGTTCGGCCCAAGCCCCGCGAGGGCGGCGCGCAGGGTGAACCCCATGCCAAGTCCGCCGATCAGGACGTGGGCCTTCGGCCGATCCCGAAGGCGTTCGCACGCCAGGCCCGCCAGCGCCTCCTCCGACCCGCTCAGCCGGCTGTTCATCAGCTCGATCGGCCCGGACATGATGGAGAATTCCGCCCCCCGCCGCATCAACCGCAGCTCGCCGCCGCCATCGGGCATGGTGGTCGTATCAACGAGTACCCAGGGAATCATTGGGATTGGAGCCTGTGG
>NZ_JANOCX010000249.1:0-13651 GCF_031412415.1 Phenylobacterium sp.
GCCGAGGGCGAGGCCGAGGCTGAGAAGGGTCGACAGGACGCCGAGCACGGCTGGTATCAGCTGGGCTTCCTGGAGGGGCTGCGCGCCCGCAAGGCGCTGGCCCAGGCCGAGATCGACCGGATCGCCGTCGAGGAGGAGGGGGCCCGCGACGCGCTGGCGCTCGCCTTCGAGGAACAGAAGAAATACGAGCAGGTCGCCGAAAGCATGCGCCTGGCCGCGGTCAAGGAGACCGCCAAGCGGGAGACCGCGGCCCTGGACGAGCTGGGCCTGCGCCGGATCGCGGCGGGCGGCCGGTGACCCTGGATCGGCGGTTCGTGCTGGGAGGCGGGCTGGCGCTCGCCGCCTGCGACCGCCGCGCCGACGCCCAAACCCCGGTCAGCATTCCGCCTTTGCGGAGCGTCGCGGCGTTTCCGGTGGGGGTCTGTGTCCAGGAGGAACAACTGGGCGATCCCGGCCTCGTCCCGCTGATCGCGTCCCAGGTCTCCCAGGTCACGCCCGAGTGGGAAATGAAGATGGAGTACATCGTCAAGGACGACGGCTCCTTCCGCTTCGAGGCGCCCGACCGCATCGCGGCCTTCGCCAGGGCCAACGGCATGCGGCTCTTCGGCCATACGCTGATCTGGTACGCCCAGGTTCCGGGCGCCTTCGAGCGGCTGGACGAAAAGCGGGTGAAGTTCGGCGCGGCCTATCGGAACTACATCCTGGCGGTGGCCGGGCGCTATCGCGGCCAGGCGGTGGGCTGGGACGTGGTCAACGAGGCGGTGGCCGAGGACGGCGTCGGCTGGCGCGACAGCCTCTGGTCGCAGAAGCTGGGCAAGCTGCAGCACATGGTGCTGGCCTTCCAGCACGCCCGCGAGGCCGATCCCGAGGCGGTGCTGTTTCTGAACGACTACAATCTCGAGAACATCCCGAAGAAGCGCGCCACCTTCATGAAGCTGGTCGAGGCGCTGCTGAAGGCCGGCGCGCCCATCGGCGGGGTGGGCACCCAGACCCACCTGGCGGCCGACCTTGCGCCGGGCGAGATCACCAAGGCGCTGAAGGATCTCGCGAGCCTGGGCCTCATGGTCCATGTCTCGGAGATGGACGTGTCCCTGACCCGCTCACGGGGATTGATCAAGGATCGCGGGCGGTTGCTGGCCGGCCAGTCGCGGCTCTACGCCGAGGCGGCGGAGGCGTTCTCCAGCTTGCCGGGGGGGCAGCGGTTCGGCTTCACGCACTGGGGCCTACGCGACAAGGATTCCTGGCTGAAGCGGGAGGACCCCGCCGACTCGCCTCTGCTGTTCGACGACGCGGGTCGCCCGAAAGCCGCCGCGGCGGCCTGGATCGGCGGACTGCGCTAGGCCTGCGGCGGGCCTGGACGCGCGGCCGGACGCGCCTGGGCGTCGGCGGCGTCGCGCAGGGCGTGCAGGTCGTCGCTGAGGCGGAACAGGGCCACATAGAGCTCGCAGAACGACCGCCACAGCAGCACCAGGGCGGCCACCACCAGCAGCCCCGCCACCAGGACCGGCACGGCCAGAATCACGCCGATCCAGCTTTCTTCGCGCAGGGCCACGCCGACAGCTGCGCCCACCATCCCGAACGCCACCAGGGCGATCACGCCCAGGCCGGCCCAGTAGATCAGGTGGATGACCTGATTGGTCATCAGCTTCTCGAAGGTCAGCAGGTCCCAGAAGATGGTCCCGCCCGGACCACGCCGGGACTTGGAAGCAGGTGGCCGCATTCGATATCCAACGCTCGGGGACGGACGATCGTCACCCTGGGGGCAAACCGCTACCAGCCGCCACGCCGGGCCGCAACGGGGCAGACGCCACGTCTCGCCTGACATTTGTCGCCTATTGCGTGTTAGCCTCCCTCCCATGGGAGTTGAAACAAGAACCATAGACACCGCCGAATGGAAGCTGGAACCCATCTCCGGCGCCGACCGGGACCTGGTGGAAACCATAGGCTTGCCGCCGGAGCAGGAAGTCTTCGCGGGCTCCCTGGACGAGGTGTTCGGCCGGCTGAACGAGCCCGACGCGGTGGGGCTGGAGCAGGGCTTCGCGGTGATCGCGCCAGGCGACCTGGGCGTGGTCGGCTTCTTCGTGCTGCGCGAGGGCCTGCGCAAACCGCCGTGGGCGCCGCCGGGCTCGGTGAGCCTTCATAGTTTCCGGGTTCGGCCTGGCATGCAGGGCCAGGGTGTGGGCCGGCGCTGCATCGCCCTGCTGGAAGCCTGGTTCGCCCGCGAGCG
The DNA here is from genome assembly GCF_031412415.1 of Phenylobacterium sp. GTDB lineage: Bacteria > Pseudomonadota > Alphaproteobacteria > Caulobacterales > Caulobacteraceae > Phenylobacterium. The sequence continues at coordinate 2,228 of NZ_JANOCX010000249.1, forward strand.
GCCCGTCCAGCCAAAGCTGATGCTGGCCGTCAATGCCCGCAACGAGGCCGCCATCGCCGCCTACCAGAAGATCGGCTTCGTCGACACCGGCCAGCGCCACGAGGAAGGCCACGGCCAGCAGTTCATCTTCGTCAAACCGATGGCTTGAGGAAGCGCGGCTAGATCGAGCCGACCGTCTTCAGCCGCGCCTTCGGGTGGATCTCATTCTGGCTGAGGACCGGGGTCTGGCCGCGGAAGCGCTCGATGATCGAGCGGACGTAAGGCCTGATCTGCGGGCTGGTCAGCAGGACGGCGCTCTCACCGGCCAGGGCGGCGCGCTCGAAGCTATCGCGGACCCCGCGGATGAACTCCTGAAGCCGTGAGGGCGCGAGCGCGAGCTGCTTCTCATCGCCGGTTCCGATCAGGGCGTCGGCGAAGGCGTTTTCCCATTCCGCCGACATGGTGATGATCGGCAGCGATCCGTCGTCGCCGCGATGGGCGAACGAGATCTGGCGCGCCAGGCGCGAGCGGACCTGTTCCACCAGCAGCACGATCGACTGGGTGTGCGGCGCGGCCTCGCCGACGCCCTCCAGGATAGCCGGCAGGTCGCGGATGGAGACGCGCTCGCGCAGCAGGGCCTGCAGGACCCGCTGCAGGGTGGTTGCGGTAACGATGCTGGGGATCAGGTCGTCGACCAGCTTCTTCTGCTCGGCCGGCAGGTCCTTCAGCAGCTTCTGCACCTCGGCGTAGGAGAGCAGGTCGGGCATGTTCTCCTTGAGGATCTCGGTCAGGTGGGTGGTGAGCACCGTGGCCGGGTCGACGATGGTGTAGCCGCGGAAGGTGGCTTCCTCGCGCAGGTTGTCGTCGATCCAGGTGGCGGGCAGGCCGAAAGCCGGCTCCCGCATGTGTTCACCCGGCAGCTCGACCTGGCCGCCCGAGGGATCCATGGCCATCAGGGCGCCCAGCCGCACCTCGCCCTGGCCGCCCTCCATCTCCTTGATGCGGATCATGTAGCCCTGGGAGGGCAGGCGCATGTTGTCGAGGATGCGCACGGCCGGCATGACGAAGCCGAAGTCGGCGGCCAGCGTCCGGCGCAGGGCCTTGATCTGGTCGGTGAGCCGGCGGCCCTCCAGGTCGTTGATCAGGGGCAGCAGACCATAGCCCAGCTCGATCTTGATCTCATCGATGGCCAGGGATTGGCTGATCGGCTCTTCCTGCTCCGGGGTCGGTGCGCTCATGGGGACGAATTCGACGGCGTTGTGGGCCGCCTCCATCTCGTTCTGGGAGCGGCGCCAGGCCAGGTAGCCCGCCCCGGCCGCCAGGGCCGCGAACGGGATGATCGGCATGCCGGGGATGAAGGCCAGCACGCCGGAAGCCGCGGAGACCATGCCCAGCGCGATGGGGTTCATGGCCAGCTGGGTGACCAGCGCCTTGTCGGCCGAGCCGTCGACGCCGGCCTTGGAGACCAGGAAGCCCGCGGCGATGGAGATGATCAGGGCGGGGATCTGGCTGACCAGGCCGTCGCCGATGGTCATGAGGGTATAGGTGGCCGCCGCTTCGCCCAGCGGCACCTTGTGCTGCACCACTCCGATCAGGATGCCGCCGATGATGTTGATGGCCACGATGATCAGGCCGGCGACGGCGTCGCCGCGCACGAACTTCGAGGCGCCGTCCATGGCGCCGAAGAAGGTGCTTTCCTGCTCCAGCTCCTTGCGGCGGGTCTTGGCTTCGTCTTCCTCGATCAGGCCGGCCGACAGATCGGCGTCGATGGCCATCTGCTTGCCCGGCATGGAGTCCAGGGTAAAGCGGGCGGCGACCTCGGCGATCCGGCCCGAACCCTTGGTGATGACGACGAAGTTCACCAGCACCAGGATGGCGAAGACGATCACCCCGATGACGAAGTTGCCCCCCATCATCAGGTTGCCGAAACCCTCGATGATCTTGCCGGCCCCGTGGGCGCCTTCGTGACCGTGACCGAGGATGAGGCGGGTCGAGGCGATGTTCAGCCCCAGCCGGAAGAGCGTGGTGACCAGCAGCACGGTGGGGAAGGCGGTGAACTCAAGCGGCTTCTTGATCAGCAGCGAGGTCATCAGGATCAGCACTGAACTGACGATCGAGATGGCCAGCAGCAGATCCAGCAGGAACGGCGGGATCGGCAGGATCAGCAGGATGACGATGCCGATGACGCCGAGCGCCATCGCCACCTCGCCCTTCATCAGCCAGCCCAGCATGATGCGAGGCGTGGGCCGTTCAGAGACGTATGATCCCGCGTTGGCCATGATCGATTAGGCCGCGTTCTGGCCCATCTGCGGGGCCGGCACGGAGACGCCGGCTTCGTTGTATTCCTTCAGCTTATTGCGAAGGGTTCGGATCGAGATCCCCAGGATGTTGGCCGCGTGCGTGCGGTTGCCCATGCAGTGGCTGAGGGTGTCGATGATCAGGTGTTGCTCCATCTCAGCGACGGTCTGTCCGACGAAGGAGCGGGCCACCGCCTCGGCGGCCACCGCAGCGTGGGAGGCGGTGCGCGCGCCCATGTCCGGGGCAGACAGCGGTTGGCCGTCGGGCAGGCGGATGGCGGTCTCTTCGATCTCCGGACCGACCGCCAGCAGCACCGCGCGGTGCATGGCGTTCTCTAGCTCGCGGACGTTGCCCGGCCAGCGATGTCCGGCCAGGCGGCGCTTGGCTTCGGCCGAGAGCGGACGCTCGGGGGCGCCGTTGGCCTTGGCGTACTTCTTCACGAAGAACTCGGCCAGGGCGACCACGTCGCCGGGCCGCTCGCGTAGCGGCGGTAGGCGCAGGTTCACGACGTTCAGGCGATAGAGCAGGTCTTCCCGGAACGTCCCGTCCTTCACCGACTGGGTGAGGTCGCGGTTGGAAGTGGCCAGGATGCGGATGTCGATCTTGACGGGCTTGGAGCCGCCGACGCGGTCGATCTCACGCTCCTGGATGGCGCGCAGCAGCTTGGCCTGCAGCCGGGTGTCCATCTCCGAGATTTCATCCAGCAGCAGGGTGCCGCCCGAGGCCTCCTCGAACTTGCCGATCCGCCGAGCCACGGCGCCGGTGAAGGCGCCCTTCTCGTGGCCAAAGAGCTCGCTCTCCAGGAGGTTCTCGGGGATCGCGGCGCAGTTGACCGAGATGAACGGCCGGTTGGCGCGCCGCGACTTCTGATGGACGTAGCGGGCGATGACTTCCTTACCCGATCCGCTCTCACCGGTGATCAGGATGGACGCTTCGGAAGGCGCGACCTGATCGGCCATGCTGATGATCTCGGTCATCGCCGCGTCGCGCACGATCATCGGCTTGTCGTCGTCGGTCACCGCGGCCAGAACGGCGGCGATCATCTCGGCGTCGGGCGGCAGGGGGATGAATTCCTTGGCGCCGGCCCGGATCGCGTCGCCGGCCTTCTTGGCGTCGGAGTCGATCCCGCAGGCCACCACCGGAACATGGATGCGCTCGGCCTCGTTGGCGGCGATCAGGGCCGCGATATCGAGGTCGTAGTCCACCAACAGCAGGTCCGCGCCCTGACCGGCGCGCAGGGCGTGGGTGGCCGCGGCGATGGTCTCCACATGGCTCACCTTCGCCCCCGCCGACATCGCCATCTTCACGGCGGTGGAGAGCTGTCCGTTCAACTTGCCGACGACCAGAAGCCGCATACTCGTATCTCCTCGTGACGCTCAGGCCTCAGGCCTGGGAGTCGCCGTCCTTGATGATTTCCGTCATGGTCACGCCCAGGCGGTCGTCGACGATGACGACCTCGCCGCGGGCGACCAGGCGGTTGTTGACATAGATGTCGATGGCCTCGCCGACCTTCCGGTCCAGGTCCAGCACGCTGCCGGACTGGAGTTGAAGGAGCTGGGCCACCGACATGGTGGCGCGCCCGAGGACCGCGGAGATCGAGACCGGGACGTCGTAGACGGCCTGCAGATCGGTGCCGGTCTTTTCCTCCATCTCCATGTTCATCTCGGCCATGGGAATGTCGGAAGGCGCGAATTCGTCGAGCTTGAGTTCGGTGTCGGACATGGCGCTCAGGTCTCGCTTCCGGGAATGAGGGGTTCGGCGTGCAGGCCTTCGGCGGCCAGCGCAGCGTCGAGGGCGGCGGCCACGCGGCCCGCCGCGGCGGTGGGATCGAAGGTGGCCGAGCCGTCGCCGAAATCGAGGGTGAAGGCGGCTGGGGCCATGCCGGGCGTCGAGCGCACCTGGATCGCGCCGGCGTAGCCGATGGCTTGGGCGGCCTCTTCCAGCACGGCCTGAAGGCCCTCGGCCAACTCAGGCGCGGCGGCGACCATCAGGCGCGGCGCGGCCTCGATCTCGCGGGCGAGGTTCTCCATGGCCGCCCGGATGGGGGCCTCGGGGAAGCGGGCCAGGGCGGCGTCGGCGATAGCCTTGGCGCAGGCGAGCGCGAGCTCCGCCGAGCCCAGCCGATGATCGTGGGCCACGCCCGCCAGCTTGGGCAGGGCCGCGCCGACCGAGCCCGCGATCTGCGACAAGGCTTGGGCCTGCAGGGCGGCCATCGAGGCCAGGGCCTGCTGCTCGCCCTCGGCGAAGGCGCCGGCGCGGGCATGCTCGACTTCTTCCAACGTGAACAGGCGCTTGGGGCGCGGCGGGGCGTAGGCCACGTCGCCCGCGCCGTCGAAGACGGTGTCGAAGCCGAACCTGGGGTGGGGCGCGTCGGTCATCAGTAAATCAACTCATCGTCGCCGCCGGAGCCTGCCAGCATGATCTCGCCCTTGGCGGCGAGATCCTTGGCCACCTGGACCATGGCCATCTGCGCCTGATCGACGTCGCGCAGGCGCACGGGGCCCATGCTCTCCATGTCCTCCCGCATGATCTTGGCGGCGCGTTCCGACATGTTGGAGAAGAACATCTCGCGCAGGCCGTCCGAGGCGCCCTTGAGCGCCAGGCCGAGCTGGTCCTTCTCGCAGCCCCGAAGCAGGGTCTGGACCCCGCCAGGATCGAGTTTGGAGAGGTCTTCGAACACGAACATCAGGGCGCGGATGCGCTCGGCGCTCTCGCGGTTGCGCTCTTCCAGGGCCGCGATGAAGCGCGCCTCCGTCTGGCGGTCGAAGGCGTTGAAAATGTCGGCCATCATCTCATGGCTGTCGCGCTTGGAGGTGCGCGCCAGGTTCGACATGAACTCGGTCCGCAAGGTCTGTTCGATCTTGTCCAGGATCTCGCGCTGAACCGGCTCCATGCGCAGCATGCGGGTGACGCACTCCAGAGCGAAGTCCTCGGGCAGCGCGGCCAGCACGCGCGCCGCGTGCTCGGACTTCACCTTGCTCAGCACCACGGCGACGGTCTGGGGGTATTCGTTCTTCAGATAGTTGGCGAGAACGGCCTCGTTCACGTTGCCGAGCTTGTCCCACATGGTGCGGCCCGCCGGGCCGCGAATTTCCTCCATGAGGGTGTCGACCTTGTCGGCCGGCAGGAACGCCTGCAGCAGCCTCTGGGTCTGCTCGAACGAGCCCATGATCGCGCCCGCGCCCGACATGCCCGAGATGAAGTCCATCAGGAGCTGTTCGACGACGGCGGCTGAAACGTTCCCCAGGCCCGCCATGGCCTGGGAAATCTCCTTGATCTCTTCCTCGTCGAGCTGTTGCCAGATCGTCGCGTGATCCTCGCCGAGCGCGAGCAGGATCACCGCGGCCTTCTCGGGACCGCTCAGCCGGGCTGGATCGGTGATGGTCTTGAGCCTGGCGTTCATGTCGTCTCATGCAGCCAGGTGCGCAGGAGCGAGACGGACTCCTCGGGGTGTGTGTCGACGAACTCGGAGACGCGCTTGACCGAGGAGGCCTTCACCTGGCCCTCGATGCGCGCGATATCGATGCGCTGCTCAAGCTCATTGCCGGGACCTGGCAGGGCCAGGGGCTGACCGGTATTGGGATCCACCGGGACCTGCATCTGCTGGCCGTCGCTGGTGGTCACCACGCGGGTGACGCCGCCGCCGGGGGCCGTCAGATGGGGCAGGGCGCGCCCGCCGCCCCCACCGCCGCCGGCGTTGCGCAGCAGCGGACGGACCACGAACAGGATCATCAGGATGGCCACCAGGGCCAGGATCGCCAGCTCCACCGCGCGCATGATGTCGTTCTTGTCGAAACCCATCAGCGGGTTCGACGCCTCGACCCCGCCGGCGTCGGCGAGCGCGGGGAAGCGGACATTGACCACCGTGACCTGATCGCCCCGGTCGGCGCTGTAGCCGACGGCGGTGCGGACCAGTTGCTCGATGCGGGCCATCTCCTGGGCCGAACGCGGCGTATAGGCGCCGGGCTTGCCGTCGGCGCCGACGGCGGTCGCGCCATCGACGGCCACGGCGACCGACAGGCGCTTCACCTGACCGGGCTCTTGAACCTCGGTGCGGGTAGTCTTGGAGATTTCGTAGTTGGTGGTCGACTCGGTGCGGCCGCTGGCCGAGGCCGCCATGGCTTCGTCGTTGGCGCCTGCGCCGGTGGGGATGTTGGCGCTGGCCGAGACGCCGCCGTTGGCGTCGGGCTGGTTCTCGCGCGCGTTTTCTTCGTTGGTCGATTCCGAGCGGATCACCTGGCCGTCGGGATCGAAGGTTTCCTGCTGGACGGTGACCCGGGCCAGATCGAGGTCGGCGGTGACGTTCACGCGGGCCTTGCCCGCGCCGACCACGCCCTCGACCAGACCCTTGACGGTCTTGGCGATGCGCTGCTCGACCTCGCTGCGGCGGCCGTCGGCGGCCTGGCCCGCGAAGCCCTCCTCGCCTGCCGAGAGTTGCTTGGCGTGCTGGTCGACCACGGTGACGCGGTCGGTCTTTAGGTTCGGCACGGCGCTGGAGATCAGGTTCTGGATGGCGCGGACCTGGTCGGGGGTGGGTTCGCGCCCGCCGACCCCGATGGTCACCGAGGCCGAGGGCTGCTCGGCCTCTTCCTCGAAGAGCTGGCGCTTGGGCAGGACCAGGTGGACCCGAGCGGAGGTCACGCCGTCCAGGCTCTGGATCGTGCGGGCCAGTTCGCCTTCCAGGGCGCGTTGGCGGTTGAGCTGCTGGACGAAGTCCGTCTGGCCCATGGTGTTGCCGCCGTCGAAGATCTCGTAGCCAACCGAGCCGGAGGTCGGCAGGCCCTTGCCCGACAGCATGAGGCGGGTCGCGGCGACCTGGTCGCGGGCCACCATGATGGTCGAACCGTCGCCCTTCACATCGTACTTCACGCCGCCCTGGTCGAGGGCGGCGGTGATCGAGCCGGCTTCCTTCAGGTCGAGGTTGGAATAGAGCAGCGCCTTGGGTTCGCCCAATCCCATGGTCAGGGCGAACAGCGCCGCGGCGACGCCCGCTCCGATCCCGAGGATGGCCGCCAGCCGTCCGATTCCGAACCTCTGCAGGGCGGCGACGAAGCTATTCAACGCGGGCGTCCTTCCCGGGATACGCGGGACGAACGCTGAAAGCCGCCCGCCGCTAGGCAGGATTTACCCAGTGCTTGGTAAACGACGCGTTTAAGGTCGTGGTGAAGGTTGCGGCAAATCGTACTGAATTTGCTCAGCAACCATCATTTCGGCCGGGTCCGGCGCCGGGCCGTGTTCATGAATTTCGACGTGGGCGTTCGAATCAGCCGCTCCAGGGGCTCAAGACACCCCAGAACCACAGCACGATGGCGAAGGCGGCGTAGAGCAGGACCGTCACCGAGAAGGCCAGTTTGCGCAGCGCCGTCCAGGAGTCTACGCGCCGCCCGCCGCGCCAGATGGCCGGCAGCAGGATCAGGGTCGCCAGCGTCAAGGCCGCCGCCACAAGGGCGCAGGCCGAGGCGATGAACAGGAACGGGCCCGGCCATCCGTACATCACGTTGGCCACGTCGCCGGTGTGCGAGAGCCAGACGCCGAACAGGACCAGCATGGTGAGCCAGAGGGTGGCCTGGATATTCTGGATCAGGCTGGCGCGGCCCTGGATCGAGGTCTCGCGGAACTCCCGGCGATTGCGCAGGAAGATCCCGGCCAGGGTTGAGGCCGCGGCGATGAAGGTCAGGACCGCCAGGGTGATCGCCGTCGAGGGCTTCTTCCAGAAGCCGGCCCGCTCGAAGGTCTGGTCGCCAAAGGCCGACTGGAAGCTGTGGGCGCGGCCGGCGCCCATGCTGAAGACCAGATGCTCGGAGCCGGTGCTGGAAATGAAGCGGCCCTCGTTGAGATTGCCGTCCGGGACCCAGGTGCGCGACTGGCCGAAACCGGAGGTGACCAGCCGGCCCTTGTCGTCGACGCTGACGGTGACGCCGCCGATAGCGAGGCCGACGATCGACTCCAGCCCGCGATAGGCGCGGCGGGTGCCGAGATAATAGCCCTCGAAGGTGCGGGCCTGGTCCTTCAGCGCGTCGGAGCCCGGGCGCGGATAGGGCTGGGGCGGCGCGTAGAACTGGCCCACAACCTGGCCGGCCAGGCTGCTCGCCAAGTCGCCGCCGGTCTCGGTGTTGGTGCTGATGAAGACGCCCAGCTTAAGGTCGGGCACGACGACCATGTTGGACAGGAACGACAGCGTCCCGCCGGCGTGACCGAAGCCGGTTCGGCCGCCGGGCAGGCCGTACTCGATGAACCCGTGGCGCCAGCCGTTGATCCCGGCGGGGGTCTTGCGAAGCGGCGTGCGGAAGGCCTGGGCCGAGCGGGGCCCGTAGATCGTCGCGCCGTCGATCACGCCCTGGTTCAGCAGGAGCTGCATGTAGCGCGCCATGTCGCTGGCGGTGGACGAGGCCGAGCCGGCGGGCGCGATGTGGCCGATATACTCGAAGGGCCGCGCCTCGAACCCGCTGGGGGTCCAGCGATAGCCCTGGGACAGGTTGTCGGCGAGCCGCGTGGGCATCGCGCCGGGAATGCCGACCTTGGGCGGGTGGGGCTCGCGGAAGCTGGTGTTGTGCATGCCGGCCGGCACGAAGATCGTCTGCTCCACCAGCCGCTCGAAGGGCTCGCCGGAAACGTAGGACACCGCCTGGCCCGCCAGGGCCGCGCCGTAGTTGGAATAGCTGGCCACCTCGCCCGGCGCGCGCACGCGGCGGGGGCGTTCCTGGCGCAGGTACTCGGCCATCGGCCGCTCACGGGCGAAGGTCTGCTCGAACAGGTGACCCAGGGCGCGGTCCTCGAAACCCGGCGAGTGGTCCATTAGATTGGCGATCTGCACGGGGGTGCGATAGCCCTGGTCGCGCACCCAAAGGCGCTCGGGCAGGTGGCGGTTCACGGGATCGGTCAGGCGCATGCGGCCAGCCTCCACCTCCCGCATCAGGGCGATCCAGGTGAAGGTCTTGGAGATCGAGCCGATGCGAAACAGGGTCGCGTCGGGATCGACCTTGCGGGACGGGGTCAGGCTGGCGAAGCCATAGCCCTTCTTCAACACCACCTGACCGTTCTGGACCACCGAAACGGTGACGCCGGCGATGTGGTCGCGGGCCATGGCGCTGCGCACCACCCCGTCGACGAAGGCTTCCAGTTCGGCGGGGGGCAGGGTCTCGAGCGGCGTCAGCCGTGCGCCGCTGGCGGTGACGGGCAGGGCGGCGACCACGCCGATGGGCGCGGCTGGGGTCGTCGTCGCGGCGGGCGTGGTGGCGGCTCGCGGCGGGGCGGGCCTCGTCGCTGCGGGGCGGGCCGGACGCTGGAGGCTGGTATAGGGCACGGGACCGTCGGGGATCGGCGCCGCAGGCGCAGCCTGGTCCTGCGCTTGGCTCGCGCCCGCGCACAGGGTGAGGGCCGCAACCAAAAGGGCCTTGATCGTCAAACGCATGTAAGAAATTCCGCCCAGAGCTTCACGCAAGCCAGACCCCTTGTAGGCGCCCTCTCGACACTTCGCTAGTCGGCGCCGGGCGCCGTGTTTGGGCTAGTCGGCGCTGGGCGCCGTGTTTGGGCTAGTCGGCGCTGGGCGCCGTGTTTGGGCTAGTCGGCGGCGGGCGTTCGGCTGGGGAAGGAATAGAGCGGCAACAGCGGGCGCAGTTCGGCGCCGATCCAGACCTGGGGTTCGGACGGCGGCTTCATGCCCTCCTGGATTTCGCGCAGGGCCACGCAGCTCTTCACCGCCGAGGCCAGGGCGGCGAAGTCCTTGGATGTCGGGCTGGTCTTGAGCACGCAGTCGTCGAAGAACGGATAGACGCTGTCCTCGCCGCATCCGAAAGAGGTGCGGTCCGGGCGTGCGGCGGTCAGGATCATCCGGTTCGGCGCGGCCAAGGGCCGCACGAAGACCCCAGAGAAACAAGCCGACATGATGACGATGGTCGGACGCGTGGCGCAGGTGGCGTCCAGCATACGGCCCAGGATGCCCGGGCTGAGGATCTGCTGGTCGATGACCACGCCCTGGGGCGCGCCGTGCGAGGTGACGTAGACGAGGCAGCCGGCCTTGGTCTTGCCCGACAACTCGCCCAGGGCCGCGTAGATCGCCGCCGGCTCCGACTTCGACGGCTTGTCCTTGTAACGGTCGGGCCGCACAGAGAACTGGCGCAGATTGCCCTGCTCGAAGCCGATCCGCTGCAGCTCCTTGGAGACGTCGCGGCGGGCGTTGTCGAAGGCCTCCGTCGGCCCGCCGCCGCTGCCGTGATAATCGCCGGCCACGACCACGGCGGCCCAATCCGCGAAGGGGCTGGCGGCCAGGGCCGGACCGGCCCAGCACAGCAGCAGGGCCGTCAACGCGCTGGCGAGGCCTGCGCGTGGTCTCATCCTACTTCTTGTACTGCTGGAAGGGCGTGGGCACGGCCGTCCCCGTGGCCTTGGCCAGCAGCCGGCCCTCGGCGTCGTAGAGCTCGCCCTCCGTGAAGGCGATGGTGCGGCCCCACTTTGCCACTCGGCCAATCCCCTTCAGCTTTCCAGGCGCGCCGGGGCGGAAGAAGGTCGTTTTCATCTCGGCCGTCGGCGCCACGTGGGTCATGCCCGAGGCGACCATGCAGGCCACAGACATGGCCTCGTCCAGCATGGCGCACATGTAGCCGCCCTGAATCTGGCGCATGGGGTTGAGCAGAAGTTCGGCCTTGGCGTCGAATTCGACCTCGACCGAGCGATCAGCCTGGCTGACGGCGACCAACTTGAAGCCCAGGGTCTGGGACCCCGTCGGCTGGTTCTTGGTGCGCTGGAAACGCGCCAGGATGGCTTCGTCGGTCAGGGCTTCCGGCTCGGCGGCGACTTCGGTCATGCGAAACTACTTCTTCCGGAAGGTGTCGAGGGACACGACGTTCGGCGCGTCGGGATCGGGCTCGATGTTGGAGGCGTCGGCGACCTTGTCGTTCGGCCCCACCACGGCGACCGGCGCGCTGGCGATCGATCCGGCCGGCGCCTCGAACTGCAACAGGAACTGGACGCTGGGGTCGTAGAACCGGGTCACCGCGGCGTAGGGCACAGACAGCCGCTTTGGCTGTCCGCCGAACTTCAGGGTGACGGTGAAGAAGGTCTCGCCCGGCGCCAGGTCCCAGTACTGGTGCTGGAGGACGATGGTCATTTCGTCGGGATACTTGCCAAGCAGGTCGTTGGGACCTGAGA
>NZ_JANOCX010000250.1:0-6235 GCF_031412415.1 Phenylobacterium sp.
CAAGCGCTTGCGGAGATGTTAAATTCCACCTGCGCGTCAGCGCCGCGCCCTCGCTCTGACGAGCATGCGAAAAAGGCGGCGGGATCGCTCCCGCCGCCTTTCGAATCGCGAGGTTCAGGCCCGCCTTAGAAGCGGTACTGCAGCTCCACGCCGTAGGTGCGGGGCTGGATCAGGCCGCGCGAGATCGCCGAGCGGGTCTGGCGCAGCGTGCCGGCGGCCGCCGAGCCCGGATTGGGCTGGTCGAAGATCGCCGTCGGGTTGGTCGAGCTCGTGGAGTTGAAGCCTTCTTCGTCGAAGGCGTTCTTCACAAAGCCGATCAGGGTGTAGCGGTCCTCACCGTCGTTCCAGAGAACCCGGAAATCCGAGACGCCGTAGGACGGCACCTTCAGGTCGCGGCTCTTGAAGGGCTGGTAGATGGTCTCATCGGTCCAGGTGTAGGTGGCCGACAGGATCAGCGAGCCGGGCGCGAACTCAAAGGTGTAGTTGCCGTTGAAGGCGAACTTGTTCTCCGGCGACTGATAGAGGTTCGAGCCCTTCAGGGTCTGGAACACCAGACGGGTGCCGTTGCTGAGCGCCGAACCGCCCTGCGGGGTCGCCGCGGGGTCGAGAGCGCCCGGGTCCGCCGGATCGTAGAAGCAGCAACCCTTGGTGATCTCGGTGTTCAGGTAGCCGTAGCTGGCCGACATCTGCAGGGCCTTGATCGGCTGCCAGATGGCTTCCAGTTCCAGGCCGTAGGCCTCGGCGTCGACGTTGACGAAGTTGTTCGCCGCCGCCGTGCCCGCCGCGTTCAGCTGCGACAGGTTGAGCTGCAGGTCCTTGTAGTCGTTGAAGAAGGCCGAGGCGTTGAAGATCAGGCGACCGCCGAAGGTCTTCTTCAGGCCCAGCTCATAAGCGTCGACCTGCTCCTGGTCGGCCTGCGGCTGCACCGAAAGGGTGCCCAACAGGAACCCGCCGGACTTATAGCCGCGGCTATACTTGGCGTAGACCAGGGTGTCGTCGTCCGGCGTCCAGTCCAGATTGACCACGCCGGTGACGGCGTCCCAACTGTCGGACAGGTTGCGGGAATTCTGCACCCCGGGGACGGTCGGATTGGTGTCGGTGGAGACGTCGAAGGCCGCCGCGCCGAAGGCGATGGCAGGCGACAGGATGATGAGGCGCTGGCTTTCGAAGCCGTCCTTCTCATCCTTGGTGTAGCGCAGGCCGGCGGTGACGGCGAACTGCTCGTTGAACTCATAGGTCGCCTGACCGAACACGGCGTAGGCCTTGGAGGTCAGGGCCGCCTGGGTGTCGGCGTAGTTGCGCAGCGGGTTCGGCGCCGCGGCGGTGCCGGCGAGGGTCAGCGGGTTGGCCAGCTGGACCTGGTTCGGGTTCGCGAGCTGGATCCGTTGCTTGTATTCCTCATGGTACTGATAGACGCCCAGGATCCACTGCAACGGGCCGTCCGAATTCGAGGTCAGGTTGATCTCGTTGGAGAAGTACCGCTTGTTCTCGTCGAAGTCGGTGGTCAGCGTCGGGAAGTAGGGAACCGCCATGCCGGGGATGGCGATCGCCGCGGTGCGGCTCGTGCCGTCGTTATCGCCGCCGGTGCGGTAGTTGTACTGCTGGAAGCCGCCGACGTACTTCAGGTCGGCGAAGCCCAGGTCGTAGGTGACGTTGGCGATCAGGATGTGGTTGCCGCGGAGCTGGCCATAGCCGTCCGTGTTGGTGTTCTGAGTGTAGGGGTCGGTGACGCCGGGATTGGGCGTGGCGTAGCCGAACTGGGCGTTCGGCATCAGGTTGCCGATCGGGCCGAACGGGTTGGTGGTGTCGTACGGGGTGATCAGGTTGGCGAGGCGGTCGCCCACGCCCATCGTGTCATCCCAGTTGGTGCGGTTGTAGCGGACGAAGACGTCGAGATCCTCGCCGAGCTCGGCTTCCATCTGCACTTCGAAATAGGTGCGCTTGATCTCGGCGCCGTCATTGGCGGTGCCGATGTTCTTGATGAAGCCCTTGCGCTGCCAGTCCTGGCTGCCGCCGATCTTAAAGCGGAGGTTTTCCGCCACGGGGATCGAGACCACGCCCTCGATCTTGGTGCGGTCGTAGTTGCCCACGCCGGCGCGGATCTCTCCGCCGAATTCGTCGGAGGGGCGCTTGGAGACCTGGTTGATGGCGCCGCCGATGGCGTTGCGGCCGTACAGGGTGCCCTGGGGACCGCGCAGGATTTCCGTCCGCTCGATGAACAGCGGCGACTTGAACAGTTCCGACGAGGAGGCCGAGTAGAAGCCGTCCGTGTAGGAGGCCACGCCCGGGTCGTTGCCCACGTAGAAGGTGTTACGGCCGGCGCCGCGCAGCGAGACGCGGTCGGTGCCCGAATAGTTCATGCCCGGCGTGAAGTTCACGAAATCCTGGATACCGGTGATGCCGGCGATGTCGCGTTGTTCCGAGGTGTAGGCCGAGACGGCGACGGGCACGTCCTGCAGAGCCTGTTCCCGCTTTTCGGCGGTGATCACCAATTCTTCGATCTCGAAGCCTTGGTCAGCGGCGGCGTCTTGGGCGAAGGCGGGGACCGCGATCGCCGACAGCGTCGCGACGGACGCGCTCATGGCGAGCAGGGTCCGCAGACGCGGAGCGTTATAAGACATCAGTATCCTCCCAGGGCGGCGGGACGTGAATCCGTCCGCGTAGCCGCCCGCGTGATGCGCATGCAGTGAAGTCCGGCGCGGGGAGGCGCCGGGCGGCGGAACCTCTGTCCGGCGGCGTGCGCCGTCAATGTTATTGACGATCACCTAGGGTGTTTGAGGCGACCTTTGGGCGGCCTGTGGCCGAAATACCGCGTTTTCGAATAGCACGTACAAAAACGACCAGCGTTCTTTGACGAATTCGTGAATCAAACGGAAACGTGGATTGCGAAGGGCGGTCTTCGGACCGCTTTTTCATACCGACTCTAGGAATTCCAATTCGACCATCTTGGTTCGCAGCCGAAACGGCAGAAAAAATGGCCGCCGCCCATGGGGCGACGGCCAGGCCTCGCGGCTAGGATTTCAGGCGGTTAGAAGCGCTTCTGCAGCGAAATGCCGTAGGTGCGCGGCTCGGTGTAGAAGGCGTTGCGGAACAGGCCCGAGGAGTCATCGGTGAGGTAGAAGTCGGTGATGGCCTCCTCGTCGGTGGCGTTCTTCACATAGGCGCCGACCTCCCACCCGTTTTCGGGATTGGCGATGGTGAGGGTCAGGTTGACGTTCTGCCAGTCGTCGATCCGGTCGGGGACGCTGTTGTAGATCCGGGCGAAGGTCTCGGTCTGGCGGTAGTAGTCCCCGCGCAGGGTCACGTTCCAACCGTTCCCGAAGGTCCAGTCGTACTGGGCGCCCAGCGAAACCGTCCAGTGCGGGGCGTTGGGCAACTCCTTGCCTTCCAGGCCCACCGGGATGCCGTCGCTGACCAGGCCGCCGAAGGCGTTGGTTCCGACGGCGATGGCGCCGCCGCCGATATTCGTGCCTGCGCCGGCCGTGGAGGCGGGGGTGCAGATACCAAGCAGGGCGAAGGGGTCGTTGGTGGCGTTGGAGAAGCCAAGCGCCGCCTGGGCCGAGGCCACGTTGACCACGCAGTTGGACGCCGCGCTCGACTTCACAAGGATCAGGTTGGGATTGCCCTGGGTGCGGTTGAAGGTGTCGATCGAGAGGCCCGAGCTGATCTCGGTGTCGAGATAGCCGATCGCCGCATTCAGGCGCAGGCCTTCCAGTGGCTGCCAGACCGACTCGAACTCGAGACCGCGAATCTTGGCGTCGATGTTCTCGTTGGTGGAGGCGCGGTTGACGATCTTGGAGACCTGATAGCCCTCGTAGTCATAGTTGAAGAAGGTAGCGTTGAGGGTCATCGTCCCGTCGAGCAGGGTGTTCTTGGCCCCGATCTCGATGGAATTGATGAACTCCGGTTCGAAGGTCGCCGGACCGCAGATCACGCCGGCCCCGCCGCTGCAGGGTGAGTTCAAGCCCCCCGCCTTGTACCCGCGCGAGAAGAAGCCATACAGCAGTGTCTCGTCAGTGAAGCCCAGGTCTGGCTTCCAGTCCGCGCCGATCCGGCCCGTGATCTCGGTGAAGTTGACCTTCAGGATGCTGGGCGTACCCGGCAGCGGACCGCCGATCCCATTTCCGGGCGTTCCCAATGTGACCTGGTGGTTTTCCACCTCCTTGTCGTCGTTGGTGTAGCGCAGGCCGCCGGTGATCTTGAAGGTGTCGGCCACCTGCCAGTAGACCTCTCCGAAGAAGGCATGGGACCGCAGGTCATAGGGGCCGTAGGCGTCGTAATAATTGTGGCCGCTGCGGTTAGGCTCCTTGTTCGGGTCGATCGCGACACAGGGCGCGGCGCCGGTGCAGTTCGGATTGCCGGTGTTGAACAGGTTGTTCAGTTGGTAGAAGCCGGTCCCGGTGTTGAACATAACGTAGTAGTCGCCGGTGCCCTGGTAGCGAACCATAATGGCGCCGATGTTGAAGTTGAACGGTCCCTCATAGGCTGATTGCAGGCGGACCTCCTGGCTCCATTGCTCGGTGAAGGCCGAGGAAATGTCGCTGGTGGTGAACCGGTTGAACGGGCCGTTCTGAGGGTCGTTGATTACCCCGCCTGGGAACAGGCTAGGGTAGATCGCCGCAGCGTAGCCCGGCACCCCGGCGAAGGCGTTGACCGGGTTGGGGCTCGCGTTGAAGGCCACGCTCGGGACATAGCGGTTATAGTCCTGGCGCGTGTAGAGATCGAACTTGGTGAAGGCCGACAACCAGGTCAGTTTCAGTTCGTCGGTCAGGTCCCAGTCGACGTTGAACATGTAGATGTCGGTCTTGGACTCATAGATCGGGTCGAAGGTCGATTCGATGTCGCGGACATTGGTGGTCTGCATCTTGCCGGCATACGCGTCGCCAGTCTGGAAACCGCCCAGCGCGCCGAATAGGCCGCCTAGCGTGGCCTGCGAGTTCACCGTGCCCAGCACGCCGGCGGAATACAGAGACGTGGCCTGGCAACCTTGGCTGAAGAAGCCCCGCTGGATCTGGCCGATCAGGCCGCCCGCAGCTGCGGAGTACCCAAGGCCGCCCACATTGGCCGGGCCCGCGTCCTTGGTGCAGAACTGCTTGCCGATCCGCGAGCGGTTATCTTCCTCGTTGAAGTGATCCCACATGAAGTAGGCGCGGAACTCGTCGGTCGGCGTGAACGCCAGGGTCGCGCGCGCGCCATAGAGATCGCGGTCGTCGGCGTCGTTGCCGGTGACCAGGTTCTTCCCGAACCCGTCGCGCTTCAGATACGAACCCGCCAGGCGCAGGGCGAAGGTGTCGCCCAACGGCAGGTTGATCATCCCACGGACCTTGCGGGTGGAATAGTTGCCGATCTCGCCTTTCACCATCGCTTCGAACTCGTCGATGGGCTTGGCGGTGATCAGGTTGACCACGCCGCCGGTGGCGTTGCGGCCGTACAGGGTGCCCTGCGGTCCGCGTAGGACCTCGACCCGTTCCACGTCGTAGAATTCGGTCTCGAACAGGTTGTTGGAGATCAGCGGGGCGTTGTTCAGGTGGATGCCTGTGCCGGCGTCGCCCGAGCCCGCCACCAGCTTGGAGCCGATGCCGCGGATCTGGAAGTTGTAGCCGGTGAAGTTGCCCTTGGAGAAGTTCACGTTCGGCACGGCCAGGACGAGGTTCGGGCCGCCGTCAATCTTGCCCTTTTCGAGGGCGTCCTGGTTGAACGCCGAGACGGCGATCGGGACGTCCTGGAGCGCTTCCTCGCGCTTCTGGGCGGTGACGACCAGCTCCTCGATAACGTTCTGGGACCAGGCGGGGGAAGCGATCGTACTTATCGCGACGGCGGACGCGCCCACGATAAGCAGGCTCCGCAAATGCAGAGTGTGAGACATTCCAGGTTCCTCCCATGACGGCCGGGGCTCTAGTGGCTCGATCCGTCAGCATCGCCGCTCAAGATATCGTCCAGGGGCAGGCGGCCTATCCCCCGACACGGCAAGGCTCTCGCGCGGGGCTGGAGTCTGTCAACATGACGTTGATAAGTGATCGCTGTTCATGTCGAACTTCCAGTGTGCTGTTGCGCAAATACCAAGACATCGAAGACTGTTACGCCGCGTCAATTTCGGGGAGTTTTGGACGATGAAGACTTATCTCGCAGTCGCGAGTGGCGATGCTGCGTGAGCGAAGACTAAACTTGCAAACTTTTATCTACGGATCGGTATGGCGCGACGGCGAACTCTTGCGGCGCCGGGCTTTCGGTTTGG
>NZ_JANOCX010000251.1:0-5613 GCF_031412415.1 Phenylobacterium sp.
GTCGGGCCGGGTGGTGTAGACCGGCAGGCCGGCCTCGAAACCGGCAGGCGCGTCGCCGGCGAACTGGAATGAGAACTTCGCCCCCTTGGAGCGACCGATCCAGTTTTCCTGCATCAACCGGACCTTGTCGGGCCAGCGGTCCAGGGTGGACAGATCTTCCAGCAGTTGGTCGGCATAGTCTGTGATGCGCAGGAACCACTGGTTCAGCTTGCGCTTCTCGACCACCGCGCCCGATCGCCAGCCACGGCCGTCGACCACCTGCTCATTGGCCAGCACCGTCTGGTCGACCGGGTCCCAGTTGACGGTGCTTTCGCGGCGATAGACCAGGCCGGTCTTCATCAGGTCCAGGAACCACGCCTGCTGCTTGCCGTAGTATTCGACGTCGCAAGTGGCGAACTCGCGGGACCAGTCGATGCTGAGCCCCAGCTCCTTCAGCTCGGAGCGCATGCGGGCGATGTTGTCGTAGGTCCAGCCGCGGGGATCCACGCCGCGCTCCATGGCCGCGTTCTCCGCGGGCAGACCGAAGGCGTCCCAGCCCATCGGGTGAAGGACATTGAAGCCCCGGGCGCGCTTGAACCGGGCCACCACGTCGCCCAGCGAGTAGTTGCGCACATGGCCCATGTGCAGGCGCCCCGACGGATAGGGGAACATCTCGAGCGCGTAGTATTTCGGGGTTCCGGGCGCGGGCGGGCCGGCGCGGAAGACCTGGGCCTCGTCCCAGGCCTTTCGCCACTTCGGCTCGGTCTCTTTCGGATTGTAGCGGGCCATGCGGACAGCTTTCAGACTTCGGTGGGGAACCGGCCAGCGGCGGACGTCGCGCTGACCCTAGATGGGAGAGCGCATCCGACGGTTCTCACCCTTGCTGATGCGCCCTTTTAGGCCTTAGCCGATGTTCGACAGTCGAAGCTGCCGGGCCTTGGTAAGGATCGCGTTTTCCAGATCGGTCTCGGTCTGACCGGCCGAGGCCGCGTCGATCCAGGCGCCGCTGGCGTCGCGGTTCTGCTTGAAGACCGCCACGTTCAGGCCATCGGCGCGCAGGCGCGAATCCAGGATGTAGACGGTGCATTTGAAGCGCTCGTCCGGCTTTTCGGGATTCACATACCAGTCGGTGATGACCACGCCGCCGTAGGGATCGGCCGAGGCCAGCGGCATGAAGGAGAGCGTGTCCAGGGTCGCGCGCCACAGGTAGCCGTTGACGCCGATGGCCGGCGCCGAGCCCGACGAGCCCTTGGCCTTGCCGCCGCCGCCGCGTCCGAACAGGCTGAAGCCGCCTTCTTCCTGCGTCTGGAAGGTTCGCGTACCGCTGCTGCTGGAGCAAGCCGCCAGGGCCGTGAGGCTGAGCACCAGCACCCCGGTCGTCACGCCACGCATAAACTCACCGCGCACAAACGGCATATAGTCGCTCCCAGTCGTTAGTCCGCGTCGGTTCAGCGCCGCGGCGCCGCCCCCCGAGCCGCAGCCTCTATAACAATGCGCGGGGAACCGCCAAACAGGAATCGCGTTGCCCTGCCGCCACAGGCGCCGGGCGATCTGTCCACAGACCGGTCCGAGGCGCCGCAATCTGTTGACCTCGCCTCCGCGGGGACTTTAATCGAGCCAACGGTCGCGTCGTGTAATGGCGAGGCCGGGGCTTAGGGGCTATATAGGTGGTCATGTCCAAGCGTTTGGTCATTTCGTTGGTCGGTGCGGCGCTCCTCGCGAGCGGGGCCTCGGCGGCGCATGCCCAATCGGCGAAGGGCAAGACCGCCGACTTCACCGTGCGCAGCGAAACAACCATGACCCCGCAAGGGACCAAGGCGTTGTTGGATACGCGCAGGGGGCGCTGGGGGGTCACGCTCAACCTGAATCAACGGGCCGAGCGCGACATGCAATTGAACGACATCCAGGCGGGGGCCTATTTCCGGGTGACGCCCAGCCTTCGGGTCGGCGGCGCCGTGGCGTTCGGCGACCAGGAAACGCCGGAATACAAGAAGACGCAGCCGGTGGATTCCGCCCCGCGCGTCCGTCTCGAGACCGCCTTTAAGTTCTAAGGGCTTCCACAGCCGCGATCCCGACCACGCCCGTAGGCAACAGCCTGCGGGCTGTTTTGTCGCTGATTCCGCCCAGGCCGTAGACCGGGCCCCCGGCGGCCCGAACCAGGATCGCCAGACGAACGGGTCCCATGGGCGGTCCGGCCGAGGCGCTGGCCGAGGGGAATGTCGCCGACACCACCACCGCGTCGGCGCCGAAGGCGAACGCTCGTCGCGCGGCCCGGAGGCTGTGGGCCGCGGTGGTGACCAGAAAGCCTTGCCGCTTCAGTCGCGCCGCCTGGCTCGCCAGGCGTTCGGGCAGGTGGACGCCATGGGCGCCGATTTTCAGGGCCAGGGCGGCGTCGGCGCCGATCAGCAGCTTCAGTCCCCTTGCCCGCGCGATGACCAGCAGGCGACGCGCCCGGAGCTCAGCGTCAGCCGCGCCGAAGGCGCGATAGACCACCGCCGATCCACGGGGCAGGCGCAGCATGGCCGCCTCGATGTCGGGGGTGCGCTGCGGGTCGGTGAAGAACATCAGGGAGGGCTTTCGCCAGGCCGCCCGCGCGCCTAAGGCTGCCGCCGTCCGCGTCACTGTCCAGAAGCCGCCCGAAATGACCGTCTCTCCCGATGCCCTCTCCGACGTCCTAAACCGGATCGCCCGCGCGGCGAAGGCGTGCGGCCGCGCCGCCTCCGACGTGACCCTGGTCGCCGTCTCCAAGCAACAGCCCTGGGAGGCGATCGCGCCAGTCCTGGAGGCCGGCCAGGCCGTGTTCGGCGAGAATAGGGTGCAGGAAGCCATGGAGCGCTGGGGCGAACGGCGCGCGGGCGTGGAGCTGCGCCTTATCGGGCCGCTGCAGAGCAACAAGGCCAAGGAAGCCGTGGCCTTCTTCGACGTGATCGAGAGCCTGGACCGGGAGAAACTGGCCGCGGCGCTGGCGGCCGAGGTCCAGAAGCAGGGCCGGACGCCGCGTCTCTATGTGCAGGTGAACACCGGCGAGGAGGCCCAGAAGGCCGGCGTCGCGCCCGCCGAGGCCGACGCGTTCATCGCAACGGTTCGCGCGATCCACGGCCTGGAGGTCGAGGGCCTGATGTGCATTCCGCCGGTGGGGGAGCCGCCGGGGCCGCACTTCGCCCTGCTGGCCAAGATCGCGGCGCGCAACGGGCTGGCCAAGCTGTCCATGGGCATGAGCGACGACTTCGAGACCGCGATCCGCTTCGGCGCCACCAGCGTGCGGGTCGGCTCGGCGTTGTTCGGCGCGCGGGCTAGGCCCTGACGATCGCCACGGCGTCGCCCAGCCGGGCCTTGGCCAGCAGCTCCAGCAAATGCTCGCGGGCCAGGGCGACGCAGCCCTGGGTGGGCGGATAGCCGGGCTTGGCCAGGTGCAGGAAGATGGCCGAGCCCAGCATCGGAACCGGCGGGTCGTCGTTGTGGGCCAGGACGCAGACCAGGTCGTACACGTCGTCGTCGCGCCACATCTGCTCGGCGCTGGCCGGATGGGGCAGCTTCACCGCGCGGTTATAGGCCGGGTCCAGAGGGGCGTCGCACCAGCCGTCGTCGCGGGCCAGGGCCTTGGTGGGCAGGCCGGTTTCCGGCGGCTCGCCCTTGTCGGGCCGATAGAGCACGCGGCGAATGGTCCAGGTCCCCAACGGCGAGGCGCCGTCGCCCTCACGCTTGTCCTTGGCGCCCACGACCCCACCCATGCCGAGCGCGCAAGGCACGATGTGGCCGCCCAGATCGAAGGTTCCATCTGACATAGCCGTGAAGATCATGGTCTGCGGGGTCTCGAGAGGTTGGCGCGCGGGGGCGACACGGTGCATGTTCCGGCTCATGGCTCAACGCAAGACCTTGCTCGTCGTGGACGACAACGAAGACCTGCGCGGCGCGATCGCCGAGCAGCTCCAACTTTCCGAGGAATTCTCGGCTCTTGAGGCCGCGACCGGCGGCGCCGGGGTGGCGTCGGCCGTCGAGAATCGCCCCGACCTCATTCTGCTGGACGTAGACTTACCGGACATGAACGGCCGAGAGGCCTGCCGGCAGATGCGGGCCCAGGGTGTGGTCTGCCCGATCATCATGCTCACCGCCGCCGACACCGACGAGGACACCATCTCGGGCCTGGACGCCGGGGCCAACGACTATGTGACCAAGCCCTTCAAGTTCCAGGTCCTGCTGGCCCGTATCCGCGCCCAGCTCCGCAGCCACGAACAGTCCGAGGGCGCGGTCTTCCACCTGGGCGCCTACGAGTTCCGGCCCTCGGCCAAGATGCTGGTGGACGCCAACCAGAAGAAGATCCGGCTGACGGAAAAAGAGACCAACATCCTGAAGTACCTCTACCGGGCGGGCGAAAAGCCGGTCAGCCGCGAGGAACTGCTGGCCGAGGTCTGGGGCTATAACGCCGGCGTCACCACCCACACCCTGGAAACCCACGTCTACCGTCTGCGCCAGAAGATCGAGCCCGATCCCGGCAACGCCCGGCTGCTGCTGACCGAGGCGGGCGGGTATCGGCTGGCGCCTTAGGTGGCCGCTAAGAGGTGGGGTCTCGCCAAGACCTTCCCGCTGATGATGATCGCCGCGTTGGTGGTCGGCTTCACGGTGGTGGGCGTCACCTCCTACCAGAACCGGCTGGAGAAGATCGCGGAGTCGGAGGCGGCGGCCAATCCTGCGACCATCGCCGGGCCGCCCTGTCCGGTGCTGACGTTGGCGGAGTTCGACGCGCTGCCGGTGAAACCCAAGAAGACCTTCATCTTCAATGAGGTGACGTTCGACCGCCGGTTCGGGCACGTCGCCTGCAACGTGGTCGGCGACGGCGGTGGAACCGGCTTCGCGCCGATCTGTCAGTTCACCGCGCCCGCCGTGCTGCGGGTCACCACCAAGCGGGGCGTATCCTACTTCAAGCCAGGGGTGGGTAACCCGGTGACGGTGACGCTGGCGGGCGGGACGCCTCGGTGCGTCATGGCCGCCAACTTCAAGCCCTAGAGCCCGAAGTCCGCGCTAACCGGGGCGTGGTCGCTGGGGCGCTCCCATTCGCGAACGTCGTCGTGGACCCGGGCCGCCGCCGCGCCGTGGCGGAAGGCCGCCTCGCGCAGACCGGGCGAGATCAGGATGTGGTCCAGGCGCAGCCCGCGGTTCGACGCGCGGAAGTCGGCGGCGCGGTAGCTCCACCACGAGAACAGCTTCTGCGGGTCGGGGATGGCCTCGCGCACCAGGTCGGTGAAGTTGAGGCTGGCCTTGAGCGCGGCGAAGGCCTCCAGCTCGATGGGGGTGTGGCTGACGATCTTCGACATCTGCTTGTGGCTCCAGACGTCGAACTCGCCGGGCGCCACGTTCAGATCCCCGACGATGGCCAAGGGCTGCCTAGGGTCGCGGCGGGCCATGTCGGCGGTGAGCTGCTCATAGAAGTCCAGCTTGTGGTCGAACTTCGCGTTGAGCTCCCGATCCGGAATGTCGCCGCCGGCGGGGATGTAAAAGTTCTGCACCTCGATGCCGCCGATCTTGCCCGAGACGCAGCGGGCATGGCCCTCCCGGCAGGCGTTGAGCGGCGCCACATCCTCGATGGGGAGGCGCGAGGCGATGGCGACGCCGTGCCAGCCCTTCTGGCCGGAGATC
>NZ_JANOCX010000252.1:0-7227 GCF_031412415.1 Phenylobacterium sp.
CCCAGCACGACCAGCACGAACAGCAGCGAGGTCGTGTAGAAGGTCGCCACCAGCGCGCCCAGCTTGACCAGGGCTTCCAGCCCGTACTTGCCGATGGTGAAGCCCATGGCGCCGAAGGCGCCGATCGGGGCGAGTTTGACCACGACCTGAATGATCGAGAAGAACACCTTGGAGACGTCCTCCAAGGTCGTGGCGACCTTGTCGCCGAACGGCCCGAGGCGCGAGCAGGCGAACCCGGTCAGGATCGCGATCACCAGCACCTGCAGCAGGTTTCCCTGGGCGAAGGCGCCGAAGAAGGCGTCGGGGATCAAGGAGAGCACGTATTCAGGCAGGCTCTGGCCATGGGCCGCCTTGTCCACATATCCCGCGGCGATCGAGGGATCGAGGGTGGCGGGGTCGATGTTGAAGCCCGCGCCCGGCTTGACCAGATTGCCGACCACCAGGCCCAAAACCAGGGCGAAGGTGGAGACCACCTCGAAATAGATCAGGGTCTTGGCGCCCAGCCGGCCGAAGGCCTTCATGTCGCTCATCCGGGCGATGCCGGAGACGATGGTGCAGAAGATCACCGGCGCCACGGCCATCTTGATCAACTTGATGAAGCCGTCGCCCAGCGGCTTCAGCGCCACGCCCACGTCGGGCCAAAGGGCGCCGACCGCGACGCCCAGCGCGATGCCGATCAGCACCTGGACATAAAGCAGCCGGAAGTAACGCAAGACCGCCAATGGACCGTTCCCCCCGCGCCGCCCATCGTGGCCGCGCGCCGCGGAAGATAGGCCGATCGCGCGCGGCTTGGCGAGACCGGGGATGCGGCAATACGCGCAGGCTGACTTAAGGGCGCCTAAACCGTTGTCCTGTAGTCAAGCTTCGTGACCCACGACCTCGACTACCACGAGCGCCGAGCCCACCCCCGCGTCGCGGCGAACCTGCGTGCGCGCGCCTTCTATGGGCCCGACCACGGTCTGTGGGCCGATTGCAACATCGTCGACCTCAGCCAGGGCGGATCGCGGCTGAAGATCGGCCAAATCTATCCGTTGCCCGGGCGCTTCATGCTGCTGCAGCTGGAGGCGGGCCTGGTCTATGAGGCGCGACTGCGCTGGCGTCGGGGCGACCTGACCGGCGTGGCCTTCGACGGCCGCCACGACATCGCGACGTCAGCGGCCGAGGGTCTCACCCAGATCCGCCAGACCTGGGACGCGCTGAAGAGCGCGAAATAGGGCGGAGCGGCCTCAGGCCGAGGCCAGCGCGGCCCAGATCGCCCGCAGGGCCCGGAATTCCTCGTCGACCGGACCGCGGAGGTCGTGCCGGCCCTCGAACTTGACGCCCAGCGTGTCGCCGCGCCGCCAGCTCACGCGGGCGTCGAAGGCCGCCCCCTCGCTGACTTGCAACAGGGCGAAGGCGGGCGGCAGCGGCTGATCGCCCGGAACACGCAGCATGGCGCCATGGATGGTGAGGTTGCGGATGCCGCAATCGATCGAAATCACGTGCTTGGGGCCGTAGCAGATCCGGCCACGCAAAAACGTGCGCTGTCTGATCAGCGCCCTGCGCTCGGCTCGGACAAAGGGGTCGGCCATGACATCCAACCTAACGGCGATTGTTTTCCGCCGCGTAAAGGGTCGCCGCCAGCGGGGCCGCCGCCCTGGCCTGGTCTAACCGCCGCTCGCCTTCTTGCTCAACAACCAGACCGCCAGCGCGCTGAAACCGCCAGACATGATCGCGATCGCAAGAGCGAGCATCCATCCCGGGACGAGTGGCTTGTTGCCCTGCACTGTGAAGCTCCCGAAAAGCGTCCGTTTGACGCCTATCCATCGCCTGCGTCGCGTCGGCGCGCAATCGGGAGTTTCACGGGGAGCGCCAAATCGAACGAGGGGCCGTCCGCTTGGCGCCGGGCGGCGAACGTGGCATCGGTCTGGCGGCGGCCTCCAGGCCCCGATGATTGGCAAGGCCCGGTAGCTCAGCCGGACAGAGCAGCGCTTTCCTAAAGCGAAGGTCGGGGGTTCGAGTCCCTCCCGGGCCGCCATGCAAACTGTTGCAAGACGCGCCATTGCGACATCCGGCAGCCGCGGACTGGCGCGCGCGGCGACTGAGAAAACGGTTCAGCCAGCGTTCACACGGCGGCGACGATTAACTGTCATGCGCCGAACTTACAGGCTGGCATGGAACGAGATTTCAGACCTTCCGGGCGGCTTCCGCCGGAGGTGGAGGCAAAATTGGAAACGCACGCTGCCCTGTCACCGCCATCTGAGTCGGATGGTTCGCAACTTGCCTGTCGTTATGCGGAAGAAGGCGGGCGTCCCAATTTGACCCGTCTTTCGACTGGAACTCTGAACGCAGCACCGAATAGAGCCATGCGCGACGACATTGATCTTCATCTGGCCAAGCGAGTCTTCCACCGTCGGCGGGAGTTGAATCTGACCCAACGTCAGTTGGGACAACTTTGCGGCGTGACGTTCCAACAGGTTCAGAAGTACGAATGCGGCGCGAACCGGATCTCGGCGTCGATGATCTGGCGACTGGCCGACGCCCTGGATGTCGGGGTTCACTATTTCTACGACGGGCTTGAGAAACAACACCTCAACGGCGCCGGCGTCGAAGTCGTCAAACAGGTAGATGCGAAGACCTCGCAGCGTTTGGCGCGCGCGCGAGAAGCCAGTTCCGGCTGACCCAAGAAACATGTTCGCTGAACACGCTCGTCTGTGGTTGAGGTTGAGGCGCTGAGCGCGCTTTTCAAAGTTGAAATATGAGCCTTAACTTCCTCGAATCCTAAGCGATCCCAGGCGCGCTTGCTCGGCCTTCGGACGTTTCGGGTGAGGAGACGACGATGACCGTGGAGCATTCGAACAAGACCCCCGATCCGATGGACGTGGCGCTTGGCGCGGCGGTCCGGATACGTCGGCGGACGATTGGAATGTCGCAGGAAGCGTTGGCCGAACAGTGCGGCGTCAGTTTCCAACAGATCCAGAAGTACGAAAACGGCGCCAACCGCATCTCGTTCTCCCGCCTGGTGCAGATCGCCCGCGCGCTGCGCTGCCGAGTCGTGGATCTGATGGACGTCCTCGACACCTCGGGCGTCGAGATCGGCGGCGACATCGATCTGCTGAGCCGGATCCGCACGCCTGGGGCTCTTGAGTTGCTGACCGCGTTCGAGCGCCTGCCGCAGGAGGCCCGCGCCTCGCTGGTCAACCTGCTGCGGACCCTGACCGAGACCGACGCCAGCGGCGCGCGCGCGCGTCAGCGGGAACTAGCCTAGGCGGCCTGCTCGGGCGCCATGGCGTCGGCGAGCCGGGCGATCTCGGCCAGCAGGGCGGCCGGCGAAATGGGCTTGGCCACATAGCCGTCCATCCCCGCGCGCCGATAGCTATCGATCTGATCGGGCAAGACATTGGCCGTGGTCGCGACGATCGGGGTCTCGCCGGCCTGGCCCGGCAGGGAGCGGATGCGCAGCGCGGCCTCCACTCCGTCCATCACCGGCATCTGGATGTCCATGAAGATGAGGTCGTAGGCGCTGGCCGCCGCCTGTTCGACGCCCTCGGCGCCGTCGCGAGCGATCTCGACCTCGGCGCCCAGCTCCGTCAGTATCCGCAGCGCCACCATACGGTTGGTGGGATTGTCCTCGACCACAAGAATGCGCAGACCGGTCAAGCAACGGCTGGCGCTGATCGGCGCCGGCGCGGCGCATGCCGGCGCGGCGATCTCGATCCAGAAGGTGGAACCCAAGCCCTCGACACTGTTGAAGCCGATCCCGCCACCCATGCGCTCGGCCAGCGCCTTGGTCACGGCGAGCCCCAGCCCCGATCCGCCGAAACGTCGGGTGGTCGAGCCGTCCGCCTGCTGGAAGCGATCCAGGAGGCTCGCCTGAGCGTCCAGCGGGATACCGACGCCCGTGTCGGAGACCTCGATCCGCAGCCGCTGGGCCGCGCCGCTGCCCGAGGTCGCGAGCTTGATCCGCACCCCACCCTTCAGCGTGAACTTCACCGCATTGCCGGCGAGGTTGAACAGCATCTGGCGCAACCGCCCTGGGTCAAGCGAGGCCCAGCCAAGGGTTTCGGGAGCTTCGATGGAGAGGGACAGGCCCCGCGCGTCGGCCTCGGCGCGCAGCATTCCGATCACCACGTCACCTTCGCGCGACAGGTCCAACGGTTCAGGCGCCAGTTCCAGACCGCCGCCCTCGATCCGGGAGAAGTCGATGATATCGCCCAGCAACTGGGCCAGGGTCGATCCACAGGCCAGGGCCTCGTCCACCAGTACCTGGGCGGCGTCCGAGAGATTTTCGTTCTTGAGGATATGCAGCACGCCCATCACCCCGTTCATCGGCGTGCGGATCTCGTGGCTGATATTGGCCAGGAACTCGGTCTTGGCCTGGACGGCGCCTAGTGCGGCGTCACGCGCGTCGGCCAGTTCGGTGACGTCCTGGGTGATCCCGAGCACATCCCATTCGCCGGACGGCAGCGGCCGGACGCCGCGCCAGGCGGTGCGGAACCTGCGCCACTCGCCGGTCTCGGCCTGGTGGCGATAGACGACGATGTCGGCCTGGCCGGTGCGGCGCACCTTGGCCCAAAGCTCATCGAGAAGGCCGCGGTCGTCGGCGTGGATCTGAGCCTTGAAGACCGCTTCACCCACACGCTGGAGGCCTGCGCCCGCGCGCCCGGTGACCAGAGGGTTGAGATCGTATTCGCAGGCGTCGGCGTCAAAGCGCCAGACATAGACCCCCGCCGACTCGCCCAGCAGTTCGGCCACGCGACCCAGCTTGTCGTTGCTCTCAGCGGCCTGGCGTTCGGCCGATATGTCCTGGATGACCAGCAGGGCGCGGCCGTCGCCGGCCCGCTTGGCCCGCGTGCGGACCCAGAGCCAGTCGCCGTTCGCGGCGGGTATCCGATGATCGAAGATCGCCGCGCCGCCCTGCTTGAGCTGGGCGACGTGGGCCTGGATCAGCTCGGTGTCGTCGGGATGGTGGAGCTCGGCGTACGGACGCCCCAGGGTCTGCTCCAGCGACCAGCCGGACAGGGAAAGCCAGGCTGGATTGGCGGATGCGACCACGCCGTGGCTGACCACGACGAAGGCGTCGAGCGCGTTCTCGAAGAACCAGCCGGCGGCTTCGCCGTCCGTGGCCTCAACTTCCATGGCGCCCCGTCCCTTGGGCGGGTTCGCTTCTCGATCCCGCGCAGCCATCACGCCGGAAAGCGGTAAACAGAGCCTTGCCATGTGCCGCGCCGCAGCCTCGCAAGGCAGCGCCACAATGTCGCATGTTCGACGCTCAAACGCAGAGCGGACGCCCGCACCCGAAGGCGCGAGCGTCCGCCCGACGTCTCAAAATCTAGGGGCGGATCTCAGACTTGCTTGAGGTCCACCGCGGCGTTCTTGCCGCGCTCTTCCTTTTCCTCGTAGCTGACCTTCTCGCCTTCATTCAGGCCCCGAAGGCCCGCCTTCTCGACCGCGGAGATGTGGACAAACACGTCCTTGCCGCCGTCGTCAGGTTGGATGAAGCCGAAGCCCTTGGTGGCGTTGAACCACTTGACCGTGCCGGTGGCCATGTTCGTCTCGTCTCCCTGACTCAAAGTGTCCCGCACGGGCTCGCGACGAGGATCGCCGGGGGCCCGGTCTCCATCTCAGTCGTCTGGGAAGCGGCTTGTTCGGTCCGCGCGGATGCGAGGGGAGAAGAACGTCAGCAGGCCCAAAGCGCCGATTGGGCCGAAGTCTGGCCACGGGCCAGGACATCGGTCAACCGCGACGCCTGTTCAACTTTCCGCCAGCACCTTGTCGATCAGGGCCTTGGCGTCCTTGCCCGACCAGTCGGCGTCGCCCGCCAGGCGGCCGCGCTCCACCCCGTCGGCGCCATAGATCACCGTCGTCGGCATGCCCACGGCGGCGGGCTTGAAGGCGAACGGCAGGGCCATCTTGGGGTCGTGATAGAACTTCAACGGCGCATGCTTGGCGATGAAACCGCGGGCCTTGGCCTCGTCGTCGGGCCGGTCGACGCTGATCGCCAGCACCTCCACGTCCTTGCCCTCGTAGCTCTTGGCCAGCTTGGCCAGGGTCGGCATCTCGATGACGCAGGGTGCGCACCAGGTGGCCCACATGTTCACCACCACGACCTTTCCGCGGAAGTCGGCAAGACGCTTGGTCTGACCCTCGGCGTCCAGGAAGCCGGCGGCCGGCGGCGGGGCGGCTTCGAGCGGCAGCGCGAACTTCGCCATCTCGCCTTTCGCGAGGCTCTTCAGGTTCGATTGCCCCTGGGGGTTTATGGAAGCCTGACCGATGATGTAGAGAACCGCGGCGACGCCGAGAACGGCGACGCCCCCCAGCACCCATCGCAGCGGGATCTTGGGGCCGCCGGAGCCACCCTCATCCGAACGCTCGCTCATATGACCGATAACTCCTCGTCTGCCTCGAACAAGACCACACAGGGACAAGCCCAAGCTGGGCAGGCCATGTGGGGCGGACGATTTACGTCCAAACCGGCCGAACTGATGCAGGCGATCAACGTCTCCATCGGCTTCGACAAGCGCCTGGCCGCCCAGGACCTGGCCGGCTCACGGGCGCACGCGGCGATGTTGCGCAAGCAAGGCGTGATTTCAAGCGAGGACGAGGCCGCGATCCAAGGCGGCCTCCAGGCCATCGAGGCCGAGATGGCCGCCGGGACCTTCCCGTTCCGCGACGAGTACGAAGACATCCACATGAATGTGGAGGCCCGGCTGCGCGAGTTGATCGGTCCCGCCGCGGGCCGGTTGCACACCGCCCGCTCACGCAACGACCAGGTGGCGCTGGACTTCCGCCTGTGGGTCCGCGAGGCCTGCGACCGCACGATCACGCAGATCGGCGACCTGCAACGCGCCCTGCTGGCCAAGGCCGAGCCGCATGCGGCGACCCTGATGCCGGGCTTCACCCACCTGCAGAGCGCGCAGCCCGTCACCTGGGGCCACCACCTGCTGGCCTACGTGGAGATGCTGCAGCGCGACCGCGGCCGCTTCGCCGACGCGCGGGCCCGCATGAACGAGTGCCCCCTCGGAGCGGCCGCCCTGGCCGGGACCTCGTTCCCCATCGACCGCGAGGCGACCGCGCGGGCGCTGGGCTTCGACCGGCCGATGGCCAACTCGATCGACGCCGTGTCGGACCGCGACTTCGCGCTCGAGTTCCTGTCGGCCGCGAGCATCTGCGCCGTCCACCTGTCGCGGCTCGCCGAGGAGCTGGTGATCTGGTCCACGGCGCAGTTCCGCTTCGTGCGGCTCTCGG
>NZ_JANOCX010000253.1:0-7410 GCF_031412415.1 Phenylobacterium sp.
CGCCCGAACCCACGGCGGCGCGCACGGCGCGGCCCTCGATCTCCACCACCAGGATGGCGGCGGTCGCCTCCTGGCCCTGGGCGCGCGCTACGGCGGCGGCTAGGGGTTCCAGCTTCGATTGCAGCCGCGCGTCCAGGGTGGAGACCACGCTCGCCTGGCTGACCGGTGCGGCGCGGGCCAGCTCGCCGGCCGCGTGCCAAGCCATGGCGGGGAACGGCGCCCGGCCGGGCAGCGGCTCGCTCTCGGCCTCCGTCGCCTCGGACTCGGTGATCGAACCGGCGCGGATCAGCTTGTCCAGCACCTGTCGCCGCGCGGCGCGAGCGGCCTCCGGACGTCGATCTGGGCGGCGGGCCTCCGGCGATTGCGGCAGGGCGATCAGCAGGGCCTGCTGGCCGAGCGTCAGGGTTTCGGGCTCCTGGCTGAAGTAGGAGAGGCTGGCCGCCCGCACACCCTCCAGGTTGCCGCCATAGGGCGCGAGGGTCAGGTACAGCGCCAAGATCTCGCGCTTCGACAGCCGCGCCTCGATTTGAACCGCGCGCACCATCTCAATCAGTTTCGAGCCCAGGTTGCGCGGCCGGGGCTCCAGCAGTCGCGCGGTCTGCATGGTAAGCGTCGAGGCGCCGGACGTGACCGCGCCGCTGGCGATGGCGCCGCCGCCAGCCCGCAGGACAGCCAGCGGATCGACCCCGCGGTGCAGCCAGAAACGTTCGTCCTCGACCGCGATCAGACGGCGCTGGAAGCTCGGATCGGTGCGAGCCAGATCAGCGCGGATCCGCCACCGCCCATTCTCCACAGGCAGGGCGCGCAGCCAGGCGCCGCGTCGATCCAGGGCCACGGGCGACGACCGCTGTCCCCGCGACAGGTCGGGCGGCAGCAGGGCGTCGAGCGCGAATACGGCGACCTCCACGCCGAGCAGGACGATGAGGCCCAGCGTCAGTCGCCGGACCCCACCGGAAACGCCGCCGCTCATTGCCCGGGCGCGATCACCGTGCGGCCGGCCGCCGTCCGGGCGTTGAGGCTCGGGCGGTACATGTCGCTGGCCTGGGCGCCGGGCAACAGGAACTCGCCCGCCGTCACGGCGCGCGCCACATAGGCGAAGGCGAAGGGCGCGTTCCCCTGAAGATCCAGAGCGGCCACATAGCGGTCGTCACGGGACTCCTGGACGTCGGCGCTGGTCAGCTCGCCCAGGAACTTGAACGGTCCGCTCTGAGCGTCGTCCGGACCCAGCACCGTCTCGATCTCGAAGCCGGCCGGCAGGGGATCGTCGACCACCAGGGCCATGGACCGCGCCTGTCCCGAGCGCCCGGAGACCAGGACGATCACCCGATCACCCTGATTGAGCGCGGCGGGATCGACCGCGCCGCCGGTGAAGCCGATCAATCGTTTTGACAGCGTGATGCCATTCTGTTCTGGAGCCGGCGGCGCCACGGGCGCGCCGGTCACCGTCACCGTCCGCCAGAGCGCGCCGGAGCCTGCGTTGACGAACTTCGCCTCGGCGAGCTTGCCGACCGCCCAGCGCGGGGCGCCGCCGGCCGCCTTGAGCGGGATCGCGCCGGTGGCGGCGATGTTGATCCGGCCCGCCGCCTTCAGCATCCAGTGGGCGGCCTGCAGCAGGCGCGCTTGTTCCTGGGTGTTGAGCGCGTCCGGGTCCTTGACCGCGTTCTCCAGCCGCCCTTGCAGGCCGCGGGCGAGGTCGGTTTCGCCAGCCTCATAGGCGAGCGCGATGACCGCGGCGATGTCGCGAAGCGGGCTCTGGTACCAGTCGCTCTCCTCGCGATAGCCCAGGGACCGCACCGCTTGACGGAAGGCCGAGCGGGCGCGCGACCGGTCGCCCATGAGGGCCAGGCCCGCGCCGACCTGGGCCTTGGCCAGCGGCGAGGCCTCAGTCTTCATCTGCACGTCGTGCCACCAGCGCAGGCGAGCCAGATCGCCCTTGCCCCCCTTGGCCAGAACATAGAGCGCATAGGCCGAGGCTCGGCTGCGCATGGTCGCCGTGGCCTTCTTCGAGGCGTCGGGCGAGCCCGCCCACCAGGCCGGATACTCCAGGCGGTAGGACACCGAGGCCCAGCCCTCGGGCCGCGAGATCTGGCGCATGGCGGTGAGCGCCCGGTCGATGGCCTGTTGCGGCACCGGGGCCCCGGCCTTCTGGGCCTCGATCAGGAAGTCGGTGGCGTAGGCGCCCAGCCAGGCGTCGGCCTCTCCGTCCCCCACCCGCCAGAGGCCGAAGGCGCCGTCCAGGGTCTGGCGGTCCAGCAGCTTGCCGACCGCGGAATTCAGCGCCGCCGAGGTGCGCCGCAACTTCGGGTCGGACGACACCTCCTGGGCGTAGAGCAACGGATAGGCGCCCGACACGGTCTGCTCGGTGCAGCCGTAGGGATAGCGCGACAAGGCCTGGGCGATCGGCCCGGGATCGAAGCCGCGGAACGGCGAGTAGCTGACCTGAAGGGTCGCGTCCCCCGCCGCCAGCCCGGCGAGCAGGCCGGGGACCGGGGTGTAGGACGCGCCGGATTGCTGCAGTTCGATGGTCGTGCGGGTGATCGGGCTCCAGCCTAGCCGGGTCTGGATGGGATAGTCGCGAGCGGTGGAGAAGCCGGGTCCGGTGACCTTGAAGCCCACCTTGCCGATCCCGGCCCGCAGGGGCGCATTGAACGGAATCCGCTCGGCGATCCGCTGGCCCAGCGCCAGTTGGAAGGCCTTGCGGAAGGGCGCGATCACCCCGCCCTGGGCGGTGAGCTCGGCGATGTAGGATCCGACCTTCCCCTCCAGATTGTGCAGTTCGAGGGTGGCGAAGGCCTTGTCGCCTGGGGCCAGGAAGCGCGGCAGCGATAGTTCGGTCACCACGGGCTCACGCACGGTCAGCGGCTTGGACGCCGCGCCGACAGCGGTGTCGGTCCAGGCCACGGCCATCAGGCGCAGCTCGCCGTTGAACTCCGGCGCCGGCAGCTTGATCACAGCCTTGCCGTCCAAGCCGGTCTCCACCACCCCCGACCACAGGGCCACGGTCTTGATCGGCGTGACCGTCAGTCCTTCGCCGCCGATGCCGTCGGCGCCGAAGCTCACATTGGCCGGGGCCCCCAGGTTCGGATCCAGCAGGCGGCCATAGTCGTCGCGATAGTCGAGTGTCAGCGCCCGCTTGCCGAAATACCATTTCACCGGGTCGGGGCTCTCAAAGCGGGTGAGGCGCAGGATGCCCTCGTCCACCGCCGCAAGCGTGACCCGCGCCCGGCCGCCGAAGCCCGCGCCCTTGATGGTGATCGGCACCTCCAGCACGGCCTTGGAATCCACCTTGGCCGGCGTGCCCAGGGCCACGTCCAGCCGGCGGTTCTTGGGATCGAGCGGGACATAGACCAGGCCCAGCGCCCGGCGCGGCTTGGGCGCGGCCACTGGGTCGCGCGGCTGGATGACGCTGACCAGCACATAGGCCCCGCCGCCCCAGGCGCCGTTGGTCTTCAGGCGCACGGTCGCGCCGTTCTTGCCGACGGTCACCGTCTTGAAGTCGATCAGCCGGTCGGTGGCCACGGCGATCTGGGCCTCACCCGCATAGGGCGGTTTCAGCGTGATCTCGACCGTGTCGCCCTGGCCATAGGTCTTTGGTCCAGCGGTGACGCGCACGAAGTCGGGCGCCTCCACGTCCTTGGCCGGCGCGCCCCAGCCCGAGGCGAAGCGGATGAGGCTCGCCGCGCCGCCCGGTCCGGTGAGTTCGAGGCGATAGTCGCCCCAGCCCAAGCGCCGGGCGATGCGCGCGGGCTTGCCGGCCTCGATATTGATCGTGCCGCGCGCCACGACCACGTCGCGGCTGGTCCGCCGCCATTGCCAGCGGCCGTCCTGCTGGAACCAGTCATAGTCCCAGTTCTCCGCCACCAGGCTGTAGGTCGCGCCCTTGGCGGCCACCCGCTTGCCCGCCGTATCGGCGGCGATGATGTCCAGCAGCATGGTCGGGTCGCCGCGGGCGTCGGTGTCGCCCTGGTCGATCTTGACGCCCAGATAGAGCGGCTTGGTGCGGACCTTGAGGTCCAGGCCCTCGCGCACCGGACGTCCGCCGGGCTCGAAGACGCTGGCGGTGAAGGTGGCGCTCAGCGGCTGGGCGGTGTCGCCCGCCTCCGCCGAGGAAATGGCCAGGACCGCGCGGCCGGTTCCGTCGGTGACGGTCTGGCCGATCTCCAGGAACTTCTCCTCGAAGGGCGTGCGCTGGTCGCCCCACTGATAGCCCTCGAACTGCGGGAACGGATCGGCGTCGACCCGCAGCCGCGCCTCGCCCTGGGTCTGCAACCCCGCCCCCGCCGCGCCGTAGAGGAAGCGGGCGGTGACGTCGATGTTGCGGGTCTCGCCGCCCTTCATGGCTACAGCTTCCTGGCCGACGGCGGTGACGGCCAGGCGCTGCGGGGCAAAGTCCTCGACCGAGAACGAGAGTTCGCCGGCGGGCTTGTCCAGGCCCTCGATCTCCAGCTTCGCCGTCCAGCGGCCGCGCGGCGCGCTCCTGGGCACATCGATGTCGACCGTCACCGCGCCATTGGGGCTACCGTCGAAGGGATAGCGTTTGAACTCCACGCCCGAGGGTCGGCGCACCACGATGGCGCCCTTGCGGTCCTTGACGGCCTTGGCCTCGCGGTCGCGTAGCAGGGCGTTCAGGTGGACGGTCTCGCCGGGCCGATAGATGCCGCGGTCGGCGTAGAGATAGCCGTCGATGGCCGCGGCCACGGAGCGGCCGGAGACGCCGCCGCCCTCCTGGTTGCGCCCGCCGATCCCCTGTTTGGAGAGGTCGACCGGCGCGCGATCGAGGTCCAGCACCGCCAGGTCGCCCTGCGGGCCATAGGCCATGACCATCTTGGCGTCGGCGGCGCCTTCGCCTTCCAGCAGCGGGCGGTCGAACTTCGCATGGCCCTGGGCGTCGGTCCTGGCCTCGGCCAGGTCCTCGCCGTTGCGGGCCACCAGGGCGACGCGGACGCCCGACAAGGTCTTGGCGGTCTTCAGCGACCGCACGACCACGTCGAAGGCGTCGGAGCCGTCGTAACCCGCCAGCGCCATGTCGGTGAACACCACCCAGCGCCGGGCCTGGGCGGGGGGATTGGGGTCGTAGCCTTCGTCTGTCCCGCCATCGTCGGTCTTGAGGCCACGTCCGCCTGAGGCGTCTTTGGCCTTCACCACATAGGCGCCGGCCTTCATCTCCTTCAGCACCGCGCCCAGGGGGAAAACGGTGGTGGTCCGCTCTCCGGCCCCCTGGGTCTGGACGGCGATCTCGCCCTTCCAGACCACGCGGCCCTCGTCGTCTGCGCTGTCGGAGCCGTATTCGTCGGGATACTGGCCTTCCCCGGACGGATCGGGGGCGCTGATCGACTTGCGGACCAGGTTGCGGTCGACCACCCGCCAGACCTCGATCTGCAGTCGGCTCACATTGACGGTCTCGATACCGATGCCGTCGGCGTCCTCGCGCGGCAGGATCACGCCTTCGCCGGCGAAGCCCACATAGGGCGGCTTCTCGCCGAACACGAAGTCGACGTCGGCATTGGCGGCCAGGACATCGCCATTCTTGGCCGGCAGGCCCTTCAGCAGCGTCACGCGGCGGTCGGCGAAACCGAGACCCGCGACGCAGAGCTCCGACCCCCTCACCGACACCGCCGGGCTGCGGCCCAGGTCGGGTGAGACCAGCACGAAGTCGGCATAGGGCTTGGAGGCGTCCAGCGGCCGGGTCAGCTCCACGCAGGCCAGGGGCTCGGACTTGGAGGTGTCGATGCGGTTGCGCCAGACGGCGAAGCCCTCGGGTTTTGGGACGCCGCGGCGTGGGGCGCCCGCGCTGCGTGGCTTGCCGAACAGGGACCAGCCTTGCGCCCCGGGTGCGGTCGCGGCGGGTTTGGCTTGGCCGAAGCCGTCGATGCCCTTGGCCGCCAGAAAGCCCCCGCCGAACGCCGCCACGAGCAGGCCGGCGGCCACGGCGCCTGGCACCCGGCTGGCGCGCACCTTCTGGGCCCAGGCGCGGAGTCCAGCGGCCTGCGCGGGCGGGTTCGGCGTCTCGTCGCTCGCCATGACCTGTTCCCCATCGCCAGACTGCCGCAGGGCCGATGGGACGCGAAAGCCAGTTCAGCGTCAATCGGGGGTTGGCCCCGTGATCCAGTCAACATTTTCGTGTTGCGGCGCGGTCGGCTGCAACGCTTGACTCAAATGGGCGTTGGAGTCGCTATGATCGACCGATGCCGCATTGCAGCATGAATGTTGGAGGCGTTTATGACGGAAAAGCCGTTCGCCTATTGCCTGTCCCACGCCGAGGCCGGCTGGGCCTGGCGCATCGTGGATGAAGAGGGCGAAACCGTCGATCAGGGCGTGGACATAAGCCAGTCCGGCGCACAGGCCGCCGTGGAGTCGGCGATCCGGCGCGCCTCCTCCGAGGGCCGCGCCTAGGCGTTCCTCCGCGTCTCTTGACGGCGTCGGCGCACGGCGGTCCAGTCCTCGGCAGAAGCGCGCATCGCGCCACCGACCAGGAACGTCTTCGCCATGAAATCAAAGCTGCTGGCCGCCACGGCGGTCGCCCTGCTGGCCCTTGGGCCCGCCGCCGCGCAGACCGACAAACCCACGCCGCCCAAGCCCACGCCGACAGAGGCCAAGGCCTTCGTCGACAAGGCCGAGGCCGACCTCGCGGAATTCAACAAGTATGTGTCGAGGGCCTCGTGGGTGCGCGCCACCTACATTACCGCCGACACCCAGTGGTTGGAGGCCAAGGCCACCGGCGAGCAGAACCAGCTGGTCACCCGTTACGCCATGCAGGCGGCCCGCTACGACGGCGTGGCGGTCGATCCGGTGACCGCGCGCAAACTCAAGCTGCTGAAACTCTTCCTCGTGTCGCCGGCGCCGGACCGGCCAGGGGCGGCGGGGGAGCTTGCAACCTTGAGCACGCGGCTCAACTCCGCCTATTCCAGCGGCAAGTTCCAGCATGGCGGCAAGACGCTGACCCTGAACGACGCCGAGGACATCATGGCCAAGAGCCGCGATCCGGCGGAGCTCAAGGCGGCGTGGGAAGGATGGCATTCGGTCGCGCCGGCGATGAAGGCCGACTACGCCAAGCTCGCGGCGCTCTCCAACGAGGGCGCGGCCGGGCTCGGGTTCAAGGACACCGGGGCCCTGTGGCGGTCGAACTACGACATGGAGCCCGACGCCTTCGCCGCCGAGACCGATCGCCTCTGGACGCAGGTCGAGCCCTTTTACAAGAACCTGCACTGTTACGTTCGCGCCCGCCTCAACGACAAGTATGGCGACGCGATCCAGAAGCGCACCGGCCCGATCCGCGCCGATCTGCTGGGCAACATGTGGGGCCAGCAGTGGGGCAACATCTATGACCTGGTCCAGCCGAAGACCGCCGCCTCCAGCTACAGCCTCGACAAGCTCCTGGAAGACGGCGGCTACGACCCGGTGAAAATGGTC
>NZ_JANOCX010000254.1:0-3461 GCF_031412415.1 Phenylobacterium sp.
GTGGCGGGCGGCGGCGGCAAGGGGATGCGCCGCGTCGATGCCGAAGGCGAATTCGTCAAGGCGCTGGAAGGCGCCAAGCGCGAGGCGATGGGGGCATTCAGCGACGACCGGGTGCTGATCGAGAAATACGTCACCCGGCCCCGGCACATCGAGGTGCAGGTGTTCGGCGACAGCCACGGCAATGTCGTGCACCTGTTCGAGCGCGACTGCTCCCTGCAGCGCCGCCACCAGAAGGTCATCGAGGAGGCGCCGGCCCCGGGCATGAGCGACGCCGCCCGCGCCGCCGTCACCTCGGCCGCCGTCAAGGCCGCCCTGGCCGTTGGCTATGTGGGCGCCGGCACGGTCGAGTTCATCGCCGACGCCAGCGATGGCCTGAAGCCCGACCGCATCTGGTTCATGGAGATGAACACCCGGCTCCAAGTCGAACATCCGGTCACCGAGGCGGTCACCGGCGTCGATCTGGTCGAATGGCAGATCCGCATCGCCTCCGGTGAGCCCCTGCCGCTTACCCAGGACCAGATCCAGCTCAACGGCCACGCCGTGGAGGCCCGCCTCTACGCCGAGAACCCCGCCTGCGGCTTCCTGCCCTCAATTGGGATGCTGGAACACTTCCATCTGCCCGATGATCTGGTCCGCGTGGACACCGGCGTCGAGGAGGGCGGCGAGGTCTCGCCCTTCTACGACCCGATGATCGCCAAGCTGATCGCCCATGCGCCCACCCGCGAGGGCGCGTCCGACCTGCTGGCCCAGGCCTGCAGCGAGGTCGAGGTCTGGCCCGTCAAGACCAATGCGGGCTTCCTCGCCCGCTGCCTGGACCACCCTGACTTCATCGAAGGCGACGTCGACACCGGCTTCATCGAAGCGCGGCTGGAGGCCCTGGCCGCCCAGCCCGCGCCATCGGACGCCGCCCTGGCCGCGGCGGCGACCGCGGTGATCCTGGGCGACGACCGGCTGACCAACGAACCGGCCTCGCCCTGGCGCGAGCTCACCGGCTTCCGCGCCAACGCCGCGCCCTGCGACGTCGTTCGGCTCTATCTGGACGGCCGGCCCCTGGACGCCTCGTTGTCGGTAGAGGAGCTCACCGACAACGTCCTGCTGACCGACGATGGCGAGGTGGTGGTGTTCGACGCGGGCGAGGCCTTCGTCCTGGCCCGCCGCCCGCCCGTGGCCGACGCCGCCCACGCGGCCGGCGACGGCGGGGTGCGCGCGCCGATGCCGGGCAAGGTCGTGGCTGTCAGCGTCTCCATCGGCGACAAGGTCACGCGCGGCCAACCGCTCCTGACCCTCGAAGCCATGAAGATGGAGCACGCCCTCACCGCCCCCTACGACGGCGAGGTCGAGTCCCTGGTCGTCACCGTCGGCGACCAGGTGAGCGAGGGCTCGGTCCTGGCGCGGCTGGTGGCGAAGGCGGACTAGCCGAGTTGGCGCGCCTGACACGCCAAGGGCGGGCGTTGAATCCAAGGTGAGAAGGCCGGCGCAATGGTCACTTAGGAGCGACCAGATGCGGGAACTAGAACACCACCACGCTGCGGATGCTCTCGCCGGCATGCATCAGGTCGAACGCCTTGTTGATGTCTTCCAGCGGCATGACGTGGGTGATCATCGGATCGATCTCGATCTTCCCGTCCATGTACCAGTCGACGATCTTCGGCACATCGGTGCGACCGCGCGCGCCGCCGAAAGCCGTGCCCTTCCAGACCCTGCCGGTCACCAACTGGAACGGCCGGGTGGCGATTTCCTTGCCGGCCTCGGCCACCCCGATGATGATGCTCTCGCCCCAGCCGCGGTGGCAGGCCTCTAGCGCCTGACGCATCACCGTGGTGTTGCCGGTGCAGTCGAAGGTGTAGTCGGCGCCGCCGTCGGTCAGGGCCACCAGGTGGGCGACCAGGTCGCCATCCAGGGTCTTGGGGTTCACGAAGTGGGTCATGCCGAACCGGCGGCCCCATTCCTCGCGGTCCGGATTGATATCGACCCCGACGATCATGTTCGCGCCCACCATCCGGGTGCCCTGCAGAACATTGAGACCGATGCCGCCCAGGCCGAACACCACCACATTGGAGCCGGGCTCCACGCCCGCCGTATTGACCACCGCCCCCACCCCGGTGGTCACGCCGCAGCCGATGTAGCAGGCCTTGTCGAAGGGCGCGTCGTCACGGATCTTGGCCAGGGCGATCTCGGGCAGGACCGTGTGGTTGGCGAAGGTCGAGCAGCCCATGTAGTGGGCGATCTGCTGGCCCTTGTAGGAAAACCGGCTGGTGCCGTCGGGCATCATACCCTTGCCCTGGGTGGCGCGGATCGCGGTACAGAGATTGGTCTTGCGCGACAGGCAGCTTTTGCACTGTCGGCACTCGGGCGTGTAAAGCGGGATCACGTGGTCGCCCGGCTTGACGCTGGTGACGCCAGGACCGATTTCCAGCACCACGCCAGCGCCCTCGTGGCCGAGGATCGAGGGGAAGATCCCCTCCGAATCCAGCCCATCCAGGGT
Organism: Phenylobacterium sp.; assembly: GCF_031412415.1. Taxonomy (GTDB): domain Bacteria; phylum Pseudomonadota; class Alphaproteobacteria; order Caulobacterales; family Caulobacteraceae; genus Phenylobacterium. Next base: position 2,486 of record NZ_JANOCX010000254.1, read on the forward strand.
GTAGGCGTCGGTGTGACAGATCCCGGTCGCCTTGATTTCCACCAGCACCTCGAAGGCCTTGGGCCCCTCCAGGTCCACCTCGACGATCTCGAGCGGCTTCTTGGCCTCGAAGGCGACGGCGGCGCGGGTTTTCATGCGGTCCTCATGGGTGTTCGGGCTCGGCGCACAAAAGGCCAGGCCGGCGCTTCGGGCAAGTCCCTAGACCCGCGCCGTGCGCCGCGCATCGATCGGCCAGACATCGACCCCGCCCAGCTCGTCCACCACGAACAAGGCGTCGTGCAGGTTGACGGTCGGGTCGATGTGGCCGGGCTGCAGCCAGACCAGGTCGCCGACCTGGGGGGCGTTGGTCGGCCAGGCCAGGCTCTCGTCGGCGTCGATCGCGGCGACAGCGCGGTCGAAGTCGCCTCCGGTCTTCAGCGCCTGGGTCAGGGACGGGTGGAAGATCGCGCCGTGCTCGTCGCCCATGGGCCGCCAGCGTGAGCCTTCCGGCGCTCCACCGACGATCCGGGCCGGCGGTCCGTCCACGGAATGCGCCTTCAGCCCTGCGTCGCAGACCACGTGGGTCTTGTGCCGCGCCGACACCACGCTGGCCGCCAGGAACAGCGATGGCGTGAAGGCCCAGTCCCCGCCGTCAGACGAGGGGCAGTCCTCATACTCCACGTCCATGAAGGCGTAGGAGCCGGCCTGGATCTCGTTGAACACGCCTGACGCCAGGTCGGCGGCGTAGGTCCCGGTTCCCCCGCCGGTGACGAGCTGCGGCGCCAGCCCGGCCTGGGTGAGCTCGCCCACCAGCCCGCCCAGGCGCTGGCGGGTGATCTCGCAGGCCGCCTTCCGGGCGCTCAGGTCGCTCAGATGCTGCAGGTGGCCCAGATAGGCCTGCACCCCGCGATACAGCAGCCCCGGCGCGGCGTTGGCGTGGCGGACCAGGGCCAGGACCTCCTCCGGCGCAACGCCCGTGCGGTGTGTCCCCAGATCG
>NZ_JANOCX010000255.1:0-2865 GCF_031412415.1 Phenylobacterium sp.
GCCATCTTCAGCATCTCGTCTTCCAGGACCACCGAGTTGCCGTCGAGGGTGGTCTCGGAGTCCCGCGCCTTCACGGGCTTGAACTGGCCGCCAAGGCCCTTCTTGGCGCTGGGCGAGACCATGTGGCCGGGCTGGGTCACCGACTGGACCTGAGCCATGGCCACGCCCTTCATCTGGGCGTCGAAGTTGAAGGCCTTGATGTCGGAGGGCGTGAAGCCCGGCGTGTCGGAATTGGCCACGTTCTGCGAGATCACGCGCTGGCGCTCGCTGAGGTGGCCCAGCCGGCCCTTCAGCATGGCGAACAGCGGGATTTCGGCGAGATTCATGGCGCTCATGGTGAAGAAACAGGGTTAACCGCGCCTTAAGGAGCCGTGGGGCACACCCTTGAACCAACCCTGCTATCCCCCTTCCCGCCCTCGGATTCGCCCCTCCCCGATGGACTTCGCCGAACTCGTCCGCGCGGCTTTCGCGCTCGCCCTGACCCTGGGCCTGATCGGCCTGGCCGCGGTGGGGCTGCGTCGCTTCGGCCCTGACGCCATGGCGCGGTTTTCGCCCACCCGGAAGGAACGCCGCCTGGCCATCGTGGAGAGCCTGGTGCTCGATCCGAACCGGCGGCTGGTGGTGGTGTCGCTGGATGGCCAGGAACGCCTGCTGCTGTTGGGCGAGGGTCAACTGCTCCCATCGCCCCGCGCGCCGCGCAAACCCAAGGCGACGCCCGATGCGTAAGGCCTTCTTCGCCCTGTTCAAGCTGAACGCCGCCGACTGGCGCCGCGCCGCGGGTCTCTCGGTGCTGGCCACCCTTGCGGCCATGATCTTCCCGGCCGTGGCGGCGGCCCAGGCCGTGAACATCGACCTGGGAACAGGGGCTGGCCTGACCGAGCGCGTCGTCCAGCTCATGGGCCTGCTGACGGTGCTGTCGCTGGCGCCGTCGATCGTGATCATGACCACGTCCTTCGTGCGGATCATCGTGGTGCTGGGCCTGTTGCGCACGGCGCTGGGCCTCCAGCAGAGCCCGCCGAACGCGGTGCTGATCAGCCTGGCGCTGTTCCTGACGGCCATCGTCATGGGCCCGACCCTGCAGCGGTCCTACGACGAGGGCATCAAGCCCTTGATGGACCAGCAGATGGAGATCCCGGCGGCCTTCGACGCCGCCAGCGCGCCGGTGAAGACCTTTATGCTGAGTCAGGTGGACCGCGAGGACCTGGCCCTGTTCATCCGCCTATCGAAGATCGAGCGCCCGGCTACCATCGCCGACACGCCGCTGCAGGTGGTGACGCCGGCCTTCATGATCTCGGAGCTGAAGCGCGCCTTCGAGATCGGCTTCCTGCTGTTCATCCCGTTCCTGGTCATCGACCTAGTGGTGGCCAGCGTGCTGATGAGCATGGGTATGATGATGCTGCCGCCGGTGGTGGTGTCCCTGCCCTTCAAGCTCATCTTCTTCGTCCTGGTGGACGGCTGGCGGCTGGTGGCGGGGAGTCTGGTCGAGAGCTTCCAGCGCGGGGGCGGTGGGGGCTAGCCCTTCGCCGCGGGCGCGCCCGCGGCAGCCTGTTTGGCCGGAACCGCGGCCTTGGCCGGGCCCACGGGCGCGGGCTTCTGGCGGAAGCGGACCTTCATCTTGTCGACCCAGCCGGCGAAGGCCTCGTTGTCGGCGGTGACGCGGCCGAAGTCGGCGGCCTGGAGGCGGCCGGACGGCACGCCGGTCAGGGCCACCCGCAGCGCCTCGGGGTTGCGGGCCTGGTCGTAGAAGCCGCTGTAGCGCTGGTGCATCCGGGCGAGGGCGGCGTCGTCGCCGGCCAGGCTGAAGGCGACGCCAGCGCGGAGCAGCTTGCCCTCTTCCTCGGCCGACAGGGCGCCGGGCTGCTTCCAGCGGTCGCCCAGGCCCTTCTCGAATAGGCCGCCTGCCGTGGGCCAGTCCCTCTGTTTCCAGACCACTTCGGCGCGCAGGTCGGCGGCCTCGCGGGACGGATCGCGGTCGATCACCTCCAGGGCGTGATCCAGGCGGCCGAGCCCCATGAGGGCGCGCGCCTCCACCAGGCGGCGTTCGTTGTTCAATGCGGTCGGCAGGATGGTGGTCCGCGACCCGTTGATGACCTGCAGGGCCCGCTCGGGCTTGCGGTCCATCAGATAGATGAGGGCAAGGTCCGTGGAGACCTGGGCGCGCGGCACGCCGTCAAGGCGATTGTCGGCCTGGTAGCTGAGAAGCGTGGCGGCCTGGTCCAGCAGGTCGACATCGACCAGCCGGCGAACCAGCTTGCGCACCATCAGGTCGCCATCGGCGCCGAGCGGCGTCTGCTCCTTGAAGTCGAAGAACAGGGCGAGCGCCTGGATCGGCTCCAGGCCATCGGCCGCGCCGTCCAGGAACAGGGCGCGGAACGCGGCGGCCAGGTCGGCCTGGAGCTGGAGCGCGGCCGGCAGGTCGGGCAGTCGCTGACCGGCCGAGCGCAGGGCTTCCAGCGCCTCGCGATAGCGGCCCTGGTTCAGGTAGAGCTGGCCTAGCGCACGGATCGTCTCGAGTTCCGTGGCGTCGCCGCGCCAGCGGTAGCGCAGGCCGTCGAAGACGTTGGCGGCCTGGAGCGGGGTTATCTTGTTCGTCTCGAGCCGGATCTGGGTGGCGTGCAGCAGGGCCGGCGCCGACAGGCTCTCGATCGGCGCGCCGGCGACGGCGGCGTAGATGCGCAGCGCGCGCTCGGTATGTCCCTGGGCCTCGACGACCTGGGCCTGGACCAGTCGGGTCGCCAGCTCTTCCAGCGGCTCAGTCCTGTCCATCAGCGCCAGGCGGATGCGGCCGTCGGCGCCCGTAAGGTCGCCGAGCGCGAGCGCGGCCTGGGCGTCGGAGCGGGCGAAGCGAGCCTTCCACATGGGCGA
>NZ_JANOCX010000256.1:0-19663 GCF_031412415.1 Phenylobacterium sp.
GCGTGGTCTCTCCGCCCTGCGTCCAGCTCGCCTGGCCGCGCACGGATCTCAGCGGCATGTCGGGCCACAGGGCCACGCTGCCTTGGCCGGCGGCCAGGATCACCGCCTCGGCCAAGGCGATCACCGCCCCCGCCGCGTCCAACATCGCCCAGACGCCGTCACCAGGCTCCACGCGTGCGACGTCGGCGGCCAGGACAGGCCCAGACCAGTCGGCCAGGATCATGCCCGGTTCGACCACCAGGGCGGCACGCAGGTCGAGGGCTTGCGGCGCCGGCTCGCCCAGCCGCGCGGTGGTCTGCGCGGCGTCGATCGGGGTCAGCGCGCCAGGCTCGAACAGGCCGCTGGCCGCGATCCGCGCGAAGCGCTCGGGGTCGCGGTCGCCAGCCGCCAGCTGCAGGACGCCGCGGGCGATCACGCTGTCGGCCTCGTACAGCCCCACGGCGCGATTGAAGGCCTGGGCCGCCAGCCTGGCGACCGGGCCCAGTCCTGCATCCAGGCGTGGGGTGACCAGGGCGGCCGGATTGCCGGACGCCCCCGGCGTCCCGCCCGCGATCAGCAGGGGCGCGCAGCCCAGGGCCCGCAGGGCCCGCGCCGCGCTGACCCCGGCGATACCCGCCCCGATCACGGCGACTCGTAGGGGCGGGGCCTGCGCGCGCGGCGAACCGGACAGACTGGCTTCCAGACGTTCGCGCTTGCGGCCATGCCCCGGCCGCTTCTCGATGGCGAAGCCCGCGGCCTGCAGCCCCCGCCGCACGGCGCCGGCCACGGTGAAGGTCGCTGCCCGGGCGTCCGGCGCGGAGCGTTCCGCCGCCAGGGCCAGCAGCTCGTCGCGCCACATGTCGGGGTTCAGCGCTGGAGAGAAGCCATCCAGGAACCAGGCGTCGGCCTGGCCGCTCCAGGCGCGTAGGGCAGGCTCAGCCTCCATCACCGCCAGGTCGAGGGTGGCGTTGAAGGCGGGGAGGTCGACGCGATGGAAACCTCGGGCCTGGCCTGGCCAGGCGGCGAGCAGAACCTGGGCGATCTCGGCCAGTTCAGGCCAGGCGGCGAGCGCGCGCGCCGCCTCGTCGGCCGACAGCGGATGGGCCTCGACGCTGAAGATGTGCAGATGGGCGTCGGCCGGCCCGGCCGCGCGCCAGAGGTCCAACAGGGCCAGGATGTTGAGGCCGGTGCCAAAGCCCAGCTCGGCCACCGTGAACCGCCGCCGGCCGGCCCACGCGTCCGGCAGTCCGCAGCCGGTCAGGAAGACCGCTCGGCTCTCGGCCAGGCCGTCCTGCGTCGAGAAATAGATGTCGCCGTACAGCCGCGAGCGGGGCTGTCCGTCATCGGTCCAGATGAGGGGGGCCCCAACGATAGGGGATTGGCTGGTCATCTCGCCGGACTATAGGCGCAAAAGAAAAGGGCCGCCCCGAAGGGCGGCCCTCAACTCTTCGAACGCGAGTGCGTTCGAATAACTTACTTGGCGGCCGGAGCTTCGGCGGCCGGAGCAGCCGGAGCCATGGCGGCGTCGGCGGCCGGAGCGGCGGCGGCGTCGGCGGCCTTGGTCGCGTCGGCGGCAGCGTCCGTAGCGGTCGCGGCGGCGTCGGCAGCCGTGTCGGCGGCGGCGGCGGCGGTCGAGGCTTCGGCGGTGGCTTCAGCGGCGGCGGCGTCGGCCTTTTCAGCCGGCTTGCCGCAGGCGGCGACGGAGAGGGCGGCGACGGCGGCGCCGGCGACGAGCAGCTTGCGAAGGATTTCGGTGGTCATGGTCCCTGGGTCCCCTGGAAACGGAGGTTAGAGCGTCATACGAAGGTACCCTGATAGGGAACGTCGCGTACGCAGGTCAGGAATATGCCGCGCTTCGCGCAGAGGGCAAGGCTTTAATTCACGCCCTCGTGATCACTTTTGATCTCTCGTCGACTTCCGTGACGAAAACCGGGGTATTTGCTGGGGTTGACGCGATGACGCCGGACCAGGGCTCCAAGTGCGTGACGTGGTGTTTAGGCGGGTCGGCGGAGGGATTTGCATGGATCTGGCGGTAAGTGACGCCGCGCGCGCACGGTTGATCGATCTGCCGGGCCGAGGCGGCGCGATGGCGGGATTCGAAATCGGCCCCTCCGATCGCCCTATCGACATCGTCTTCGTCCACGCCAACGGGTTCAACGCCGCCACCTATCGCAGCATTCTGGCGCCGCTGGGCGACAGCCTGCGGGTCCTGGCGGTCGATCAGCGCGGTCATGGACGCTCCACCCTGCCCGCCGAATCAGAGGGGCGCGGTTCCTGGTACGATCTGCGCGACGACCTTCTGGCCCTCCTCGCTACCCTCGATCTGCGCGACATGATCCTGTCCGGCCACTCCATGGGCGGCGCCGCCGGCGTGCTGGCCCAGGCCCTGGCGCCGGAGCGGGTCAAGAGCCTCGTCCTGTTCGACCCGGTGGTGATTCCCCCGACCAGCGGGGCCGACGTCGCCACCACCTCGCCCCTGGTCGCCGGCGCCCTGCGCCGCCGCGCGGTGTTCCCCGGCCGCGAAGCGGTGATCGCCGCCTATTCCGGCCGCGGCGCCTTCGCGACCTGGACGCCGCGGATGCTGGCCGACTACGTGGCGGAGGGCTTCGTCGATCGTCCGGACGGCCAGGTGGAGCTCGCCTGCGCGCCGGCCTGGGAGGCCTCCAACTTCACCTCGCACCAGCACGACACCCTGGGCGCCTTCGAGGCGGCCCGGGTTCCCATCCGCATCCTGCGGGCGGAACACGCCTCCACCTGCCGCGATCATCCGCGCTTGGCGGCCCTTGAGGCGGCGGGGCGTATCGCGATGGAGACCATTGCCGGGACAAGCCACTTCCTGCCCATGGAGCGTCCCGACCTCGTCCAGGCGGCCTTGCGAGCGGCGGCGGAAAGCTAGAGGGCGAGCCCCGGCGTCAACCGGGCCTGGAAGTTCGCCTGGGCCTGGAGGCCGATGTCCACGACCTTGCGCCTGTCCAGGTCGAAGGCGATGGCGATGGCTTCGGAGGTCACCCAGGGCTTGCCGGTGAGCGGGTCGAGCATCCAGTGGACCGCGCGGCGGGTGCGCGGGGTGCTCTCGGCGATTCCCGAGCGCAGCTCGACCCGGTCGCCGGCCTTGGGCCAATCCAGATAGATCACGCGGTATTCCAGCACCGCCCCGCCGACGCGCGGCGGCGGCTCTCCGGGAACCGGGTCCGGCCCTGGACGGTCCTCGCCGAACAGCCGCGCGACCCCGTCGGACACCCGCCCGATGAACCGCTCAGCGCTCATGCGTCCAAACACGTCGCATTCCGAAGGGCTGACAAGGCCTAGGCCGATACGCGGCAGGTTCAACGCGTCGGCCCGCGCCAGGCTCGCGCTCGGCGTCACCGTGTCGAGGTGGACGCTACGGGCCGCGGCGTGAGGCGGGACCGCCGTCCTGAGGGCGTCGGCCAGGTCACGGATGCGCTGGGGCCAGGGGAAGGGCCGCAGGTCGCCGACCGTGGCGTGATCCACCCGGAGCTGGAACGTGGCCGCCGGCTCGCCAGCAGCGCTGTGAAGGACGATCAACAGGCGCGCGTCGCTCTCGCCGATCTCGACCACCCCGCCGGTGGCGTACAGCCAGACCCCCGCGCGGGCCTCGCGCAGGAAGCGCATGTGCATCTCGCGGATCGCCAGGGTCGCCTGGCCGTGGGCGGCGAAGGCGTGCGGCATGCCCAGGTTCGCGGCCAGACCCCCCAGGGCCTCCAGCGCCTTGGCCACCCAGAACCGGACGTTCAGGTGCCCCATCTCGTCGCATTCCCAGGTGTTGACGCCGCCGCTCCAGACCTCGACGCCTTGGTTCGTCACGTGAATTTCCCCTGCTTTCGCGGCGCGACCTTACGGACGCTTCGGCCTGGGCGCCAGCATCCGCGTGGCGATGGCGCCCGTACATCAGCTGTGGCAAGCTTCACCTTCGCCAGGAACAATTCCATGTCCGATCCCACGCCCGCCCAGGTGCTCGTCTATCGGCATGCGGTGGTCACTCGGGTCACCCACTGGATCAACCTGTTGGCCCTGATCGTGCTGCTGCTGAGCGGCCTGCAGATCTTCAACGCCCATCCAGCACTCTACTGGGGTGATGTCTCGCGCTTCGCCGAGCCCTGGGCGGCGATGCAGGCCAAGGACGTGGACGGTGCGCGGGTCGGCGTCACCAAGGTCGGAAGCCTCGCCTTCGAGACCACGGGCCTGTTCGGCCTGTCGGGCAAGCCGCAGGCGATGGAGGCGCGGGGCTTCCCGGCCTGGGCCACCTTGCCAACCTATCGCGACCTTGGTGCGGGCCGGCGCTGGCACTTCTTCTTCGCCTGGCTCTTCGTGCTGAATGGCCTGGTCTACCTCACCGGAAATCTGGTGAACGGCCATCTGAAACGCGACCTGCTGCCCGACCGCGACCAGCTCAAGCCGCGCCACCTCTGGCATGAGATCGCCGACCACGCCCGCCTGCGTTTCCCGAAGGGCGAGGAAGCGCGGCGCTACAATGCCCTGCAGAAGCTGACCTATCTCGCGGTGATCTTCCTGCTGCTCCCAGCCATGGTGCTGACCGGCCTCTCCATGTCGCCCGGCATGAACGCCGCCCTCCCCTGGCTGCCCGAGCTGTTCGGCGGACGCCAGTCGGCGCGAACCCTGCACTTCATATCCGCCGGCCTGATCGTCGCCTTCGTGGCGGTGCATGTGCTGATGGTGCTGGTCTCAGGGCCGATCAACAGCCTGAAGTCCATGATCACTGGGCGCTTCGCCATCCGCAACGAGGGAGCCTCGTCATGACGGTCTCGCGACGCAACGGCCTCCTGCTCGGCGCCGCCGGCCTGCTGCTGGGCGCATGCGACAAGCTCAGCATGAACCCCGGGGTCCAGCGCGGACTGTCGGCGGCCGAGGGCCTGACCCGCCGGGTCCAGCGGCTGGTCATCGACCGCAACGCCCTGGCCCAGGAATTCACCCCGGCCGAGATCTCGCCCGACTTCCGGGCCAACGGCTCAATCGGCCCGTCCGACCCCGACTACCGCGCCCTGGTGAAGGGGGGCTTCACCGATTGGCGGCTGGCCGTCGACGGCCTGGTCGAGCGGCCCCTGTCGCTGAGCCTCGACGAGCTGCGCGCTCAACCCGCCCGCACCCAGATCACCCGGCACGACTGCGTCGAGGGCTGGTCGTCGATCGGCAAGTGGACCGGCGCCAAGCTTGGTCCGCTGCTGGACCGCGCCGGCCTGAAGCCGGAGGCCCGCTACCTGGTCTTCCACTGCGCCGACACGCTCGACCCCAACGCCACCGACGGGGCCAACAAGTACTATGAGAGCATCGACCTGGTCGACGCCTACCACCCCCAGACCATCCTGGCCTACGCCATGAACGACCGCGCGCTGCCCGTGAAGCACGGGGCGCCCTGCCGGGTGCGGATCGAGCGCCAGCTCGGCTACAAGCACGCCAAGTACCTGATGCGCATCGAGGCGGTGGCCGACTATGCCGGCTTCGGCCGCGGCAAGGGCGGCTTCTGGGAAGACCGCGGCTACGAGTGGTACGCGGGAATCTAGTAGGCGGCCTTCGACACCAGCTCCGTCTCCACCAGACAGGTCGCCGGCTTGGCGGCCGCGGCGGCGCGCAGGGCGCTCACCTCGGCGCGGGCGGCTTCCAGGTCGGCGCGGAACCGCGGATCGCCGTGCAGGGTGGCGACGAGGGCGCCGCCATTGGTGCGGCCGGCATCCACGGCGCTGGGCGAATGGACCCCGCAGACCACCCGGCTCTCGCCGAAGGCCCGCGCGCGCGACAGGATGGCCGTCGCCCGATCCGGCGCGATCTCGGCCAGGATCAGGCCGATGCTCCAGCCCCAGGTCGCGTGGCCCGACGGGTAGTCGGGGCTGGCGGCCAGGCTGTCGGACTTGGGCACGCAGATATTGCCCTCGTCGATCAGGTAGGGGCGTTTGCGCTTGAACACGTCCTTGACCGCGGCGACCTGACGACCGGCGTCCAGGCCGACCCGGCTCAGCATCGCCGTCAGCTTCGGCGCGTTCTGGGGGGTCATCTCGACGCCGATCGCGCAACTGAAGTTCTTGAGCATGGCCTGGGGCAGGGTGGGGACGTCGTTGGTCGCCAGCGCCCAGCGCGGCGATCCCTCCAGCGCCCGGGTCGCCTTGAACACCGCCTGGTCCTGGGCCTCGCGCGGCGAACCGGTCGCCGGCGCCTGGGGCAGGATCTTGGCCGCGTCAGGCCAGGTCTGGGGCGTGAGATAGCCCATGGGCAGGGCGGGCGGCGGGGGCGCGGCGGCCTGTTGCGCGACCGCCATTCCGGCGGCGGCCAAGGCCACGGCCAACGCCGCGCCCATCAATCTGCGATCCATGATCCCTCCCGGATTCCATGGGCGCGATCATGCGCGGACGCGGGGGCGGTTCAAGCGGCTTGCCGCAGCCAACTGAAAATATTCGATTCAGAGCTTGAGAAATTAAATATCTTGAGTTTATGATTGAGAAATTCAATCCGGACCCCGCATGTCGACCTCGAAACCGCACCACGACTGGCAGGCGCTCACCGATCTGACCCAGGGCAAGGCCTTCGTGGTCGAGCGGGTGCGGCTCGTGGAATCGGGCGTGGCCATCGAGGGCGGCTTCGAGCCGCCGCAGCTCGCCAAACTGTCGGCCGAGGATCAGGTGTTCGTCGCCGCCTTCCTGAAGAGCCATGGCTCGATCAAGGAGATGGAAGCTGTGTTCGGCGTCTCCTACCCCACCATCAAGGCGCGGCTGAACCGCATCGCCGGCGCCCTGGAGCTGGTCGAGATCGACGTGCGACCGTCGCGCGCCGACGTGCTTGAGCGCCTGAGCCGGGGCGAGATCGACGCCGAGGCCGCCATCGCTGAGCTGGAGGGACATCCATGAGCGGAACCCCGATCCGGGCGCTGGCCGAGATCCAGGCCCGCGCGGCGCGGACGTCGCGATACCAGCGCCGCGTGCACCATGAGCGCCCGCGTCCCGCCGAGCGGCCGGTGATCCGGCTATGGCTGCCGCTGACGGCCCTGTTCCTGCTCCTGTCGCCCTTCGCCTTTCTGCTGCTGATCGTGGCCGTCTTCGTGCCCTGGCCGCGCGGCGTCAGTCCGCTGGACGCTGTCCTGACCGTGGGGCGCGTCCTGATGTCGCTCGGGGGAACCGAGATCGACGTACAAGCTCCGGACGCTCTCGTCCGGCTCAAGATCGTTTAGGAGACGCCGCCATGAGCGAAGACCGCCGCTCGATCCTGCAGATGCTCAGCGAGGGCAAGGTCACGCCTGACGAGGCCGAACGTCTGTTGGCCGCGCTGGAGCGGGGCCAGGCGTCCAGACCGGGGCCAGCCGCCGCCGCGCGGCCACGGGTTCTGAAGTACCTGCGCGTGGTGGTCGACACCGACGAGCCCGGCGACGGACCGACCAAGGTCAATATCCGCGTGCCGATGAACCTGTTGCGGGCCGGGGTGCGGCTCTCCAGCATCATTCCGCCGGAGGCGCGAGACAAGGTCAACGCCGCCATGGCCCGGAACGGCGTGCCGTTCGACCTGAACCATTTGAAGCCCGAGAATTTCGAAGAGTTGGTCGAGCAGCTCGACGATCTGACGGTCGACGTCGATCAGGAGCGCACCAAGGTCAGGATCTTCTGCGAGTAGCGACGCCTCCCCGTCGCCGAACTCGGCCGTCGCCCCTGGGATTGGGGCGACGGCCGTCTTTTTCGGACCTCAGGCGGCGGTCTTGTCGAACAGCTTGGCCCAACGGGGCTTGGTGCGGTTCTTCCACGATCCGCGATGGAAGGCGTCGGAGGCGATCAGCGGCACCACGGTGGTGGCCTCGGCGAACACCATCTGTTCCCAGGTGACGTCGACCTTGCCCCAGGAGCAGGCTTCCTTGAGCGTCGAGGACGAGCAGGCGCCGTCGCGCACGTCGGCCACGGTGATCTGCACCGCGTACTTATGCATCTCGGCCTCGTGGCCCAGGATCTCGGCGCAGACCACGGTGTCCTGGGCGAAGTTCTTGGGCACGCCGCCGCCGACCATGAACAGGCCCGTGGTGCCGGCCGCCAGCTTGATGTCGGTCAGCTCGCGGAAGTCGGCCACGGCGTCGATGGTCAGGTAGGGCTTCTTCGCCTTCATCCGCTCCACCTGATGCTTGACCAGGCCGAAGCCCGCCGAGCTGTCGACAAAGGCCGGGCAGAAGATCGGCACGCCTTCGCGATAGGCGGTCTCGATCAGCGAGTCCGGCTTCTTGGCGTTGCCCGCCGCCAGCCACTTGCCCATCTCGTAGATGAACTCGCGGCTCGAATAAGGGCGCGGCTCCAGCAGCTCGCAGATCTCATAGATCGTGCCGTCGCAGTTCTGGAGCTCTTCCTCGTCGATATAGGTGTCGTAGATGCGGTCGATATAGAGGTCGCGCAGGTCGCGGTCGTCGACGTTGGACTGGGCCTGGTAGTGCTTGAAGCCCAGGGCCTCGAAGAAATCCATGTCGACGATGGAGGCGCCGGTGGCGACGATCGTGTCGATCATCCCGTACTTCACCATGTCGCGGTAGATGTGCATGCAGCCGCCGGCGCTGGTCGAACCCGCGAGCGTCAGCCAGGTCGAGCAGTCCTTGTCCTCCAGCGACATCGACCAGATGTCGGCGGCGCGCGCCGTGTCGCGGCTGGTGAAGCTCATCTTGCGCATGGCGTCGATGATCGGGCGGGCGTCGTACTGGTCGATCGCCACGTGCTCGACGGTGTTGGCCAGCAGTTCGGCCTTGCGGTTCGTCTTCTGAACGTCAGCGTTCATTCTCTGCATCCTTTGAGAGTTTGAGCGCCCGTCCAAAAAATAGGGCGCGACCGGGACGGAGCGACCGGCCGCGCCAATAACGCACTCAGCGGGGTTTTATCTCCGCCGACGCTTCTTGCCGCGCGCACGCGACAGCTTCACGACGTTCTGGTTCTCCTGCTTGGGCAGGGGGATCGAGCGCCGAGCCAGGCCGTACATGGAGGCCATGGGCGCGTCTTCCGACTCCGCGATCTCGGCGTCGCCGAAACCGTTGAACCGGGTGTTCATCGCCACGCCATAGGCGCCCAGCATGCCGATCTCGATGTAGTCGCCCTCGCGGACGTCTTCCGGCAGCCAGAACGGGCCCGGCATGTGGTCCAGGGAGTCGCAGGTCGGCCCCCAGAACTTGAAGGGCTTCAGGTTGCCTTCGACCTCGCGGGCCACGCCGTCCTCGTTGCGCAGCAGCTTGACCGGGAAGGGCCACTTGGCGTGCGCGGCGTCGAACAGCGAGCCGTAGGACCCGTCGTTCAGGTACAGCGCCTCGCCCTTGCGAAGTTCGACCTTGGTGACGATCGACGAGCCTTCCGCCACTAGAGCCCGGCCCGGCTCGCACCACAGCTCGGTCGTCTCATGGACCATCATCTCGGCGAAGCCGCGGTCGATGGAGTCCACGTAGTCGGCGAGCGCCGGCGGCACCATGCCCGGATAGACCGAGGGGAAGCCGCCGCCCACATCGACCACGTCGGCGAACACGCCGGCCCGGACGAGCGCGCGGGAGGCCTGCGTCATCGCGGCCTGGTAGGCCGTCGGACGCATGCACTGGCTGCCCACATGGAAGGAGACGCCCATCAGGTCCTGAGTCGCGCGCCGCGTGGCCAGCAGCAGGGCCGGCGCCTCGTGGGCGTCGACGCCGAACTTGCCGGACAGCGAATAGGCCGCGCCCTCGGCGGCCACCGCGAGGCGGACGATGAGGTTCAGGTCCTTGGCCTCGCCGGTCGCCTCGACGATCTTGGCCAACTCCTCGTGGGTATCCAGCGAGAAGGTGCGAACGCCGTGATCGAAATAAGCGGCCGAGATCGCCGCGCGGCTCTTGACCGGGTGCATGAACGCCATGCGGGAACCCGGCGCATGCTGCGCCACGAGCTCGATCTCCGGGATCGAGGCTACGTCGAAGGAGGTGACGCCGTTGGCGGCCAAGGTCTCGATGACCCAAGGCGAAGGGTTCGCCTTAACCGCGTAGAAGACGTCGCCGCGAAAATTCGTCTGGAACCAGCGCGCCGCTGCGGCCACCGCGTCCGGTCGCGCTATTGCGACAGGACGTTCCGGGGACCGCTGACGGACCAGGTCCAGGGGCGTATGGTACGTGTGCAATTCACGTAACCCCCATTGGCAGTTGAACCTAGCCGGCGTTAGCAGCGCTTTTCAGGACATCGGGTCCGCCGGAGCGGTGCGAAATAGGGGCGATGCACCTCGATGTAAAGCGGTTTATTCCCGTGAGAGAAAATCGTCACCAAACCTTGGCCCCGTCAGGGGTTGCGTGGGGGCGCGATTCCACCTTTTCCACAGCCGTTTTTGGGCGTCTTTCGAACTCGTCACGGCCGCGACGGGCGGCGCATTGGCGCGCGGTGTCTCAGGTCGCCTTAACGCCCCGCGCCCAGTTGCTGAACGCCTGCAGCGGCGGCGCCTTCGCCTTGATGGAGATCCAGACCTCCTCCAGCGTCTTGAGGTGGACCCGCCATCCCAGCGCCGGCTTCTCAACCAGGTGCCAGGACGCCGCGGCGAAGACGATGCTCAGCGGAACGCAGATGAGGATGTTCCAGTACCACTCCCTCGCCCAGGGCGCGGCCGACATGACGGCCTGCTGAATGACGTAGCTGTAGAGAAACACCCCGTAGGAATAGTCCGCGCCGCTCAGGAACCCAACCTTCCTCGGGTTCAGCAGGCCGAGGTAGACAGTGAGATAGGCGACCGGAACCGGAAGGAAATAGTCGCCATAGGGAATGTGGATCAGTGCGACGGCGGCTACGGCCGACACGGCGCAGAGGCCAAGACTGAAGCGGATTTTCTCGCGGTATAGATAGATCATCGCCCCGGCCAGGAAGCACAGGACCAGGCATTTTCCGTAGATCGGTCCGCTGTTGCGCTCGATTGCGCCGCCATCCTGAATGAACTGATGGACGATGAGCACGCCCGCGGTCACGGCGATCCCGAAGACGATCGTCAACCTGCGGCGCACGACCCCCATCGCAGCGAACATGGAAAGCAGGATGTAGCATTCCAGCTCGAACGGAACCGTCCAGAGCTGGCCGTTCACGACACCCGGGTTTGGATTGTTCTCAAAGACCCCCGGAAGGTAGTAGCGAATGTCCCCAATCAGGTTGCGGAAGTACCGCAGAAAGAGCGGGTCGGTGACGTAGGCGCCCAGGGCGTAGGACGTCAGAAGCGGACCAAGGATCAACGCCGACAGAATGACTTCCACGCCCAGCGCGGGGAAAATCCTGATGGCCCGGAGGCCCAGGAACATGACCAGCGTCTTTGTTCGCTCGAGACTTCCCGCCACGAGGAAGCCGCTCAAGGCGAAGAACATCGGCAGGATGATGGCGACGACGGAACGGAACGGCCCGGACAGGATGACGAACTGAGCTTCATGTCCGTAGCAGGTCGCGACGCTGTGCCAGCACACAACGGCCAATGCGAGCACGATCCGCATGTAGTCGAAGCCGCTGGACCGACCCCCAGTAGCTTCGATTTGGTCGGCCAACGTTTTGTGCATGGACGCCCCCCAGCGTACTTCTGCCTGTCACTTCGCCAGGCGCCTCGGTGACTGAGGCTGTTCTAGCGATCGGTGCTGTTAACCATAATTTAGGAGATACCCGACTGGAAACCGTGTTCGCCTCGCAGGCGTTTTTGTCGGTGGATTGTTTGTGGATAAGACATGGGGGCCATTCGCCAGCCCCGTTCACAGCAAGCCGCTCTGGACCGCATGCCAGCGGCCATGTCATGAAGCCGTCGCAGGGGTCGGCGATGACAGCCAGTCCGACGTCTGAGTGCGCCGTTCCGGGGAAGCCTCGCCATCCATGACTGACGCCGCGGTTTTGTCCGTGCGGAAGGCCTCCAAGAGCTTCGGCTCTCGCCGCGCCCTGGACTCTGTTTCCCTCAACGTGAGCAAGGGCGAGATGATCGCCCTGATCGGCCCGTCCGGTTCGGGCAAGTCCACGCTGCTGCGCTCGATCAGTGGCCTGCAGACCATCGACCAGGGCGAGGGGCGGATCGACGCCTTCGGCCAGATGG
This sequence comes from Phenylobacterium sp., assembly GCF_031412415.1. GTDB lineage: Bacteria > Pseudomonadota > Alphaproteobacteria > Caulobacterales > Caulobacteraceae > Phenylobacterium. The sequence goes on from NZ_JANOCX010000256.1 coordinate 12,016, forward strand.
TGCAGTCGGAGGGCAAGATCTCGCCCAAGGTGCGCGAGGCGCGCATCCGCATCGGCTTCATCTTCCAGCAGTTCAACCTGGTGGGTCGCCTGACCCTGTTCTCGAATGTGGCCCTGGGCTCGCTCGGCCGCATCCCCTTCGCGCGCGGCCTGTTCGGCGCCTGGCCCAAGGAGACCCAGGGCGCGGTCATGGCCGCCCTGGCGCGGGTCGGCGTCGCCGAATACGCGGCCCAGCGCGCCAACACCCTGTCCGGCGGCCAGCAGCAGCGCGGCGCCATAGCCCGCGCCCTGGTCCAGAAGGCCAAGATCATCCTGGCCGACGAGCCGGTGGCCTCCCTCGACCCCGTGTCGGCCCGCAAGGTGATGGACATCCTGCGCGACCTGAACCGGGTCGATGGCCTGACCGTTGTGGTCACCCTGCACCAGGTGGACTACGCCTTGCGCTACTGTGATCGGGTGGTGGCGCTGAAGGCCGGCAAGGTCGTCTATGACGGCCCTGCCTCCGGCCTGGACAAGCCCCGGCTGATCGACATCTACGGCCCGGAATTCGAAGACGTCTTCTGGGAAGGAGCCCCCAAATGATCGACCGCCGTCTCCTCCTCGCCAGCGGCCTTGCGAGTCTCGGCCTCTCGGCCTGCGGCAAGCAGGAGGCGCCGGCGTCCGGCGCCGAGCCCGCCGTGATCAATTTCTCGATCCTTGCGACCGAGAACTCCACCAGCATGGCGACCTTCTGGACGCCGATCCTGGCCGACATGGAAAAGTCGATCGGCATCCCGGTGAAGCCGTTCTTCGCCTCCAACTACACCGCCCTGATCGAGGCCCTGCGCTTCAAGCAGGTGGACGCGGGATGGTTCTCCAACCTGTCGGGCCTGGAGGCCGTGCGCCGCGCCAATGGCGAGGTATTCGCCCGGACCTTCGATCCGTCCAATATCGACGGCTACAAGTCGGTGATCATCGTGCCGGCCAACAGCAAGACCACGCTGGAAGACGTGCTGAGGTGCGACAAGTCGCTGTCGTTCGGCATCGGCGACGCCAAATCGACCTCAGGCACCCTGGCGCCGATGACCTACCTCTTCGCGCCGCGCAACATCGACCCGGCCAAGTGCTTCAGGGCGGTCAAGGCGGCGAACCACCAGGCCAACCTGTTCTCGGTGGCCAAGGGCGTGCTGGACGTGGCGACCAACAACTCCACCGCCATCCGCCTCCAACGCGAGCGCGGCTCGCCCGTCGCCGATCAGGTGCGGGTGATCTGGGAAAGCCCCAAGCTGCCCGAAGACCCGATCATCTGGCGCAGCGACCTCGATCCGGCGGTGAAGGAGAAGCTGCGTCGCTTCTTCCTGACCTACGCCCAGGGCGAGGGCGCCGAGCCCGAGCGCCAGCGCAAGCTCTTGAACGCGCTCTCCATCGGCGGCTTCAAGCCCGCCGACGCCACGCACCTGTTGCCGGTGCAGGAGATGGAGGCCACCGAGGCCCTCCTGGAGGCCCGCAACAAGGGCGATCGCGCGAAGATGGAGCAGGCCCAGAAGTCGCTGGACGCCATCAAGGCTGAACGCGCCGCGATCGAGGCCAAGACCGGCCAACCCGCGGCGGCGCTTTAGCATCGTGACCGTCACCGCGCCTACGCCCGACCTGCTGAAACCCCCGGTGCGGCCCATCGGCCAGCGCGTGTTCGACATCCTGCTCTGGGGCGGCATCGCCACCATGCTGGTGGTCGGCTTCGGGCCGGTCGAGATGGAGAAGCTGCCGCTTCTCTTCCAGAACTCCGAGAACATGCGCCAGTTCGGTCGCGAGTTCATCCGCCCCGACTTCAGCGACTGGCAGCTTCTGGTCACCCAGATGTGGGTCACCGTCCAGATCGCCTTGTGGGGCACCGCCATCGCCGTGATCCTGGCCATCCCGTTGGGATTGCTGGGCGCGCGCAACGTCACGCCAAGCTACATCCAGATGCCGGTGCGCCGGGTCATGGACGCCCTTCGCTCCATTCCCGACCTGGTGATCGGCACGATGTTCATCGTCGCCGTGGGCCTAGGCCCCTTCGCCGGGGTCATGGCGCTGGCGCTCAACACCGGCGGGGTGCTGGGCAAGCTGTTCTCCGAAGCCGTGGAATCCATCGACAAGGGCCCGGTCGAGGGCGTCCGCGCCACCGGCGCCGCGCCCCTCCAGGAGATCGTCTGGGGCGTGATCCCGCAGGTGGCCCCGCTTTGGACCTCCTATGCGCTCTACAGGTTCGAATCCAACAGCCGCTCGGCCACGGTGCTCGGCCTGATCGGCGCGGGCGGCATCGGCCAGATCCTGTTCGACAGCCTCAACAGCTTCTCCTATGGCCGGGTGGCGGCGATCTCCATCGTCATCGTGGTGGCTGTCAGCATTATCGATCTGCTGTCGCAGACCATACGCTCAAGGTTGCTCTAGAACGGGTCGTTTACCCCAAGGCCGTATCAAGGCGGCGCGTGGGGTGGAGATCTGGACACAATGTCCACGGATATCCTGGTCGAGACCGGTAGGGCGTCGGCGCTGAGCGCCGAGGCGCGCGACCTATGGCGCGGCTTCCGCGACGCCGATCCGGCTTTGAGCAGCCCCTATTTCGACCTGCGCTACACCCTGGCGGCCGGCGGCCACGCGCCCGGAGTCGAGGTCGCGACGATCTCACGGCGAGCCGAGATCATCGGCTTCCTGCCGTTCCAGCGCCGGGGCGCGCTGATCCAGCCTATCGCCGCCCCGCTCACCGATTATCACGGCGTTGTGGCCGCCCCGGGCGCCGACATCGACCTGAAGACCGTGGTCGCCGCCCTGGGCGCGCGCCGGTTCAGCTTCAGCGGGTTGGTCGGCGCGCCGCCCGTCCAGTCCGACACGACCGCGCTCAGCGCCATGGTCGCCGATCTGTCTCAGGGCGTGGACGCCTATCTGGCGCGGCGTCCCAGCGCGGTGCTGAAGGACAAGCGCCGGCGCGCGCGCCGGCTGGCCGAGGACCACGGGGCGCTCGAGTTTTCCCTCACCGCCGACGTTGACGAGGCCCTGGCGCTGGTCTTCCGGCTGAAGCGCAGGCAGATGCGTCGCACCGGTCAGCACGATGTCCTGGCCGGGCCCTGGACCCGCGGCTTTCTCCGGCGCCTGGCGGCCTCGAGCGACCCCGACTTCGGCCTGCGCCTGGCGACCCTGCGCGCCGGCGGCACGATCGTCGCCGCGGAGGTGGGGCTACGCTCCGGCGACGTCTATCACCTGTGGCTTCCGGTCTACGAACCCGCCTACGCCCGCTATTCCCCCGGCGCCCTGATGACCCTGGAGACCGTGCGCGCCGCCGCCGCCCAGGGGGTGCGTCTGGTCGACTTCGGTCCGGCCCGCGAGACCTACAAGGGCGACTTCGCCGATCCGGGCCAACCGGTGCATGAGGGCGACCTGACCGTTGGGGGATTTGTCGAGTCCGCCCGCAACACCACCCGGCGCGCCCTGGCCGGAGCGCCCACCATCCTGGAAGCCCTCGACGCCGCCAGCCGCCGCCTCGATCGGCGCTGGGACCGCATCACGGCCTGCGAGCCCCGCATCGAGGGACGGATGGGCGCGGCCTCGCTAAGCCTTGCCGACATCGCCAGGCGGCGTCCCAAGACGTCGATCGGCCTCGGGCTGGGGCTGGGTCTCGGCGTCGCCGGCCTGCTGGCCGACTGACCTCGATCCGACGGCGGAGCGTTTCAGGCGCCGTCACAAATCTGCAATCAGACCTTCACGCTTGCGCCGCACAACCGTCACGCAAACTTGGCGGAACCGTCACGGGACCTCGTTAAGCCGCGCCTAGCCTCAGATGGCTACGGGGATAGCTCTACAAGGATCCTAATAATGACCATCAAAACCTCGCTTTGCGCCGGGGCGGCGCTCGGCGTGTTCCTGCTCGGCGCGACCGCCGTGCAAGCCCAAGACACCACGACCTCCTGGAAGGGCGCGCCGCTCTTCACCAACGACACCCTGACCTTCAAGGTTCGTGGACGGGTCTACGAGGACTTCGTGTCCCAAGACGTCGATCGCCAGACCGGCGCCGATTTCGAAGCCAATGTCACCCGCCTGCGCACCGCGCGCCTGGGCGTCGAGGGCACCTGGAACGCCAACTGGGCCTACAAGGCCGAAGCCTCGATCTCGTCCGGCGGCGGCGTCACCGCTTGGGAAGATCTGATCCTGGAATACAAGCCCAACGACAACCTCTCGATCATGGCCGGCAACTTCAAGACCGTCGCCTTCGAGAACATCTCGTCGTCGCGCTACATCACCATGATGGAACGCGGGCCGTATAACGACGTCCTCGACGTCGGACGGGTGATGAACGTTCAGGTGAAGGCCAACGGCGAAAACTGGACCGCCGCCGTCGCCATCTCGGGCGACTCCCTCAACAACGCCGACCCCACCGCCACCGCCACCGGCGGCAGCGAGACCGTGGGCGTCAACGGCCGCGTCACGTTCGTGCCGATCAACACCGACACCACCAAGGTCCACCTTGGCGCCTGGGCTCGCGTCCGCGACCGTCAAGACCAAGCCAACTTCACCTATCAGGCCCGCAACAACACCAACTACGGCGCCCGCTACGTGACCACCGGCGCGGTCGGGGTCTCCGACAAGATGATCGGCCTGGAAGGGCTGTTCATTCAGGGGCCGTTCTCGGTCCAGGGCGAATGGGCGAAGGCCGACGTCGACCGTCTGGCCAATCTCTCCAGCGACTTCACCACCTACTATGTCTCGGCCTCGTGGTTCGTGACCGGCGAAATTCGCAACCTGGACGTCAAGAAGGGCGAACTGGGCCGCACGCGCATCCTGAACCCGATGACCTCCGGCGGCCTTGGCGCGCTGGAACTGGCGGTCCGCTACGACAATGTTGATCTGACCGAGTTCAACATCGCGGCGACGGCTGGCGAGTACAAGGCCTGGACCTTGGGCGCCACCTGGTACCCGCACCCCTATGTCCGCTTCATGGCCAACTACACGAAGTCGGAGAACGACAACGCGGCCGTCGGCGCCGATGTCGACGTCGACACCCTGCAGTTCCGCGCTCAGTTCGACTTCTAAGCATCCCCGCGGGGCGATCTTTCGGGATCGCCCCGCTCCCTCTTCGAAAGAGAGACATCCCGTGAAAAAGCTTCTGGCTAAGAAAGAGCTTCTGGGCTGCGTCGCCGCCGCCGCGATGCTCGCCACCAGCGCGCCGGCCTTCGCCGCGCGCGACTATGTCTGGGCCGCCGGTTCCTCGACCGTCTTCCCGTTCGCCACCCGCGTGGCCGAGAACTTCGCCCGCAAGACCGGCAACAAGGCTCCCAAGGTCGAGAGCCTGGGCACCGGCGGCGGAATCAAGCTGTTCTGCTCGGGCGTGGGCGACGCCTTCCCCGACATCGCCAACGCCTCGCGCCCGATGAAGAAGTCGGAATTCGACGCCTGCGCCGCCAAGGGCGTCAAGGACATCGTCCAGATCAAGATCGGCTTCGACGGCATCGTCGTGGCGGTGGACAAGGACGGCGCCGACTACGCCTTCAAGACCGAGCACCTCTACCTCGGCCTGGCCGCCAACGTGCTGCGCGGCGGCAAGTTCGTGAAGAACCCCTACACGACCTGGGATGAGATCGGCACCGGCCTGCCCGGCAACCGCATCAACGTCTACGGCCCGCCGCCGACCTCCGGCACGCGCGACGCCTTCATTGAACTGGCCATCGAAGCCGGCGCCCGGAAGTTCCCGACCGCCGACGAACTGCGCTCGAACAACGAGAAGAAGTTCAAGGAAATGGTCGATCCGCTCCGCAAGGACGGCTGGGTCGACGCCGGCGAGAACGACAACGCCATCGTCGGCACCCTGACCAAGACCCCGGGCGCCGTTGGCGTCTTCGGCTGGTCCTTCCTGGAAGAGAACGGCGACAAGATCAAAGGCGCTTCGGTCAACGGCGTTCGCCCGTCGGCCGGCACCATCGCCGACGGCTCCTACCCGCTGGCGCGCTCGCTCTTCATCTATGTGAAGAAGAGCCACATCGGCGTGACCAAGGGTCTGCAGGAGTACCTGAACGAGTTCGTGTCCGATGCGGCCACGGGTCGTGGCGGGTATCTGCAAAGCCGGGGCCTGATCCCGCTGCCCGCCGGCCAGCACGCCGGCCAGCAGGCCGCCGCTGCGAAACTGGCGCCGATGGCGCGCCCGACCAGCTGAGTTCGACGCACCGCTCGAGGAGAGCAGGAAACGCCGCGGCCCTCGGGTCGCGGCGTTTTCTTTTGCCGAGCGCGGGCTAGGCTCAGGCTCGCAACTGGCCGTCCAGCGACCTGAGAAGCTCGGTGAAACGGCTGCGTCCTTGGCCGACGGCCGGCAGTCGCGCCACAACGTCTCGAACGGACGGAGGCGCGAGACTCGCGGCCCAGCGGAGCTGCTGTCCGGCTATGTCCGCGTCGTCGCCCGCCTCAATTTCCAGGGCAAGCGCCTGATGAACCGCCGCACCGAGGATGTGCTTGATCTGGTGCGGGGTGACGATGGGATGCAGGTAGGCCGCCGCCGCGGCGTGGCTGGCGGCCCATGCGGCATTGGCCGCGGCCGCGGCCTTCACCTCGCGGCCAGCCGCGTACGCCGCCCATGCTGTCGCGCGCAGGGCCCTGGTGCGGCGCTTGCCCGCCGCGAAGGCCTCGGCCTCGGCGATGGCCTCCCGGGGGCGAAGATCGTCTGGGGAGGCGGCCTCGAAGATCGGCAGCACCCGTCGCGCGCATAGGGCGGCGTAGAGTGTGATCGCCCGGAGCTCATCCTCCCCGAGCCGCATCTCGATTCTGACGCCCTGGCGCACCTGGAGCCAAGGTCAGGCCGTGGCCTCCACCCGCCGGCGCCGCACACGGGTCAGCCTGCGCAGGCGCCGCCAGAAGCGGGTCTTTTCCGGTTCCGGATAGGGCTGGAGGTTCTTCACGAAGTCTTCCGCGCACGCCTTCCAGGAGAAGCCCTCGGCGAAGCCGCGCACCACGGCCTTGTCCAGCTTGAGCGCCTCCAGGCAGGCCTCGCGCAGGCCCTCCGTGGCGCTGTGGGCCAGTATGCCCGCGCCGGAGCCGGGCAGGATGTCGATGGGGCCGGGCGCCGGATAGGCCGCCACCGGCACCCCGGCGGCCATGGCCTCGAGGATCACCAGGCCGAAGGTGTCGGTGAGCGAGGGGAAGACGAAGACGTCGGCGCAGGAGAAATGGGCGGCCAGGTCCGCGCCGAACTTGGCGCCGGTGAACACCGCCTTGGGATAACGCTCGATCAGCTCCTCGCGCTGCGGGCCGTCGCCGACCACCACCTTGGTTCCCGGCAGGTCGAGCCCCAGGAAGGCCTCGATGTTCTTCTCCACCGCCACCCGTCCGACCGACAGGAAGATCGGCCGCGGTAGGCCCGCGAAGACGTCGGGCTCCTCGGGGCGCTTGGGGTGGAACATCTCGGTGTCCACGCCGCGCGACCAGACCGAGATATTGCCGAAGCCGTGACGTTCCAGCTCGTCCTTCATGGTCGGCGTGGTGACCATCATCCGGCCCGACGGCTTGTGGAACCACTTCATGTAGGCGTAGCCGGCGGCCAGCGGTAAAGGCAGCCGCGCCGAGACATATTCCGGGAACCGCGTGTGATAGCTGGTGGTGAAGGGCAGCTTCCATTCCACGCAGATGCGCCGCGCCGCCAGGCCCAGCGG
>NZ_JANOCX010000257.1:0-7529 GCF_031412415.1 Phenylobacterium sp.
AACGGGTCGGCGTGGATAGAACCCGAGCTGGGTCAAAATGCGACTCGAATGTGATGGGCGCCGGTGCGAGTGCGACCAATAGCCTAGGTCGCGGGCAGCAGGCCGGCCCTCAGTCCTCGTCGCGCGGCAGGGGCGTCTCCACCACACCCAGGGCGTCAGCCAGGCGCATCTTGGCCGAGCCGGGCTTCAGCGGCTGCTGCTGGCTGGGATCGGGCGACCAGCCGGTCAGGGTCAGGATCTCGAAGGTGGCGGGCACACGGCCGTCCGGCTCGGCGAAGCGGGTGACGTAGAGGTCGACGGCGCGGGCGAGCACGGCGCGGGTCAGCGGCTTGGGGTGGCGTTCGGCCAGCACGCTGGTCTCGCCCATGGCCCGCAGGTCGGCCAACAGCTTCAACGGGTGGGCATAGCGGACGGTGACCTTGTCCACGTCGGCGACGGGCAGGGCGAAGCCGGCGCGCTGCAACAGGCCCGCGGCGTCATAGGCGTCGGCGAAGGGCGAGACGCGGGGGCCGGCGCCGCCGGTCAGCTCGGCCTCGGCGTCCAGCAGGCAACGGCGCAGCTCGGTCAGGGTCGCCCCGCCCAGCATCGAGCCGATGAACAGGCCGTCCGGCTTCAGCGCGCGGCGGATCTGGATCAGGGCGCCGACCACGTCGTTGGTCCAGTGCAGGGCCAGGGTCGAGACCACCAGGTCCAGGCTTGCGAAGGCGAAGGGCAGGCGCTCCTCGTCGGCCACCAGGCGTGGGCCCGTCCGCCCGGCGAGCATCCTGGCCGACAGATCGGCCTCGATCAGCAAACCCACCCGAGCCTTCGCGTCGCTCTGGTCCAGGGCCTCGCGGAAGGCGCCGTTCCTCGACCCTAGGTCGACGGCGAGCGGGAACTCGCGCATGATCGCCTCAAGGCGGACGACGGCGTCTTCTGCGGCGCGGCGCTTCAGGAAGTCGGCGGCGCCATAGGCCGGCGCGGCGCGGTCCAGGCGGGTGCGCAACAGGGCGCGGTCGAAGAGGCGAGGCGGGGCGGGCATTGTTGCTACAAGATGAGGATGCGGCGAACCGGTGGAAACCCGGCGTGCGTGTGAAGGCCGCGGTTCGTACCGCGCTGGACCTGGTTTTCCCACCGCAATCCCTCGACGCCGGGCCCCTGCCGCAGTCACCGGGGTTTTCGGCGGAGGCCTGGAGCCGCATCACGTTCATCGATGGCCCACTGTGCGACGGGTGCGGAACGCCCTTCGAGTATGACCTGGGGCAGGGCGTCCGCTGCGCCGACTGCCTGGCCAAGCCGCGCGCCTTCGCCCGGGCGCGGGCCGCCTGCCTCTATGACGACGCCTCGCGCGGGCCGATCCTGCAGCTCAAGCACGCCGATCGCACCGACCTCGCCCCGCTGTTCGCCCGCTGGCTGTCGCGGGCGGCCCGCGACCTCCTTGAGCAGGCCGACGCCATCGCACCGACGCCGCTGCACCCCGGCCGCCTGCTGGGCCGACGCTACAACCAGGCCGCCGAGATCGCCCGGCCGCTCAGCCGCCTGTGGGACGTGCCCTATCTACCCGACGCCCTGACGCGGGTCCGGGCCACCGAGACCCAGGGCGGCAAGTCGGGGTCGGGGCGGCGGCGTAACGTGGCCGCGGCGTTCAGCGTGCCGGCCGGCCGCGCGGCCCAGGTGGCGGGCAAGCGCATCCTGCTGATCGATGACGTGATGACCACGGGCGCCACTTTGGAAGGCTGTTCGCGGGCGCTGCTGGCCGCCGGAGCCCTCTGCGTCGATGTGGCGGTGATCGCGAGGGTGAAAGAAACCGCGAACCGCTCCATATAGAACCCTTCGGATTCATCCGCGTTCATCGAGCCATGGCCCAGATCACCATCTACACCAAGCCGTATTGCCCCTACTGCATCCGCGCGGTCTCGCTGCTGGAGAAGAAGGGGGCCGCGTTCACCGAGATCGAAGCCGCCTTCGACCCCGAGAAGCGCCAGGAGATGCTGAAGCGCTCTGGCGGCAAGGCGACCTTCCCGCAGATTTTCATCGACGATCGTCACATCGGCGGCTGCGACGACATGATGGCGCTGGAATACGATGGCAAGCTGGACGCCCTGCTCGCCGCATAGAGTTGAGCTTACCGGCGGTCTGACCTAACGGACTGGACCCATGACCCTACGCGTCGGACTGATCCAGACCCGCACCCCCGCCAGCCACGCGGTCGCCCTGACCCACGTGGCGGCGCTGGTGCGCGAGGCCGCCGCTCAGGGCGCGACCTTCATCGCCACGCCTGAGGGGACCAACATCCTCCAGAAGGACAAGGCGGCATTGTCGCCGCAACTGCTGCTGCTGGAAGACGACCCTGTCGTGCAGGGGCTCCAGGCCCTGGCCGTGGAGTTGTCGGTCGGCATCCTCGTGGGCTCGGCCCTGGTGAAACGCGAGGACGGCAAGGCCGCCAATCGCGCGGCGCTGATTTCACCGCGCGGCGAGATCGTCGCCACCTACGACAAGATCCACATGTTCGATGTCGACCTGCCCACCGGTGAGACGGCTCGCGAGAGCGAGACCTATGAGCCCGGCGAGCGGGCGGTGGCGGTCCAGGCCGGCGAGACGAAGCTCGGCCTCACCATCTGCTATGACGTCCGCTTCCCCGCCCTCTACCGCGCCCTGGCCCTGGCCGGCGCCGAGGTGATCGTCACGCCCGCGGCCTTCACCCGCCCGACGGGAGAGGCGCACTGGGAGATCCTACTGCGGGCGCGGGCCATAGAGACCGGCAGCTTCGTGCTGGCGCCGGCCCAGGGCGGCTTCCATGAGGACGGCCGGGGCACCTATGGCCGGACCCTCGCCATCGGCCCGTGGGGCGAGGTGCTGGGCAAGTTGGACCACGACGAGCCCGGCGTGCTCGTGGTCGACCTGGACCTCTCCGCAGTCGCCAAGGCGCGGGCGGCGATCCCGGCCCTGGCCAACGCCATGGCCTTCGAAGCCCCCATTTCGCTTGCATGATCAAGTACGCCCTAGCCTGCGACGCGGCCCATGAGTTCGAGGGCTGGTTCGGGTCGTCAGACGATTTCGACAGCCAGCTCGCGCGGGGGCTTGTGGCCTGCCCGATCTGCGACACCAAGGCCGTGGCCAAGCAGATCATGGCCCCCGCCGTCGCCGGCACGAAGCGCGATGCGCCCGATCTGCCCGCGCCGATGCGCGCCATGATGATGGAAGCCATGGGACGGGTGCGGAAACACGTGGAGGAGAACTTCGACGATGTCGGCGACACCTTCGCCGTCGAGGCCCGCGCCATCCACGAGGGACGCTCCGAGGACCGCGGCATCTATGGCGAGGCCACGCCCGCCGAGATCAAGGCGCTCGCCGAGGACGGTGTCCAAGTCGCCCCCATGCCGCCGGCCGCGCCGAAGAAGTCGGATGTGAACTGAGCAGGCGCAAGCATGGCCGTTGCGGTCGAAACGCCTGCCCCATAGGGTCGCTCCACCTCGTTTGGAGTGCTTCATGATCAGACTGTTTTCCGCCGCTGCGCTCGCGGCGATGGCCCTGGCCGCGCCGGCCGCGGCGCAAACCGCCCGACCCGACCAACTGGCGTTCCGCGAGCTCTACAAGGAGCTGATCGAGATCAACACCACGCTGTCGGTGGGCAGCTGCACGGCGGCGTCCGAGGCGATGGCCGCCCGGCTGAAGGCCGCGGGGTTCGCCGACGAGGACTTGAAGATCATCGTCGCGCCAGACCGTCCCAAGGACGGCAATCTGGTCGCCACGCTGAAGGGCAGCGACGGCAAGGCCAAGCCCATCCTGCTGCTGGCGCACATCGACGTGGTCGAGGCCAACCGCGCCGACTGGGAGCGCGATCCGTTCAAGTTGGTGGAGGAGGACGGGTTCTTCTACGCCCGCGGCGCCAGCGACGACAAAGCCCAGGCGGCCATCTGGGTCGACAGCCTGGTCCGCTACAGGAAGGACGGCTTCAAGCCGCGCCGCACGATCAAGATGGCCTTGACCTGCGGCGAGGAGACCCCCGACACCTTCAACGGCGTCCAGTATCTGATCGCCAACCACAAGGACCTGATGGACGCCGAGTTCGTGCTGAACGAGGGCGCTGGCGGGCGGCTGGACAAGTCCGGCGCGCGGGTCTCGCTGGGCATCCAGGCCGGTGAGAAGGTCTACCAGGACTACACCTTGGAAGTGACAAACAAGGGGGGCCACTCGTCCGTCCCGATCCGCGACAACGCGATCTACCGCCTGTCTGCTGGTCTCTCGCGGTTGGGCGTCCACGACTTCCCGGTCAAGCTCAACGACGCCGTGCGCGGCAACTTCGAACGCATGTCTGTGATCGAGGGCGGCCCCTCAGGCGCCGCCATGGCCGCCGTCGCCAAGAACCCCGCCGACGCCGCCGCGGTGGCCAGGGTCGCCGCCGACCCGGGCCGCAACTCGATGATGCGCACCACCTGTGTCGCCACCATGCTCACGGCCGGCCATGCGCCGAACGCCCTGCCGCAGCGCGCCACGGCCAATGTGAACTGCCGCATCCTGCCAGGCGAAGGCGTGGAGGAGGTCCGGCAGGCGTTGATCAAGGTGCTGGCCGACGACGCCATCAAGATCACAACGGTCGGCGTCCCTAGCCCGGTGTCGCCCCCGCCTTCGTTGGGCAAGAACATCACCGGCCCCGTCGAGCAGGTGTCCAAGAAGATGTGGCCCGGCGTGCCCTTGGTCCCCGTCATGGCGACGGGCGCCACGGACGGCCGGTTCCTGAACGCGGCCGGTATCCCGACCTATGGCCTGTCGGGCCTGTTCGGGGAGCCAGAAGGCAACGGCGCCCACGGTCTGAACGAGAAGATCCGGGTGCGCTCGCTCTATGAGGGCCGCGACTTCCTGCACGAAGTGGTCAAGCTCTACGCGAGCCAGAAGTAGGGGACGCAGAGATGGCGGCGAAGATCGGTCGGACGCTCGCGGACTCGACACCGCATTGGCCGGAGCGGCCATCGCCGCCCAAGGGCGCGCCCAACATCCTGGTGGTGCTGTTCGACGATGTCGGATTCTCGGACTTCGGCTGCTACGGCTCGCCGATCAAGACGCCGACCATCGACGCCATAGCCGGGCAGGGGCTGCGCTATACCGGCTTCCACACCACGGCCATGTGCTCGACCACGCGGGCGGCCCTGCTGACCGGACGCAACCACCACTCGGTGGGCATGGGGTGCCTGGCCAACTTTGACTCCGGCTTCCCCGGCTATCGCGGCAAGATCGCCAAGGAAGCCGGGACCTTGCCGGAGATGCTGCGGGCCAACGGCTATGGGACCTACATGGTCGGCAAGTGGCACGCGACGCCGCTGACCGAGACGGGGGCCGCCGGACCATTCGACGGCTGGCCGCTGGGCCGGGGCTTCGACCGCTACTACGGGTTCATGGACGCCGAGACGGACCAGTACTCGCCTGAGCTGGTGCGCGACAACACGCCCATCGACGCGCCGGCGACCTATCCCGAAGGCTATCACCTGACCGCCGACCTGGTGGACCAGTCGATACGCTACGTAGCCGACCACGTGGCCGATGCGCCGGACAAGCCCTGGCTGCTGTGGCTGGCCCTCGGCGCCTGCCACGCCCCGCATCAGGCGCCCAGGGAGATCATCGAGAGCTACGACGCCGTCTTCGAGGGCGGCTGGGACGTGGAGCGCGAACGCCGGCTGGAACGCCAGAAGGCGCTGGGGATCGTTCCGCCCGACACCCGCATGCCCGAGCGCAACGACGGGGTGAAGGCCTGGGCCGACTACACCGCCGACGAGCAGAAGGTGTTCACCCGCCTGCAGAGCGCCTTCGCCGGGATGCTGGACCACGCCGACCGCCACTTGGCGCGGCTGATCGATTTCCTGGAACAGGCCGACCTCAAGGACGACACCCTGATCCTGGTGCTGTCGGACAACGGCGCCAGCCAGGAGGGCGGCCCCTTCGGCTTCGTCAACGCCATGGGTCCCTACAACATGAAGCCCGAGCCGGTAGCCGAGAAGCTGGCGCGCCTGGACCTCGTCGGCGGCCCCGACAGCCACTCGAACTTCCCGCACGGCTGGGCCATGGCGTCGAACACGCCCCTGCGGCGCTACAAGCAGAACACCCACGGCGGCGGCATCCGCGACCCGCTGGTGATCTCCTGGCCCAAGGGGATCGCCGCCAGAGGCGAACTGCGCGGCCAGTTCGCCCATGCCAGCGACTTCACGCCGACCCTACTTGAGGTGCTGGGCCTGACGCCGCCCGACGCCATCAACGGCGTGGTCCAGATGCCGATGGAGGGGGTTAGCTTCGCGCCCTCCCTGGCCGATCCCGCCGCCCCGGCGCGAGGTCGGGCGCAGTACTTCGAGATGTTCGGCCACCGAGGCCTGTGGAAGGACGGCTGGAAGGCGGTGGCCTATCACCCGCCGGGCCGCCCCTTCGACGACGACAGGTGGGAGCTGTTCCACCTGGACGCCGACTTCTCCGAGACCAACGACCTGGCGCAGGCCGAACCCGCGCGGCTCGCCGAGCTTCAAGCCCTTTGGTGGAAGGAGGCGGAGGCCTGCCAGGTTCTGCCGCTGGACGACCGCTTCGCCCAGCGGTTCGCCGAGAACGCGGCGCGCTATTCGGGACCTCGCAAGCGCTTCGTCTTCCACAAGGGGATGGGCCACCTGCCGACCGACTGCGCGCCCGATGTGCGGTCCCGCGACTATCGTATCGTCGCCGAGGCCAGGATCGAGCCTGGCAGCGAGGGCGTGTTGATCGCCCATGGCGACGCCACCTGCGGCTACAGCCTGTTCGTCCGCGACGGCCGGCTGCACCACACGATCAACATCGGCGGGACCCGCGCCACGGTCAGTTCGGACGCGCCGCTTGAGCCGGGCTGGCGGACCCTGGGCGTCACCTGCAGCCAGGGCGATGGGCGGACCTTCACCCTGACCGTCGACGGCGCGCCCGCGGGCGAGCTGCACACCTATCTGGGCTTCGCCACCCTGATCTCCTGGTCGGGCCTGGACATCGGCCGCGACCGGGGCAGCGCGGTCGGCGACTATCCCGCGCCGTTCAGCTTCACCGGCAAGCTGCGCAAGGTCACCGTCACCATGGACGGCGAGCAGGACCTGGACGGCGAGGCCGTCGGCCAGGCGGAGATGGCGCGGCAATAGCTGCGACTTCAGGTTGATCGAAGTCGACCCCTGAGCCAATCTCAACGCATTGGGGAGTGGGGCGTATGATTTTCCGTATCTTGATGGCGGCTTACGCCGCGCTGTTCGCATGGCCTTCCGCCGCCGCGCCGATTGAGGCCTACGGCAAGCTGCCAGCCATCGAGGCCGTGGAGATATCCCCGGACGGAACCCACATCGCCGTGATCAGGACGGTCAACGAAGAGCGGCAGGTGATCGTCCGGAACGTCGCTACGGGCGCCGCTCACGGTATGCGGGTCGGCGACATCAAGGTTCGCGACGTGAGGTGGGCCAGCCCCGACCATCTGCTGATCGTCACCAGCGCCACCGCGACAATCCTCAATGTGATCGCGCCAAAGTCCGAATGGCGAATGGTCGGCCTCTACAACATCAAGA
>NZ_JANOCX010000258.1:0-1894 GCF_031412415.1 Phenylobacterium sp.
CGGCTGTAGACGTTGGTGCGCTTCAGCGGGATCTGGATCGCGTAGTCCTGCTGCAGTTCGAAATTGGTGTCGGTGGCGGCGACGAACGGGCGCGGGACCAGGTTGTCCAGGGCGTAGTCGCGGTTGGTGAAGCCGCCGGTCCCATTGGGCGTGGGGATACCGACCAGCGTTCCGCCGACCCGGCCGGCCGTGCCGCTGCGCACGAAGACGCCATTGGAATCGATGGTCGAGTAGCGCGAGAGCGAACGCTCGGTGCCGCGCAGGGTCGAGCGGTCTTCGTAGTTGACGTGCAGCCAGATGCTGGCGCGTTCACCGCTCTGGCCGAAGGTCAGCGCCGTGTTCCAGGTGTCGGCGTCGCCCTTGCCCGAGAGGCCGTACTGGCCCTCAAGCAGCAGGCCGTCGAACTTGTCCTTCAGGATGAAGTTGACGACCCCGGCCATGGCGTCGGAGCCGTAGACCGCCGAGGCGCCGCCGGTGACCACTTCGACCCGGTCCACCAGGGATGCGGGGATGTTGTTTACGTCGACGATGCCCTGCTGGTTCGAGGCCATGAACCGCTTGCCGTTGACCAGCACCAGGGTCCGCTTGGCGCCCAGGCCGCGCAGGTTGAGGTTGGCGGTGGCGTCGGCCTGACCGGTGACGTTGGTCGACTTGGTCGCGCCGGCGATGAGCTGCGGCAAGGTGTTGAGATACTCCTCGACGTTGGTGGCGCCGACCACCTTGATGTCTTCGCCGGTGACGGTGGTCACGGGGCTGGAGCTGATCAGATCCTGGCGCGCGATCCGCGAGCCGGTGACCACCACTTCCTCGACCTCCTGGGCCATGGCCGGCGCGGCGGCGGCCATCAGCGCGGCGGCGGCCACGGTGGATTTCAGCCAAAGTTCAAGCGTATGATTTTTCATCATTTTTCCCCTATCCCGAATTGTGTCTTGGTGGCCCCGGCGTCGGGGCGAGGTCGCCTAGGGCTTTTCGGAGCCGTATAGGAAGACCCAGTCGGCCTCGGCCTGGATGCGCGCGAAGTAGCTCCAGGTGTCCACATCCATAGCCTGGCGCAGGTACGGCTTGGCTTTGTCGTACTCCGCCCGGAGGATGTAGTACTGGGCCAGGCTGTAGCTGGTGGAGGCCTTGATCCCGTCCGAGGTCGAGAACGCCTTGCCGGTGTCCCGCGCCGAGAAGAAGTCGGCAGGGTCCCTCAGTGATTTGAACAGCTGGATGCCGTCGAAATAGTTGTTGCCCTCGGGATTATCCCGCAGGTCGAACAGGGTGAGCTTGTAGTCGTCCAGCAGGGCCTTGGCCTCGACGTAGCGCGTGGCGCGGGCGAGCGAGAGGTACTCCCAGTACAGCGACGCGGTCTGGTCCGGCGGGCCGCCTGTGCCCATGCCGATCTCGCCGGCCCGACGGAACGCCTTGGCGGCGTTGTCGAACTCGTGCTTGGCGAAGTAGGCCTGGCCCAGGTGGTAGTAGGTGTAGAACTGCACGACGTCGGGGCTGGCCGGGAAATAGGCCGGGCCCAGCTTCTCACGCTCCAGGGGCTTGCCCTCGTAGAGCTTGGCCGACCGCAGGCCGTCCTCGATGGACTTGTCGAACTCGCGAACGCCGAAGTAGCGGTGCGCCCGGTGACGCAGCAGCTTGGGAGAGTCCGGATACTTCTTCAGGCCCGCGGTGGTGACCGCGATCGATTCTCGCGCCAGGCCTTGATAGCCCAGGAGGCGGGCGTACCAGGTGGCGTTGTCGACGGTCATGTCGGCCTCGTAGGCCGCCTTGGCCTCCGCGACGGCCTTCAGCAGGGTCTCGGTCGCGCCGACGTTCACCGGGTTGGGACCCTTGGTGTACATGGGCTGGCCGAACAGGTCCTTGCCCTGGTAGGTCGAGCCGGCCGGCGCCGGCTGGGCGC
>NZ_JANOCX010000259.1:0-2528 GCF_031412415.1 Phenylobacterium sp.
CGGCGAGCGTGGGGAATACGGCGAACGTGGCGAGTACGGCCACGGCGGCGGCTACCGAAAGAAGCGCTCGATCTTCGATATCTTCGACTGAAGCGCCGGGCCGCGGCGTCACCGGCTGGACAGTCGGCGCGTTTCCGTCAGCCGTCCGTTCCGCCGCCGCGAACGCCGCCCCCCGGCCCCGACGACTGGCGCTGAACGGCCGGGCGGGGTGGCTTGCGCGCGCGCGTCGGGCTAACTCCCTGCCATGGCACGAACCAAGCAGAGCCCTGAGTTTGAGATCGAGGTCGATGGGGAGCCCTATGTCTGGCGTCTTCAACGCCAGCCCCAGTGGTCCAGCGACACCAAGTCCTATCGCGGCATGGCGATCGCCGCGCGTCACAAGGAGGGTCAGCGCGAAGCCGTGCTGGAGTTCCCGGCCGGCGAGCAGCCCAAGTACGGCGCGCCGCTGCTGAAGGTCGCGCAGATCGATCCGGACCTAGTGGCGAGAGCCATCGCCTCGGCCATCGTGGCGGGGTGGGACCCGCTG
The DNA here is from genome assembly GCF_031412415.1 of Phenylobacterium sp. Lineage (GTDB taxonomy): Bacteria > Pseudomonadota > Alphaproteobacteria > Caulobacterales > Caulobacteraceae > Phenylobacterium. Next base: position 527 of record NZ_JANOCX010000259.1, read on the forward strand.
TCCCGGGGCAAGACGGTGACCATCGTCGTGGATGAGACCGGCGGCTGACCCTAAGGCGCCGCGCTGTCGGGCGTTCGTCCCTAGGGCGGCGAGAGCTTGACCGTCAATTCGACGACGACACGATCGCCGGCCGTGATGTCAGCCTTTCGGCGGACCATGTCCTTCAACGGCAGCAGATAGGTGTCCGGCTTTGGGAAGAGCGAGGTCGTGAAGACGACCTCGGCGATCTTCGCCTCGACCGGGACGACCCCCCATCCGTAGGACACGGCCCGCGCGATCCGCCGGACCTCCGCGCCGGCCTCCGGCGGCAGGGGCGCGAAGAAGTAGGGCGAGGGCCCGCGCCAAACGATGACCTCCGCCTCGAAGCTCAGGGTGACGACGGGGTTGGGCGCGGCCGGCATGGCGTCACCCTATGAACCCACGGCCGGCAGGTGAACCCGCAAACGTCAGCCCCAGACCAGCACCCAGATCCCGACCGCCGCGAAGCACGCCGCCGCCGTCCAGCGGATGGCCTTGAGCGGCAGCCGCCCGGCCGCCGCCTCGCCGATGAACACGGCCGGCACATTGGCGACCATCATCCCCAGGGTCGTGCCGGCGGTCACCCACAGCACCTGGTCGAACCTGGCCGCCAGGGCGACGGTCGCCACCTGGGTCTTGTCGCCCATCTCCACCAGGAAGAAGGCCACAAGCGTGGTCAGGAACACCGAGGCGCCGGCCTTCTCGCGCGGCGCGTCCTTCTCCTCGAACTTATCGGGGATCAGGGCCCAGGCGGCGAAGACCAGGAACGCCGCGCCCAGCACCCACCGCATCCAGGGTCCCTGCAGCACCTGTCCCGCCGCCACGCCGACCCAGGCCGCCAGGGCGTGATTGGCCAGGGTGGCGCCCAGTATGCCCAGGATGATCGGGACAGGCTTGCGGAACCGCGCCGCCAGCAGCAGGGCCAGCAGCATGGTCTTGTCGCCGATCTCGGCGACGGCCACGAGGCTGGTGGAGACGAAAAAGGCGTCGAGGAAGCTTGGCATCAGGTCAGGTCGTCCGGGCGGGGTCGAGGCGAGCAAATGGCCTTCCGCGCCGGCGACCCCGCATGGATCGACGCACGAAAGCCAAAAGTCTCGCCAAGCAAATCTGCCGGATGCGCCATGCCCGGAGCCTTTCGGCTCGTCGCAAGTTTGTTGACGCACCCCTCGCTGAAGGCGCGAGCGGCTACTCCCTAGTGACCGGGGGTGGATAGGCGGGTGGACGGACGGAGGCAAGTGCGAACAGCTCGCGCCCTGGGCGAGGCCCATTGTCACATGCGCGTGAGGGCGCCGCCCGACACGGCGCTGAAAACCAAGGCGCTTCAATCCCTGGCGAACCGCGTTAACCTTTCGTTAGCGAAAAACACACGGGGACAACCCCTCGACCCCGTTGACGAGTCATTAGGCTTGATGCCCCATATGATGCGTTCAGAGGGCGGGGCGCCCACTAGATGTAGATTGTAACGGCGACGACGGGCGGGGGGCTCGAAGCGCCTGATAGTTATGGGTTTTGGGTCATGAGCAGCAGTGAAGCGGCGATTCGGACAGTTTCGGACGCGGCCCCGGTCGCAGCCGAGCGATCCGAGCGACCGCAACTTCAGCTCGTCCGCAAGGTCGTGGTCGACCGTTCGCGCGACGCCCTGCTGACCGACTTCGGCAAGACCACGCTTGAAGACCGCTATCTCCTGGCCGGCGAGAGCTACCAGGACATGTTCGCCCGCGTGGCCACCGCCTATGCCGACGACGCCGACCACGCCCAGCGCGTCTACGACTACATTTCGAACCTCTGGTTCATGCCGGCCACCCCCGTCCTCTCCAACGGCGGCGCCGGTCGCGGCCTGCCCATCTCCTGCTTCCTGAACGCCGTGGGCGATTCGCTGGACGGTATCCAGAGCGTCTGGAACGAGAACGTGGCGCTGGCCTCCAACGGCGGCGGCATCGGCACCTATTGGGGCGGCGTGCGCTCCATCGGCGAGAAGGTGAAG
>NZ_JANOCX010000260.1:0-16241 GCF_031412415.1 Phenylobacterium sp.
CCCCTTCGCCCCCTTGGGCCGATAGATCCAGGCGGGGATCTGGCGCTTGTCGAAGCTGGCGAAGCGGATAATCGCGGGCTCCGCCATGTCGGCGGACCTCAGGCCCCCCATCTCGCTGTTGGTCCAGCGGGTGAGCTGCGAGTCCAGCAAGTCCCAGGTCCAGACGTCGGCGGGCGAGGTCGACGAGTTCAGTCCGATGGCCAGCCGCAGGGTATCGGGCGAAAACTTCAGGTCCGCCAGCACGCCCACCGGCAAGGTCGGCTGGGGCATGGCGCGGCGGGTGATCACGTCGGCGACCACCACCTTGGAGCGGCCGTCCTCATTGATGGCGTAGGCCAGCAGCCGACCGTTCTCGGAGAGGTCGAAGGCCTCGATATCCCAGGCGCCGCCGTCCGCCACGACCACCTTCCTGCCCGTGGTCAGGTCGTACTCCACCAGGCGGGCGACCTCCGCCCCCTCGTCGGACAGCATCAGCACCCGGCGTCCGTCGGGGGTGAACTCACCGCCGGAATAGGCGACCGGCGTCCTTGAGGGATTGATCCCCGACGACTTGCCCGTGGCCAGGTCCAGGACGAAGGCCTTGCTGGACTGGGCCGAGATGACGCGGCGATAGAGCAGACGCCCGCCATCGGCCGAGAAGGCCACGGGGCCGACCGCGCCCTTGCCCTTCAGCGCCACGCGGCGGGTCTCCGCCTCGCCCGTGCGCATCAGCATGATGTCGTAGTCGCCCTTGCCGGGCGTCACCCGGCTCCAGGCCAGCTGACTGCCGTCCGGCGAATAGACGAAGCCGGTGTTGCGGGTCTTGGGCTCGGTGACCTGCGCCTCCCCGCCTTCGACCGCCGAGGCATAGCCCTGGAAATACTCGTCGCCGCCGGAATCGCGGGCGAAGACGAAGGCTCCGGGCATCACCGGCCGCGCGGTCGCCGACATCACAGGCTCGCCAAAGAAGGTGAGCTGGGTGCGATCGCCGCCCGGCGCCTTGACGTGGTGGATCTGCGGGGTCTGGCCGAACCGGGTGGCGATCAGCATGGTGCCGTCGGCCAGCCAGTCCAGGAACGAGGCCGATCGAGTGTTCTGATAGCCGCGTAGCTGTTCGCGCACGGCCGGCGGGGTTTCCGGCACGTTCTCGGTGACCAGGGCCCCGACCTCGCGCTTGATCACAGGCCCCTGGGCCGCCGCTGACCCGGCAAGCAGCAGCGCGGCGACGCCTCCGATCAACACCCCACGCATACGCGTCTCCGCCCAAACTCCTATGCGGCGGGCCGATAGCAGCGGCGCGCCACCTCGAGGGTCAGACCCGCAGCGGCATCAGCACATACTGGACGTCGGCGTCGGTGGGATCGAGCACCAGGGCCGGGTCGTTCGGACCGCCGAAGCGGAACTCGGCCTGTTCGGCGCCGATCTGGTCGGTGACGTCCAGCAGGTAGCGGGCGTTGAAGCTCAGCTCGAAGGCCTCGCCGTCATAGTCGACCTCGATCTCCTCGACGGCCTGACCGGCTTCCATGTTGCGGACGGTCAGGATCACCTTGCCGGGCTCGATGGCCATGCGAACCGAGCGGCTTTTCTCCGCCGAAATGGTGGCGACGCGGTCCACCGCCTGGGCGAACAGCTTGTTGTCGACCATCATCACCCGGTTGTTGTCCTTGGGGATGACCCGGCTGTAGTCGGGGAAGTTGCCGTCGATGACCTTGGAGGTCAGGGCCGCGCCGCCAAAGTCGAGCCGCACCTTCTGGGCGCTGAGCTGCAGATCGACCGATTCGCCGGCGTCCTCCAGCAGGCGACGGGCCTCGGCGATGGTCTTGCGGGGCACGATGACGCCGGGCGTCCCGGCCGAGCCCTCGGGGGCGATCATCTCGGCCAGCGCCAGCCGGTGGCCGTCGGTGGCCACGGCGCGCAGCTTGGCCACGCCGTTCTCGATCACCGTGTGCAGGTAGAGGCCGTTGAGATAGTAGCGGGTTTCTTCGGTGGAGATGGCGAACCGGGTCTTGTCGATCAGGCGGATCAGATCACCCACATCCACCGGCACCCGGCCGGAGAGGCCGTCCGAGGACATGACCGGGAAGTCGCCGGCCGGCAGGACCGGCAGGTTGAAGCGCGAACGCCCGGCCGAGACGGTCAGGCGCGGGTCCTCGCCCGTGAACGACAGGGAGACATCGGCGCCTTCCGGCAGCTTGCGGACGATCTCGTAGAGGGTGTGGGCGGGCGCGGTGATCTGGCCGGTCTGGTCAACCTGGGCGAAGGCCTCGTCGATGATCTCCATGTCGAGATCGGTCGCCGAGAAGGTCAGCCGGTCGCGCTCGGCCGACAGCAGCACATTGGACAGGATCGGGATGGTGTTGCGCCGTTCGACGGCGCTCTGCACATGCCCCAGCGCCTTGATCAGCGCCGCCCGTTCGATCGTAAGCTTCATGATGTGGTCCGGACCTCCAAGCGCCGGTGCGAGGGAGTCGCCAGCGCCCCCCGACAGGAAGGGACCTGGGACTTTAATCATTTAGGACGCGCGGGGAAGAGGCCCGAGCGCCGGTTTGCCCCCGGGTTCGAGAATATCGCCATCCCGGCAAGCCGCGCGGGCGATCAGCCTTCGATGATCTCGCGGACCCGGGCCGCCAGGGCGTTCATCGTGAAGGGCTTGGTGATCACCTGCATGCCGGGGCCCAGATGGCCGTTTCCGATCACCGCGTTTTCGGCGTAGCCGGTGACGAACAGAACCTTCAGGTCGGGGCGGCCGCCTCGGGCGGCGTCGGCGACCTGACGGCCGTTGATCCCGCCCGGCAGGCCGACGTCGGTGATCAGCAGATCTATCCGAGCGTCCGACTGCAGGACGCTCAATCCCGTTGGGCCGTCGGGCGCTTCCAGGACCCGGTATCCGGCCTCGCCCAGAATGTCGGAGACCAGGATGCGGATTGCCGGCTCATCGTCGATGATCAGCACGGTTTCGCCTTGGCTGGGCGGTCCGGGCCCTTCGACCTGGGACTCGTCGCTCTCAAGCGCGCCGATGAACCGGGGCAGGTAAAGGCACATGGTCGTGCCCTGGCCGACCTCGGAATCGATTCGTACCTGTCCACCGGATTGCCGCACGAAGCCATGGATCATCGACAGCCCCAGGCCGGTGCCCTGGCCAAGCGGCTTGGTGGTGAAGAAGGGATCGAAGGCGCGCGCTATCACCTCCGGCGTCATCCCGGTCCCGGTATCGGTGACGCTGAGCGAGACATACTGGCCCGGCGGGAGCTCACGCTCCTTTGCGGCGCGCTGATCCAGCCACTTGTTCGCGGTCTCGATCGTGATGCGGCCGCCGTCGGGCATGGCGTCGCGCGCGTTGATCGTCAGATTCAGCAGGGCGTTCTCAAGCTGGGAGGCGTCGACGCGGGTGAGCCACAACCCGTCGGCGCCCACCACCTCCACCTCAACGGCGGGGCCGACGGTGCGCCGAACGAGGTCTTCCATGCCGGCCACCAGGCGGTTGGTGTCGGTGGGTCTGGGGTCGAGGGTCTGGCGCCGTGAGAAGGCCAGCAGGCGCTGGGTGAGCGCCGCGGCCCGTTGGGTCGAAACCTGGGCGATGTTGATATAGCGATCGACGTCGCTGAAGCGCCCTTCACCGAGGCGTTTCTCCAGCATTTCCAAGCTTCCGGCGATGCCGGCCAGAAGGTTGTTGAAGTCGTGGGCGATCCCGCCGGTGAGCTGGCCCACGGCTTCCATTTTCTGGGACTGTCGTAAGGCCTCCTGCGCCTGAGCGAGTTCGGCTTCGGCGATCTTCTCCTCGGTGATGTCGCGGCCGGTGCAATAGACCATCCCGTCTTCCGGCACGCCGATCCAGGAAATCCAGCGATAACCGCCTTCCTTGCAGCGATACCGGTTGGGGAAGCGGATCGCCGGCTGGCCCTGCTGGGTCAGGTCGAAGCCTGCCTGGGTGCGCTCGACGTCGTCGGGGTGCAGCAGCTCGAAGATCGACATGCTCGCCACTTCGGCTTCCGACCAGCCGAGCATGGTCTCCCAGGCCGGATTGGATGTCTCGAAGTAGCCTTGGGCGTTTAGGGCGCCCATCAGGTCGGGGCTCATCTGCCATGTCCGACCCCGAGCCTGCGTCCGCTCGATGACCTGACGCTCGAGGTCGGAGTTCAGCTCGCGCAAGCGCGCCTCGCTATCGCGCAACGCGGCGGTGACCCGCGCGGTCTCGGTCACTTCGTATCCGCCGATGAACACGCCGCTCACCGCGTCGCTGTCGTCGCGGATGGGCTCGAAGACGAAGTCTATGAACTGGAGGTCCTCACTGTCGTGCAGGCGCAGCTCCATGCCCCGCAGGACAACGCCCTCGCCCGTCGCATAGACCTGATCGAGCAGATCCTCGAAAGCTTGGCCGGCCAAGTCGGGGAACACCTCGGCAAAGCTACGGCCCACGAAGTCGGTGCGTTCCGAGATCTTGATGTAGGCGTCGTTGACATACTCGAAGATGTGTCTGGGTCCGCTCAGGATGCCGACGAAGCCCGGCATCTGGCGAAAGAGGCGGCGCTGTCGCTCCTGCTCGGCGGCCGCCCGGCGATCGGCCAGCACCCGTTCGGTGGTCTCGACCACGATGGCGATCACACCGGCCGGCGCGCCGTCCTCGCCGAGCACTGGCGAGTAGTCGAGGTTCATCCAGACCTGTTCGGGCGCGCCGCTGCGATAGAGGGTCAGTTCCTGATCCTTGTAGGCCAGCGTGCCCCCAGCCAGGCCGACCTTCATGACGTTGTCGTTGAAGTCGGCGACCTCGGGCCAACCCTCGCGGACCTTGCTGCCCAGCAGTTTCGGATGACGACCGCCGGCGATCACCGAATAGGCGTCGTTGTAGATCATCACGCCGTCAGGGCCCCACAGCATCACGATGGGAACCGGCGACTGGAGGATCAGCCCCGTCGCGGTGCGGAGACTCTGGGGCCACGCTTCAAGCGCGCCAAGCGGCGTCGACGACCAGTCGAACTGCCGTATCAGGCCGGAGACTTCGCTGGAGCTCTTGAGAAAGTTGACGCTGGCTGAACCGGCGAAAGCGCCCTCCGACAATGCACGTCCCCCCTCCGATCACGGTGATCGGGCTCCACTAGATCAGCAAACGCGGAGCGTCGCCAAAAGCTTCATACCTGGCGCAGCCGTTCAGAGAAGGGGGGGCGCGTCTAGGCCTTGGCGTTCTCGGCGATGTCGAACCGAACCGACGACCTGCCGAAGTCCAGTGACACAGTGGTGAACTGGGTCAAAAGGTCGATACCCAGCATCATGGTGGGGGTCTCGTGCAGGTCCCACAGCTTGAACACCGGCACGTCGCTGAACACCACCGGCACATTGCCCAGGGTCAGGCCGCCCAGTCGCATGAACGGCAGGTTGAGCTGTTCGCCGGAGAACGCCTCGCCGGCGATCGACAGCATGCCGACCTTCTGGGACTTGGCGGAAGCGCCGGGATCCATTCGCTCGATGATCCGCCGCAGGGCGGTGTTGCCCAGGGAGAACTGCGAGCCGGAATCGATCATGGCGCTGATCCTGCGGCCGCTGAGGTCGGCGTCGACGATGGTGAGCTGGCCCGACTTGCGGCGGGCGGGGACCACGATCCGGCCCGCGGCGCTGTCTTCCCGCCGCGACTTGGTGATCTCCAGCGTGCGGCCGGCGAAGCCCAGGACCAGACGCTGGCCCTTCAGCCAGTCGATCCCCAGCACGCCATCAATGCCGAAGCCCGCCATCGGCAGGATCGGCGCCTCGACGCCGCGCCGGGTTCGCGTTCCGATATCGAGCTGGTCGATCATGACGCTGGCCCGCGACCGGGGCCCGACGATGGTGTGAACGCGCAACGCCCGGCCTCGCGGAAGGGCGAGGGTTTCGGCCAGGCCCTGCGAGACGCACGAGGTGTTGGCGCCGGTATCGACCATGAAGCGGAACGGCCCGCGGCCGTTGATCATCACCGGGGCGGTGACGTGGTCGAATATGCTGCTGCTGGCCGTGTCGACCTGGGTCGGCGGATGGTCTTCCTCGGGAAGAACGACGGGCGCGGCCTCCTGGCCGTAGGCCCAGTTGGGCGCGGTCAGCAGGGCCCCGCCGGCGGCGGCGCCCCACCCCATGATCGCCCGGCGAGTCCCTGACCCTGCCTGCACGTTCCCGTCCCCTTGTTTTCTCAGCAGAGCTTACGCCCGCCGGGGGGTCTGGTCAAACGGCGGGGCTTCGAATTCCCCTTGAAAGACAAAGGGTAACCCCGGTGTTACGCCCGCGTGTCGACAGCCCCGCCGGCGTCGTCGCCATCGTTGGCGGCGTAGGGGTTGGCCGGGGCCGAATTCTCGACGCCTGACGCCTGGGCGCCGGAGCCCTTGGCCGCGACCACGACCATGGCGGGTCGGATCAGCCGGCCCAGCAGTTCGTAGCCCGGCTGCAGGGTCGAGATCACTCCGCCAGCGTCGACCTCCGGCGAGGCCTGCTCCATCACGGCCTGATGTTGATGGGGATCGAAGCGAGTCCCGGCGGCGGGGGCGATCTGCTTGAGGCCATTGCTCTCGAAGGCGGTCTGCAGCGCCTTCTCTGTCATCTCGACCCCGACCACGAAGTTGTTCACCGCCGGCTCGCCGCTGGCGGGCGGGATGGCCAGGGCGCGGCTGAGCGTGTCGGCCACGGTCAGGAGGTCGCGGGCGAACTTCTGGATGGCGTAGGCGCGCGCGTCATTGGCCTCGCGCTCGGCGCGGCGCTTGGAATTCTCCGCGTCGGCGGCGATCCGCAGGATCTGGTCTTTCAGCGCCTGGTTCTCGGCCTGCAAGGCGATCAGTTCGTCCACCGCGGCGTCGGCCGCTTCGTTGAACGCTTCGGCCGGCGTTTGATCGTCGGACATCTTCTATTCCTTCATCCGTTCGCGACCTGGGAGAGCACGCGGGCGGTATAGTCCACCAGCGGGATCACCCGGGCATAGTTGAGGCGGGCGGGCCCGATCACGCCGATCGCGCCCAGCACCTTTTGACGGCCCGTCATATAGGGCGCGGCGATCACGGCGGAACCCGAAAGCGAAAACAACCGCGTTTCGGCGCCAATGAAGATCCGCACGCCCTGAGCATCCCTCACATCGTCCAGCAAGCCGATCAGTTGCTCCTTCTGCTCCAGATCGTCGAACAACATGCGAACCCGTTCCAGGTCGTCCAGGGCGTCGCGGTCGTGCAGCAGGTTGGCGCGACCCCGCACGATCAGCGAACGATCAGCGCCCTCACCGCCGCCCCAGCCGGCCAGGCCCTCCTCGACCAGCCGGGCGGCGACCTCGTTCAGCTGGGTGCGGGCGGTGTCCAGCTCGTGGCGCACCTCGGCCTTGGCCTCGTTCAACGTCCGGCCGCGCAGCCGGGCGTTCATGAAGTTCGAGGCTTCCTGCAGCGCGCTGGGCGTGACCCCGGCGGCCAGCTTCATCAGCCGGTTCTCGACCACCCCGTCCTCGAAGACCATGACCGCCAGGGCCTGGTCGGCGGAGAGCGAGACGAACTCCACATGCTTGACGCCGGCGTCGCGCACCGGGCTGACCACCACGCCTGCGCCGCCCGCCAGGCCCGAGAGGATCGAGGTGGCCTCGTTCAGAGCTTCCTCGAAGTTCATGCCCTTGGCCGTCAGCCGCGCCTCGATCGACTTACGGTCGTCCTCCCCGACATCGCCCACTTCCAACAGGCCGTCCACGAAGAGGCGCAGGCCCGCGTGGGTGGGCGCGCGGCCGGCGCTGACGTGGGGCGCGCCCAGCAGGCCCAGCTGAGTCAGGTCCTGCATGGTGTTGCGGATGGATGCTGGGGACAGGTGCACCCCGCCCTTGGAGAGCGTGCGCGAGCCCACCGGGTCGCCGGTCTCCAGATAGCTCTCCACCACCCGACGAAAGATGTCGCGGGCGCGGGCGTCCAGTTCGGCGAGCGAAGGGCCGGGGGAAAGCAGGGGACTGGTCACGATAGGCGGCGGCGCTCGGTCAGAGCCATGGACGGAACCTCCGTGATCTAGGATAAGCCCGCCGGCGCAAGACGCCAGCACCATCGCCAAGGTTTCCCATGCGCCCGTCCGAACGTACCCCCGACCTGCTCCGCGCCGTCACCCTGGAGATCGGGGTCAACCGCTACGCCGAGGGCTCCTGCCTGGCCTCCTTCGGCCACACCAAGGTGCTGATCACCGCCAGCGTCGAGGAGCGGGTCCCGGGTTTCATGCGCGGCCGCGGCCAGGGCTGGGTCACCGCCGAATACGGCATGCTGCCCCGCGCCACCCACACCCGCGGGCGACGGGAGGCCTCTGAAGGCAAGCAGTCGGGACGCACCCAGGAGATCCAACGGCTGATCGGTCGCTCGATGCGCGCCATCGTCGATCCGGCCGCCCTGGGCGAGCGTCAGATCTCCCTGGACTGCGACGTGATCCAGGCCGACGGCGGCACGCGCACCGCGGCGATCACCGGCGCCTGGGTGGCCCTGCGGTTCGCGACCAAATACCTCATGGAGGAAGGCCTGATCACCAAGGACCCGATCCTGGATCAGGTGGCGGCGATCTCGTGCGGGATCTTCAAGGGCGTCCCGGTCCTGGACCTGGAATACGAAGAGGATTCCAACGCCGAGGCCGACGCCAACTTCGTGCTGACCGGCAAGGGCGATATCGTGGAGATCCAGGCCACTGGCGAGAAGCGCGGCTTCAGCCAGGATGAGTTCGAGGCCCTGTTCTCCCTGGCCCGCAAGGGTATCAGCGAACTCGGCGATCTGCAGAGGATCGCGACGGGCGGTTGATCGCCGCCCGTCCGTAGATCGTTTTAGAAGCTGGTCGGCAGGTAGCGGAAAGCGCCGGCCGGCATGCGGGCGAGTTCGCGGGCGAACGGACCCATCAGCTTGACGATGAAGTTCTCAATGGCTTGAGCCATGATGCAGCTCCTTGTGCAATGCAGCAATTGTTGCAGTGCATATATGAGCGATACCCTAACTTATCAACGGTTAGGTGGAGGTTTTTGACGGGTGCGCTGCAATTTATGCGGCAATCCAGTTGCGGTGCGGCATCCAAACCACGCCCTACAGGTCGTCGTCGCCCTCAGGGCCGTCGTCGGGTCCAGGCTCGTAGTTCAATAGATCGCCCGGCCGGCAATCCAGCTCGCGGCAAAGGGCGGCCAGGGTGGAGAACCGCACGGCGCGCGCCTTGCCGGTCTTGAGGATCGAAAGGTTGGCGATGGTCACGCCCACACGGTCGGCGAGCTCGGTCAGCGACATGCGCCGCTCCAGCAGCACCCGGTCGAGATTCACGCGGATCGGCATCTTAGATCGTCAACTCCGCTTCGCGACGCAGGCGCGCACCTTCGCGGAACACCTCCGCCAGGACGAAGACAACCAGAACCGAGAACCAGGCGGTTAGGCTGAAATTAGGTTCGGCTTCATTGGCGCCGGGCATCAGCCAGGCGCCGACACCCCAGACCGCGTAGCGCAGCACTTCCAGGCCGGCCAGGATCACGCCGATCACCCGCAGGCGACGTACATTGTCGGGGTGGAAGGGGTCGCCGGCCGTCAGCGTCATGAAGATCCGTCGCAAACGCTCGACGATGAACAACAGGCCGGTCATGTAAGCCGCCGCCGCCGCCAGCCCGCCCACCAGGACAGGGCCGAGATTGGCGATCTCCGCGGCGCCGGCGCGCAGCGAGAAGGTGTCGATCAGCTCCGGATTGAAGCTGAGCAGCAGGGCCAGCAGCATCAGCGCGCCCATCAGGATCACCCCGGCCCAGAGGGCGAAGAACACCACATCCAGGATGGTCTTTAGGAAGCTCGACACCGAGCCGGGTCCCAAGGCGCGCATCGCGGCCCTCCGTGAAAGCGTAGCGGCTAGACTAGGCGATCAGCCGCTGCGCCACCACGGCCAGCGTCGGAACCGCCGCCATCAAGACCACCGCCGTCATCAGGAAGCGGTCCATCGCGCTCATCATCGAAGCAAACATTTTCAATCTCCTGTCTCATTGTGCGACGCAACATTTGTCGCGCCCTTCTGAGCAGCAGGAATAGGACCACATCGCTTTTCGATCAACGAAATTATCGTTTATCGATATTAAATCGCTGTAACTTTGTGAACTTTTCGCAATGCAGCACAAGAGGCGGATCGGGGGAGTTGGCGGGGCAAGCCAGGCTCGCCTATGGTCCGCGCGCTCGAAACCCGGAGTCTCCCATGGCCCTCAAGCTCGAACCCGGCGCAAAGCTGGTGGTCGCCACCCACAATCCTGGAAAGGCCCGCGAGCTGGCGGCGATCCTCGACAACCGCTTCGAGCTGGTGACGGCCGGAAGCCTGGGTCTGGCCGAACCTGACGAGACCGAGGCCACCTTCACCGGCAACGCCCTGCTGAAGGCCCGGGCGGCGGCCCAGGCCAGCGGTCTGATCGCCCTGGCCGACGACTCCGGCCTGTCGGTCAGCGCTCTCGACGGCCAGCCAGGCATCTTCTCGGCGCGGTGGGGCGGCCCGACCAAGGACTTCGCGGGCGCCATGCGCAAGGTCGAGGAACGGGTCGAGGAAAGCGGGAGCGACGATCGCACCGCCTGGTTCACCTGCGCGCTGGCCGTCGCCTGGCCCGACGGGCCGGCGGTGGTGGTCGAGGGCCGGGTCGACGGGACGCTGGTCTTCCCCGGGCGCGGCGACAAGGGCCACGGCTACGACCCCATCTTCCAGGCCCTGGGCCACGACCTGACCTATGGCGAGATGGATCAGGTCCTGAAGGACGCCGACAGCCATCGGGCGCGGGCCTTCGCCAAGCTCAAGGCCGCCCTGATTTGAGCCCCGCCCCGCCATTGGGCGTCCCCGGACTGGGGATCTACGTCCACTGGCCCTATTGCGCCCGCATCTGCCCCTATTGCGACTTCAACGTCGTGCGCGCCCGCGGCCGAGAGTTGGAACAGGCCGATCTGGCCAAGGCGATCCTCACCGACCTCAGGGCGCATCGCGCGCTCACAGGGCCCCGCGACCTGGTCTCGATCTTCCTGGGCGGGGGCACACCCTCGCTGATGGACCCGGCCTGGGCCGGCGAGATCATCGCTCTGGCCAAGAGCCTCTGGACCCCGGCCGGCGACATCGAAGTCACGCTGGAGGCCAATCCCACCGACGCCGAGACCGACCGGTTCGCGGCCTTCGCGCAGGCCGGGGCGGATCGACTGTCCCTGGGCCTGCAGTCGCTGCACGACGAGGCGCTCAAGCTGCTCGGTCGAAACCACGACGCCGCCGAGGCGCGGCGGGCCGCCGAGACCGCGGCGCGCATCTTTCCCCGCCTCTCCCTCGACCTGATCTACGCCCGGCCCGGCCAGACGCCCGCCGCCTGGGCCGAGGAGCTGACGGAGGCCATCGCCATCGGCGCCGAGCACGTCTCACCGTACCAACTCACCATCGAGGCCGGGACCGCCTTCGACCGCGCCGTCAAGCGCGGCAGCCTGGTGCCGCCTGACGAGAATCACGCCGCCGCCCTGTTCGACACGACCCAGACGGTCCTGGAGGGCGCGGGCTTCGAGGCCTACGAAGTCTCCAACCACGCCCGGGGCGACGCCGCTCGATCGCGCCACAATTTGGTCTACTGGACCGGAGCGGACTATGTGGGCGTGGGCCCTGGCGCCCATGGACGTCTGACGCAGGGCGGGGTCAGGACGGCGACCTACGCCCATCCCAGGCCCGCCGACTACATCGCCGCCGCCGAAGCAGGTGGGATGGGCGTCGCCACCCGCGAAGCGCTGGACCCCCGCCAGACGGCCGAGGAACGTCTCCTTTCGGGCCTCCGCATCAAGCCAGGCGTTCCCTTCGCCGAGATCGCCGTTTTAGGGCTTTCGCCCCAACACCCCGAGGTGGTCGACCTGACAGCCGCGGGCCTGATCGCCCCTGACGCCGTGCGCCTGCGCGCCACCCCCGCCGGCCGTCTGCTGCTGGACCATGTGACGTCCAGGCTTGCGACCTGAGCTAGAACCGGCGAAGCCTTGCCCATGTCGCGCCATCCCCCGCCGCCGCAACTCTCCGACGCCCCCCTCGCGCCCGGCCTCTATGTGGTGGCCACGCCCATCGGCAACCTGCGCGACATCACCCTGAGGGCTCTCGACGTGCTTTCGGCCGCCGACCTTGTCCTGGCCGAGGACACCCGGGTCACCGGCAAACTGCTGGCCGCCTTCAGCCTGTCGAAGAAGCTCGAACGCTATGACGAGCACGCCGCCGAGCGCGCCGGGCCCAAGGCGCTCGCGGTCCTAGCCGACGGCGGCCGGGTGGCCCTGGTCTCCGACGCCGGTACGCCGCTCGTCTCCGATCCCGGCTTCCGGCTTGTGCGCGAGGCGATCGCGGCGGGGTTCGCCGTCTATCCGATCCCTGGGGCCTCGGCCCTGCTGGCCGGATTGTCCGTGGCCGGACTGCCGACCGACCGCTTCCTTTTCGCGGGCTTTCCGCCGCCCAAGAGCGCCGCGCGCCGCACCTTCTTCGAGGAACTGGCCGGGATCCGCGCCACCCTGGTGTTTTTCGAGGGCGGATCGCGGGTGGCCGCCAGCCTGGCCGACATGGCCCAGGTGTTCGGACCTCGCGAGGGGGTCGTCGCCCGCGAACTGACCAAGCTCTACGAGACGGTCATCCGTGGGCCGCTGGACGAACTTGCCGCCGATCCCCGGATGGTCGCGCCCAAGGGCGAGTTCGTGCTGATGGTCGGTCCCGGCCGCGCCGAGGGCTCGACCGCCGCCGACGCCGACGCCGCCCTGGCCGACGCCCTGACCCGCCTGCGCCCCGCCGAAGCCGCCTCCGAGGTCGCCAAGGCGCTGGGCCTGCCCCGGCGCGATCTCTATCGCCGGGCCATGGCGCTGAAGTCGCAGGCCGTCGAATGAACCCCGTCCGCCGGGCTCGCGGCGCCGCGGCGCGGCTGGCCGGTCGCCGGGCCGAGGTCTGGGCGGCGATCTGGTTGATGGCCAAGGGTTACCGCATCCTGGGCTTCCGCCTGCGCACCCCGCAGGGCGAGATCGACCTGCTGGCCCAGCGGGGTCAGGTGCTTGCGGTGGTGGAGGTGAAGCAGCGCACGACGCTCGAATCCGCCCTCGAGGCCGTCACCGCGACCCAGCGCGAGCGCCTTCGCCGCGCAGGAGAAATGCTCGCATCGCGGCGGCCCAGCTTGCAAAAGCTCGCGGTTCGGCTCGATCTGATCGCCCTCGCGCCCGGCAAGCTTCCGATTCATAGTCGGGACGCTTGGAACGGCGCCTGAGTCGTAGGGACCGATGACCCGAGAAGACGCTGAAACCCTCCTCAGGGAGGCCGGCCGCGCCGGAGACGGCGACTTTCCCCTTCTTGAGGCTGCGATCGCCTGCGCCGTGCACGAGGATCCCGTGCGCGACCCGGAGACCGCGCGAGACCTGGCCCGGATCGGCGTCGAACGCCTGACCGACCGCCTGGCGCATGAAAGCCCGGAGGAGGCCCTGGCCGAGGCCATGGCCGGCGACCTGCGGCTTGGGGGCGACCTGTTCACCTACGAGCATCCCGACAATGCCTGCGTGGTGGCCGTGGCCGAGCGCCGCAAGGGCCTGCCGGTGGCGCTGGGGGTCTTCTACCTGCACGTCGCGCGCAAGTGCGGGCTGAGCGTCCAGGGCGTCGATTTCCCCGGCCACTTCCTTCTGCGCATCGAGACCGCCGAGGGGCCGCTGGCCATGGACCCGTTCAGCGAGGGCCGGGTGGTGCTGCCGTCCGAATTGACCCGGCGCGCCCTGCATGCGGGCCTGACCCCCAATGTCGCCGACCGGCTGGACCGCCTGATGGCGCCGGCCAGTGACCGCGACGTACTGATCCGGCTGCAGAACAACATCTTCGCCCGCGCCCAGAACGCCGGCGACTTCCCCCGCGCGGAGCGCGCCGCCCTGCGCCGGGCCCTCCTGGATCCCGTCGACCACCGCCCCTGGCTCGACGTCGCCGCCGCGCGCGAGGGCCAGGGCGCGCTGGCCGGCGCCATGGAGGCGCTCACCCACGCCGGGTCCCTGGACGGCGGCGCTGCACTGACGGCGCGCGCCCAGCGCGAGCGGGTCCGCCTGCGGCTGAACTGACAGCGCCCTTAGCGATCCTCGCTGGCGCTCCGCCGTCGCCCCGCCTATCTCAGACGCCTTCGCCGTTAGGAACCGAGCCCATGTCGTTGAAGGTCGCCGTCCAGATGGACCCCCTCGAGGCCGTCAACATCGAGGGCGACACGAGCTTCCTGATGCTGGAGACCGCCCAGGCGCGCGGCCACGAGCTGTTCGTCTACACGCCCGACAAGCTGGCCATGGAAGACGGCGTGGTCACCACGCGGGGTCGCTCAGTCACCGTCCAGCGCGTGACGGGCGACCACGCCAGGTTCGGCGACTGGGAGGTCCGCGACCTGGCCTCGTTCGATGTGATCCTGCTGCGTCAGGACCCGCCGTTCGACATGACCTACATCACCTCGACCCACTTCCTGGACAAGGTACATCCCCAGACCCTGGTGGTGAACGACCCCACCGAGGTGCGCAACGCGCCCGAGAAGCTGTTCGTCACCGACTTTCCCGGCGTCCAGCCCCCGACCCTGATCACGTCTGATCTGGAAGCGATCTACGACTTCCGCGCCCGGCACGGAGACATCGTGCTGAAGCCACTGTACGGCCTGGGCGGCTCTGGGGTGGCGCGGCTGTTGGCCGACGACCCGAACCTCGACGCCATGCTGGACCTGCACCGGGCCATCGGCCGCGAGCCAGTGATCGCTCAGAAATTCCTGCCCGCCGTCTCCAAGGGCGACAAGCGCATCCTGCTGGTGGACGGTGAGCCGGTGGGCGGCATCAACCGGGTGCCAAAGAAGGGTCAGATCCGCTCAAACCTCGCCGTCGGCGGCACGGCCGAGGCCGTGGAGCTCTCCGCGCGCGATCTCGAACTCTGCGCCATCATCGGTCCGGAGCTGAAGCAGCGCGGGCTGATGTTCGTCGGCATCGACGTAATCGGCGACTACATGACCGAGATCAATGTCACCTCGCCCACCGGCGCCCAGGCGCTGAAGCGCTTTAGCGGGATCGACGCCACCGAGGTCATGTGGAATCGGATTGAAGCGATCCGCGCCAAGGCTTAGCTTGGGCTTGAAGACACCCGTCCAAGTCGCGGAAACGTCTCACTTTCCCCATAGGTTCTATTTTTGTTCTTGATCCGAGCCGCTCGGCGTGCTGGGCTTGTGGATAAAGTTGAACGGTTTCTAGGGGTTGGGATGGCGTCGCGGGTGGTCACCGTCGCGTTTCAAGGCGTCGAGGCGCGGCGGGTGGATGTCGAGGTCCAACTCACCGGCGGCGATCCGAAGTTCATGCTGGTGGGCTTGGGCGATAAGGCTGTCGCCGAGAGCCGGGAACGGGTGCGCGCGGCCTTCGCGGGTCTCGGCCTGGCCATGCCTTCCCGGCGGATCATCGCCAATCTCGCTCCGGCCGACCTGCCCAAGGAGGGCGCCCACTACGACTTGCCCATCGCGCTCGCGGTCATGGGCGCCATGGGCATCCTGCCGCCGGACGCGCTGGCCGACTGGGCGGCCATGGGCGAGCTGTCCCTTGACGGCCGGATCGTGGCGGTGGCCGGCGCCCTGCCCGCCGCGGTGGCGGCCGGCGCCATGGGACTGGGCCTGATCTGTCCCGAGGCCTCCGGGGCGGAAGCCGCATGGGCCGGCGATACCGCCATCCTCGCCGCGCCATCGCTGATCGCCATCGTCAACCACTTCCGCGGGACGCAGATCCTGTCGCCGCCGAAGGCCGGGCCCATGCTGGATGGTGAGCGAGTCCCCGACCTGCGCGACGTCAAGGGCCAGGAGAACGCCAAGCGCGCCCTGGAGATCGCCGCGGCCGGTGGCCACAATCTGTTGTTCACCGGCCCGCCAGGGTCGGGCAAGTCGATGATGGCCGCCCGCCTGCCCGGTCTGCTGCCGCCCCTGTCGCCGGCCGAGCTGCTGGAGACCTCCATGGTCCATTCGGTGGCGGGACTGATCGCCAAGGGCGCGCTCACCCGCACCCGGCCGTTCCGCACCCCGCACCATTCGGCCAGCATGGCGGCGCTCACCGGCGGCGGCCTGCGGGTCAAGCCCGGCGAGGTCTCCCTGGCCCACAACGGCGTGCTGTTCCTGGACGAACTGCCCGAGTTCTCCGGTATTATGTAGCAGACACACCTAATCCGGTGACGTTATCCGCCACATCGGCGGGCCAACATCACCACATAGGATGTGTGGAAAGACATGATACCGCTCCAACAACGGAGCGACCCCAATGGGGTTAGGAGTTCTGGCGGCGGCACTAAGTGCCCTTGTTCAG
>NZ_JANOCX010000261.1:0-1878 GCF_031412415.1 Phenylobacterium sp.
GAGCCCCAAGCGGCCATTGCGCCTCGCATATTTCTGCCGTGGACTTGCCAAGCATTTCAAAGCGAGTGTTCGTCCCCCTTAAGCTCAATGGCCTGGACCAGGGCGCCCCGCTCGCCCGGAACCAAGGTGAGTTGGGCTCCCTCCTGCGCCAGCGGCTGCCCCAAGCCGAGCCGGGCATAGTGCTCGACGCCGGCGCGGTCGCGCAGGACCACGAAGGTCGACTGACCGAGCTCGTCATGTGACCCGCTGCGGACCACGCGCCCCTGGACCCGCTCGCTCCCAAGCAGCTTCACCTCACTCACGCCCTCCAGGCGCCGCTGGTTCAGAGTGCGAATGATGTCCTTGCTGATCTGCAGGGACCGCAGCCTCGGCTCGAGATCGCCGGCTAGCCGATAGGATTTGCCCACCCGCTCGGCCAGGCCAAGCCGCTCCAGATGGCGGAGCCGTCCGCGGGTCAGGGCGTGCCAGGCGTCGCTGCGCCCCACCCCGTCGGCGACCAGGCCATCGGCCTGAACGCCCTCCATCAGTCGGCGATCCAGCGGCGTGAACCGGTCGGCCTCCGTGTCGCGCCAGACCTGGCGCTCGGCCTCCAGGCGCGACAGGTCGCCCAGCCGCGCCTGCGCCGCCTCCTGGGCCCGCGCGCGGAAGCCGTAACCGATGTAGTGGCGCGGTATGACCAGGTCGCGCCCGTCCTCGCGACGGCCTCGCACCAGGACATGGGCGTGGGGCTGGTCGGTGTCGAAATGACAGGTCGCCACCCAGGTCAGGTTGGGCTCCCCCAGGTCGTCCGCCACCCGCCCCATGACCTCGCGCACATAGCCCCGCAGATCAGAGATCCGGTCGCCATGCTCAGGCGAGATGATGAAGCGGAAGTGATGCCGATCGCCCGCCCATTCACGGGCGATCGCGCCGGCGTCGATCCCCTCGTCGGCGCGGTCGAAGAACTCCGCCTTCGCACCCTCAACCCCGGCCCCGCCGCGACCAAGGTAGGACACGTGCCGCGCCAGCGCCGCGCCCCGCGCGGCGGCCACCCCGACATGCCGCGACACCATGGCCTTGACCACCACCCGCTGGCGGACATCGAGGCGGAAGACACGGCCGGACCGTCGCTGGGCCGCGCTCAGGACTCCGGCGCGATCTCCCAAAGCGAAGGCGCGGGACGCCGCCAGCCGACGGAACAGGGCCGTGCGCACCACCACCGGATCGGATTTCATCGCCCTCGGAAGCGGATCTCCAGCCGGTCCGCTGTTCTCGGCGGATCGCGCCCGTAGCCGGTCTTCCACGGCGTCGCGGATCAACATTGGACCGGCCTCCCGCTCACTGGAACGGCTCCTGCGCACTCAACTCAGCGCAAGTCGCGCCGGCCAGCCGCGGTGTCCGCAACCTCCTGGGACGGTACGACAATCGGCGCCGCCGAGAACCGCCTTTTATCTTGCCCTACCCTCTCATTCGCACGATTTTCGCAAGCTCGATCAACACGCTACAATCGACACCTCATCCAATCAATTTCGGGCGAATGGTTACCCCCGACCGCCTGGAGCCTCCGCCAACACGAAGAAGCCCGCCCGGCCACGAAGGCCGAGCGGGCGAAGATGTCGGACGCGGAGTCGGCCTCAGTCCGGCCTGCCGCGGATCGGCACATGCCGCACGCCGCTGTTCTGGGCCTGCTGCGCCTGGTTCAGGGCCGGGCCGAACGGATGGCTTCCGTCGGCCCGCGCCGCATCCAGGGACTGGGCCAGGGTGAGGCAGCAGACCGGCTCCAGGGCCATCAGCTCGTCATTGGCCCGGAACGGGGCGGCCTTTGCGTGCCGATCGAAATCCGCCCGGGCGAGGACCAGGACCACCCCCTTCTGCTGGGCCCACTGGATCGCGAGCTTC
>NZ_JANOCX010000262.1:0-3075 GCF_031412415.1 Phenylobacterium sp.
AACGGCTCGCGCGGCCCGGCGGCCAAGCCGGTGGCTCTGGGCGTCATCGCCAAGAAGTATGTGGGCCAGGACGAACAGGGCCGTCTGGCCGACAGCGACCTGCGCACCCGCATCGTCATGAACGAGATCGACCAGAAGGCGCTGCAGCAGACGGTCCGCCGCGCGGCGCTGGAGGCCAAGGGCAATTCGGGTCCCTCGGCCGCCACCTCGATCATGAAGAACGCCAATATGAAGGTCGCCCAGGACCGGGCCGAATTGACCCTGGAGTTCATGGGCCATCAGGGCCTGGGCTGGAGCGGCGAGGCCTTCACCGAGGAAGAGCGCAGCGCGGTGCGCGGCTGGCTGTCGGGCAAGGCGGGCTCGATCTACGGCGGCTCCAACGAAGTGCAGAACAACATCATCTCCAAGCGGATCCTGGGACTCCCGGACCTGACCCAGAGCCACTAGGGTGATGACAACAAGTTTCGAACGACCGATTTTCAAGGAGACTTTTTAGATGGCTGATTTTGGCGGCGATCTCGACACCTTCCGCACGGAAGCGCGGACGTGGATCGAGGCGAACTTCCCGGCGTCCCTGAAGGGGCGGCCGAACCCGATGATGCGCGAAGAGCGCTCGAAGCCCAGCGAAGACCAGGAAGCCTGGCGCAAGGCGATGGGCGAAAAAGGCTGGGGCGTCCCCACCTGGCCGGCGGCCTATGGCGGCGGCGGACTGTCGCCGGCCGAGGGCCGGATCATCCAGCAGGAGCTGGGCCGCGCGGGCGCCTACAACCCGATCGGCGGCATGGGCGTCATGATGTTCGGCCCGACGCTGCTGGAGTACGGCACCGAGGACCAGAAGAAAGAGCACATCCCGCCGATCGTCCGGGGCGACCTGCAATGGTGCCAGGGCTTCAGCGAGCCGGGCGCCGGGTCCGACCTGGCAAGTCTTCAGTGCAAGGCCGAAGACAAGGGCGACCACTTCGTCATCAACGGCCAAAAGATCTGGACGAGCGGCGCACAATTCGCCGACTGGTGCTTCTGTCTCGTGCGGACGGATACTTCGAAGAAACATGAAGGCATCTCATTCGTCCTGTTCACGATGCATCAGCCGGGCGTCGAAGTCCGTCCGATTCCTCTGATCGCCGGCAACTCTCCTTTCTGCGAGACCTTCTTCACCGACGCGATCGCCGACAAGAAGAACCTGGTCGGCCCGCTGAACGGTGGCTGGACCATCGCCAAGCGCCTGCTGCAGCATGAACGTTCGGGCCTCAGCGGCGCGGGCGGCGGCGGCGGGTTCGGCATGGCGGTCAAGCCGCTGCCGAAGCTGGCCAAGGAGTATGTGGGCGCCGACGACAAGGGCCGGATTTCCGACTCCGACCTGCGCACCCGCATCATCATGAACGAGATCGACGGCCGCGCCTTCCAGCAGACCGCCGTGCGCGCGATGATGGAATCGAAGGGCAATTCCGGCCCCTCGGCCGCCACCTCGATCATGAAGAACGCCGGCACCCGCTGGATGCAGGACAAGGCCGAACTGACCCTGGAGATCATGGGTCACCAGGGCCTGGGCTGGGAGGGCGAAGCCTTCAAGCCCGAGGAGCTGGGCGCGGTGCGCGGCTGGCTGGGCGGCAAGGCCACCACGATCTATGGCGGCTCCCAGGAGGTGCAGAACAACATCATCTCCAAGCGGATCCTCGGCCTGCCGGACCTGACGCAAAACAACTAGGGCGCATACGCCCCTCACCACATTCATCGAGATCGATAGGGAATTAAGAGAAATGGCCGTTCTGAACGAAGAACAGAGCATGCTCCGCGACGCGGCGAAGAGCTGGGTGCAGGAAAAAAGCCCGGTCACCGCCTTCCGCAAGATGCGCGATAGCGGCGCCGAGCTGGGCTACGACGCCAACGCCTGGAACGAGCAGGCTGAAATGGGCTGGGCCGGGGTCATCATCCCGGAAGAACACGGCGGGTCGGACTTCGGCTATCTCAGCCTGGGCCTGATCCTCGAGGAAATGGGCCGCACGCTGACGGCCTCGCCCCTGCTGGCCTCGGGCCTGGCCGGCGCCTCGGCGCTGATCCTGGGTGGATCGGACGCGCAGAAGAGCGAGTGGCTGCCCAAGATCGCCGACGGCTCCGTGGTCGCCACCCTGGCGGTCGACGAAGGCGCCCACCACGCGCCGGAGAAGGTCGCGCTGAAGGCCGAAAAGGCCGGCGACGGCTACAAGCTGACCGGCAAGAAGACCTTCGTGCTGGAAGGCCCCTCGGCCGGCCTGCTGATCGTCTCGGGCCGCACCTCGGGCCAGCCGGGCGACACCGACGGCATCAGCCTGTTCCTGGTGAAGGCCGACGACGCCGGCGTCACCAAGACCAACCTGAAGCTGGCCGACAGCCGCGGCGCCTCGAACATCGAGTTCAGCGGCGCGTCCGCCCAGCTGCTGGGCGAGGAAGGCAAGGGCTGGCCCGTGCTTGAAGCCACCCTCGACCGCGCCCGCGCGGGCGTCTCGGCTGAAATGCTGGGCGCCGCCGTCCAGGCCTTCGAGGTCACCCTCGACTACCTCAAGGTCCGCGTTCAGTTCGGCCAGGTGATCGGTTCGTTCCAGGCCCTGCAGCACCGCGCGGCCAAGATGTTCACCGACCTGGAACTGGCCCGCTCGGCCGTCGAAGCCGCCCTTCAGGCGATCGACGCCGGCAGCCCCGACGTGCCGGAGCTCGTCTCCCTCGCCAAGGCCAAGATGGGCGACACCTTCCACCTGGTGAGCAACGAAATGGTCCAGATGCATGGCGGCATCGGCATGACCGACGCCCACGACGCCGGCTTCTACCTCAAGCGCGCGCGGGCCTGCGAAGCCGCCTTCGGCAGCCAGAGCTACCACCGGGATCGCTACGCGAAGATCCAGGGATACTAAGCGCTACGCTTCGACCCCCGGCTTGCCGGGGGGCGGGGTTTTAGTGGTGAGATTGGGGAGCCCCGTTGGCGTGAGCCGGCGGGGTTTTCCACGCTTTAGGGCCCAGCAGGCGCGAATAGGCGCACCGTACGCGTCGCGGTTGATTTCGGGCGCTGGGGGTGCTCTTTTTGTGTGAGATTGTCGGCGGGGG
>NZ_JANOCX010000263.1:0-3880 GCF_031412415.1 Phenylobacterium sp.
GATCGGAGCCCCCTTGGCCGACGCCGTCCTTCCCGCCACCGACCGCCCGCCCATCAGCCCCAACGCGCTCATCCTGCTCGTCGCCTGGATCGCTTCGGGCGCGGCCCTGGCGCTGCTGCCTGAGGCGGCCGGTCCGCTGACCTTCGCCTTCGTGGTGCTGGGCTGGATCGCCGCGGTGGTGGTGCATGAATTCGGCCACGCCTTCACCGCCCACAAGGCGGGCGACCCGACCATCGTGGAGAAGGGCTATCTCACCCTCGATCCGCTGAAATACGCCGATCTCGGCACCTCCATCGTCATCCCGGTCATCGCCCTGGTCCTGGGCGGGATCGGCTTTCCGGGCGGGGCGGTCTATCTGCGTGAGGACATGATGCGCTCGCGGGCCTGGCGCTCTCTGGCCAGCCTCGCGGGACCGGCGGGGACCTTCGTGGTGCTGATCGCGCTGGGCTTCGGCATCCATCTGGCGGCCCCGGCCCTGCCCGGCGGGGCGGCCAATCCGCTGGTCCCGGCCCTGGCCTTCCTGGCCTTCCTGCAGGCCACCGCCCTGGTGCTGAACCTACTGCCGGTCCCGGGCCTGGACGGCTTCGGCATCCTGCGGCCGTGGCTGCCGCAGGGCGTCCGCGACAAGCTGCGCCCCATCGAGGGGATCGCCATGCTGGCGCTGCTGGCCCTGCTGTTCTTCGTGCCGTTCGCGGCGCGGCTGTTCTTCGGCGTGGCTCTGCTGTTCACCGACCTGCTGGCCCTGCCCCGCGAGCTGATCCAGTCCGGCTGGGACAGCTTCAAGTTCTGGACTTAGCGCCGGCCGCGCGGGATCAGGGGGATCGCCGTCTGCCGACCGTCCAGATAGCGCACGGTCTCTCCGTCGAAGAAGGCGTCCTCCTCCGCCCGGAACGAGACCGCCTGGCCGCCCCACTCCGGCACGGCGGCCATCGCCGAGAGCTCGATCGACCAGGCGGTGTTCGCCACGATCGGGTGGTTCCCGCGTGCGTCGCCCTGCTGGTTGTCCCAGAACCCGATGGCCGAGCCGGCCGCGTGGCCGTGATAGCCCACGGGGTGGGAGTAGATCGTCGGATTCAGCCCCGCGGCGATGGCCTTGGCCCGCGCCCGCGCCAGCACCTGGTTGCCGGTGTCGCCCGGACGGTACGATGAGGTCAGGGCGTCCTGCACGGCGTTGGCCGCCGCCAGCCCGGCCTTCAGCCCGGCCGGGGCGTCGGTCTCGCCGTCCTTCAGCACATAGGCCAGGTGCTGGGTGTCGGTGTTCAGCCGCAGATAGGTGATCCCGAAATCGGTCCACAGCAGGTCGCCCTTCTGGATGACCGTGTCGCCGCCCAGCGTCCCGGCCGCGCCCTGCCGCTGCACCCCCACCGAGGGCTGGAACCAAGTGGCGAGGCCCAGGCTCGCCAGGCGCTGACGGTACCACCAGACCACGTCGGCGGTGGTGGTCGTCCCCGGCGTGATCACCTTCTCGGAGAAGGCTTCGGCCATCACCGAATGGGCCATGCGCACGATGGACGGATAGAGCGCCATCTCCCGCGCCGTCCGGGTCTCCAGCCAGCCCACCGCCAGCCCCTCGCCCGATACCATCCGCTGGCGGTAGGTGTCGGGCAGGGCCGCGGCCATCTCGCTGTGCTGGGACAGGGTCAAGCCGTCGGCCAGCGCGCTGACGCTGGAGGTGTTGATGGCGATGGTCTTGGGGGCGCGCGCGGCGATCACCTCGGCCAGCGCCTTCCACTGGTCGGGCTGCTTCTCCGGCGACCAGGCCGGGGCGAACAGGCCGCCCAGGCCGTAGCGGCTGACCGTCAGCCGCTCGATGGGCTTGCCGGCGCCGGGGTCGAAGAACACCAGGATCGTGCGCCGCCGCGCATGGAAGCTCTGGGCGTCCAGCATGGTGGCGACCACGGGGTCCTCCATGTACTCCCGCGCCACGAGCACCCACATGTCGATCTTCTGGGCGCGCATCAGGGCCGGGACCACGGTGTCCAGCCGCTCGGCCAGGATCGCGTCCTGGACCTTGGCCTGTTCGCGCAGGGGCAGGATCGGCGGCATGGCGGGATCGGTCCGCTCGACCTGGCTCATGGGGATGGGTTCGGCCGACGCCGCGCCCGATAGCCCGAGGGCCAGCAGCCCGGCCAGACCTAGTTTCAACACGCCCATCACGCCCTCGCCCCCCGTACGCCCTCCAGGGTGTTAGCCGATTTGCCGCGCCCGCGTCCTAGCGCTTCACCGCGCCGGGCTCGTTGACCGGCGGCGGCGCCAGGGGTCCGGCCACGCCCTGCGGCTGGGAACTGGTTCCCGGCCGCGCCTCGCCGCTGGCGGCCGACACGGGCGAGACCCCGTCGGTCCGCGGGATATAGGCGCCGATGTCCTCGGGCGGCTCGTCCGACGCCGGCGTCAGGACCATCTTCAGGTAGCCCGCCGCCAGGGCCAGCGCCATCAGCCCGACAATGAGCAGGACGGCGCGGCGCACCGTCCTAGCGCTTCACCGCGCCGGACTCGGTGACCGGAGGGGCCGCCAGCGGACCGGCCGCGCCCTGGGGTTGGGAGCTGGTCCCCGGCCGGGCCTCGCCGTTCGGGGGCAGCGATCCGATGGAGCCCATGTCGCCAGGCGGCGGGGGCGGCATGGCGCCCAGGTCACCGCCGGTGTCGGCGGGGGGCGTCTCGACGGGCGGGGTGGCCACCACCGGCGGCGGCTCGACCGCCTCTTCCTTCTTCTGGCAACCCGCGGCCGCCAGCAACGCCACGGTCAGTCCCACCGCCGCGAACTTCGAGATCGTCATTTCCTAGCCCCCTTGTTGTCCGTCACGCAGGCCTCCGTCACATCGACATAGGTCTGCTTGGTCCAATACACAGTCGGCCGTTGCGCCAGGTTGTCCTGCCAAGTCTTAGGTTTGCGGAATTGTGAGCGGACGGCAAGCCGAAGGTCCGGCTGACACGCTAGAATCAGTCGGTGATACAGGTTCTCGGTTTCGTTGGACTCGATCAGGCTGGTCAGGCCCTCGATCTCCATTTCACTCTTCTTCAGACCGGGCACTTTCTCGTCGGACTGATAGCGCCCGACCAGCGACCATTCGTCGGCGCCATGCATGCGGCGCACGCTGCGGCCGTAGTCGTCGCTGTATTCCTTGGCCGGGACCTTGGTGAGCGGCGTGATCTGAAGCACCTCGATGGTGTAGGGCGAGTTGTTGAAGTCCAGCACGGTCGAGCCGACATTCTTGATCGAGATCTCGGTCAGCAGCAGGACGAAGCCCGGTTGCGCTGGCTGGATCGCCACGCTCTGCTCGATGTCCACCTTGGCCGAGTCCGGACGCTCGAAGAAGTACCAGAACCCCGCGGCCAGGATCGCCACGATGGTCAGCGACTTTTCCGCGAACTCGACGGTGTTGCTCATCGAGCCAAAGGTTGGCGTGCGGCTGAGATAGGCCGCCAGGCGCAGCACCGCGATGGTCGCCAGAACCACCGTCGCCAACATCATCAGGATCGACATCGCCTGTGTCCCCCCGGCGCGCCGATCACTTGAGATCAAGCTGCGCCGCGCGGCAAGCACGCCCTTGGCTTGACACGTGACCATATGGTCACCTATGGTCCCGCCGTGACTGACGACGACCTGGTCTTCAAGGCGCTATCCGATCCCACGAGGCGGCTTCTCCTCGACCTCCTGCACGCCCGTGACGGGCGCACGCTCTCCGATCTGGAGGCGCAGGTGGCGATGACCCGCTTTGGGGTGATGAAGCATCTGAAGCTGTTGGAGGACGCCGGTCTGGTGGTCACCCGCCGTTCGGGGCGCGAGAAGCTGCATTACCTCAACCCCGTCCCCATCCGCCTGATCCACGACCGCTGGATCGGCAAGTACGCAGAGGCCCCCCTCGCCGCGCTCAGCGCG
>NZ_JANOCX010000264.1:0-5457 GCF_031412415.1 Phenylobacterium sp.
TCGAGGGCGAGCGCCTTGGTGAAGCCAATCACCCCCGCCTTGGCGGCCGAGTAGTTGGTCTGGCCCATCTGGCCCTACTGGCCGTTGATCGACGAGATGTTGATGATCCGGCCCCAGGACCGCTCGCGCATGCCCTCGATAACCTGGCGGGTCATGTTGAAGACCGAGTCCATGTTGACCCGGACGACGTCGGACCACTGTTCCGGGCTCATCTTGTGGAACACCCCGTCGCGGGTGATGCCGGCGTTGTTGACCAGGATATCGATAGGTCCCAGTTCGGCGGTGACGTCGTCGACCGCGCGCTTGCAGTCGTCGAAGACCCCGACATTGCCCTTCACGACCATGACGCCGAGATCCTTGGCGCAGGCCACGGCCGCCTCTTCATTTCCGGAATAGCCTGCGGCGACCTTCATGCCGTCGGCCTTTAGCCGCTCGCAGATCGCTCTGCCTATGCCGCGGGTTCCGCCCGTGACGAACGCCACTCTGGCCATAGTCGCCTCCCATTTTCAAAAACGACGCCGGTTGATCCAGCGTTCAGGTCAAACCGCTTCGACGCACATGGCCACGCCCATGCCGCCACCGACGCACAACGTGGCCAGGCCCTTCTTGGCTCCCGAACGCTTCATCTCGTGGACAAGCGTGGTCAGGATCCGGGCGCCCGAGGCGCCGATGGGATGGCCGATGGCGATGGCGCCGCCGTTGACGTTCACCTTGGCAGGGTCGAGACCCAGGTCGCGCACGACGCAGATCGACTGGGCGGCGAAGGCCTCATTGGATTCGATCAGGTCGAGATCGCCGATCGCCCAGCCTGCCTTCTCCAGTGCCTTGCGGCTGGCGGGGATGGGGCCGGTGCCCATGATCTCGGGGTCGACGCCGGCCGAGGCCCAGGACGCGATGCGGGCCAGCGGGGTCAGGCCGCGCTTCTTGGCCTCGTCGGCGCTCATCAACACCAGCGCCGCGGCGCCGTCATTGAGGCCCGAGGCGTTGGCCGCGGTGACGGAGCCTTCTTTGTTGAAGGCTGGGCGCAGGCCCGAGACGCTTTCCAGCGTGGCGCCGTGGCGAATGTACTCGTCCTGATCGACGACCGTGTCGCCCTTGCGCCCCTTGATGGTGACCGGCGCGATCTCGCCGGCGAACTTGCCGGCCTTCTGGGCGGCCTCGGCCTTGTTCTGGCTGGCCACGGCGAACTGGTCCTGGTCCTCGCGGGTGATCTGCCAGCGGGCGGCGATGTTCTCGGCGGTCTGGCCCATGTGATAGCCGTGGAAGGCGTCGATCAGGCCGTCCTTCGTCATGGTGTCGGTGAACGACATGTCGCCCATCTTGGTGCCGTTGCGCAGGTGGGCGGCGTGCGGCGCCTGGCTCATGCTCTCCTGGCCGCCGGCGATGACGATGCCCACCGAGCCATCGGCGATCTGCTGGGCGCCCAGCGCCACGGCGCGCAGGCCCGAGCCGCAAAGCTGGTTCAGGCTCCAGGCCGGGCTCTCCACCGGGATGCCGGCGTTCACGGCGGCCTGGCGGGCCGGGCCCTGGCCGGTTCCGGCCTGCAGCACCTGGCCCATGATCACCTCGTCGACATCGGCGGCGGCGACGCCGGCGCGCTCGAGGGCGGCGAGGATGGCGACCTTCCCCAACTCATGGGCGGGCAGGCTGGAAAGCGCCCCATTGAACGATCCGACCGGGGTGCGGGCGGCCGAAACGATGACGACGTCGGTCATGGCGAGGCTCCTTCAAGGACAAGCAGTTCTATCTATCTGCAACCGCCCGATATTGGGCAAGAGGGTGAAATCTGCTCGCCTCATTGGAGCGGCGGCTTTCCGAACGCCCTCGCATCCGCGATACTGCGCTGCAAGAGCGTGGCGCGCCTCGTGGGGAGGGAGCCCGGCAAAGGGTCTATGATGGTCGACACCCAAGGTGGGAAGGCCGACGACACCCGTGTCGTCATCAAGAAATATGCGAACCGGCGGCTCTACAACACCGCCTCGTCCTCGTACGTCACGCTGGACCATCTCTCGGAGATGGTGAAGCAGGGCGTCGATTTCGTGGTCTTCGACGCCAAGACCGGCGAGGAGATCACCCGCACGGTCCTGACCCAGATTATCTTCGAGGAAGAGGGCCGCGACGGGCAGAACCTGTTGCCCATCCAGTTCCTGCGCCAGTTGATCGGGTTCTACGGCAATTCCATGCAGGCCTTCCTGCCGAGCTATCTGGAACTCTCCCTGGCGACGTTCGCCGAGCAGCAGGAGCGCCTGCGGACCCAGTTCTCGACGCTCGCGCCTGGAACCGGCATCGGTATCGGCGTCGGCGCCTATGACGAGACCATTCGTCAGAACCTGGCCATGTTCGACCGAGCCATGAAGATGTTCTCGCCGTTCTCCTACGCCGCCCGCGCCGACGAGGCCGCCCCCGCGACCAAGGCCGACGCTCCAGCCGCGGCGGCGGACGAGACGCTGAACGTGCTGAAGAAGCAGATGGAAGACATGCAGGCCCAGATCGAGAAGCTGGCAAAACGCTAGCTTAACCCGAGGCGCCTAGACTTGCGGTCGTCATGAGCTCGCCGATCGATCCCGTCCGTCGAAATCAACTGGTGCGCCGCGCCCAGCGACCGCACGGGGCTGATCGCGAGGAATCGAAGGACGCCCTCGATCGCAGCGTGCCGGCCATCTACGATCCCGCGCCCAGTCCGCCTCCGAGCGGCGCCGCGGAGGGCGCCTCGGCCTTCAACGCCCACCTCATGGGTCAGGACGGCCAGAAGCGCGGCCTGCGCGGCGGACCCGAGACCTTGGGCGCGGCCCGCAGCGTCTATACGAAAACCGAGTGGTCCGGCCCCGCCGACCGCCGCGCCCGCAAGGGCGGCGTGACCAAGACCGAGATTTAGCCGCCCTTCAGCCGCGCCAACTCCGCCTCCAGGCTCGCGACCCGTCGCTCAAGCGCCGCGAGCCGCCCGGTCAGGTTCTCCTGGCCGGGTACAGGGGTGGAGACTCCCGCGTTCAGCGCCACCTCGGCGGCGGGCACGCCCAGCAGATCGGCGAAAATGCCCACCTCCTCGGCGGAAAGTTCCCGCTGGTCCTTGAAGGCCAGGGCCAGGTCGGCCTCGCTCATGCCGGCGGCGGCGGCCATGACGCGCCTTGTGAGACCGCGTTCCGCCAGCTTCGCCTCGAACCAGGCGGCGTCGAAGAACAGCGCCATCAGTCGCGCCCGTCCTGGCGCCGGTCTTGCTTAACCACAGGTGAATCCCGCCTGGACCCGACGTTTCATGATCGCGCTCGCCACCCGCTTCTTCGACCTGGCCGTCGTCACGCTGATCTTCTCGGCCCTGACCTGAGATAGCCACGGCCCGACGCAAAAAAGAAGACGACCGGCGCGTGGGGCGCGCCGGTCGTCCTTTCCAGGCGACTTGAGGTCGAGGGCGTCGCCTAGAACTTCGCCGACAGTCCGACGAAGAAATAGCGTCCGATCACATCGTAGGTGTTGGGATCGGTGTTGCCCTCGATCGGGGAGGACAGGCGCGGCGCCTGCTTGTCGAAGAGGTTGCGCACCCCGCCCGAGACCACGTAGCGGTCGAAGGAATAGGCCGCCCGCACGTTGTTGTAGAAGTAGGCGTCCACCGTCGGCGCGGCGATGCCGGCCTTCGGGTTGGCCGCGCCGGCCGCGAGCGCCGTGGCGTACTTGCGGTCCTTCACCTTCGACAGGAACTCGGTCTGCCAGGCCAGCTGCAGGCCGCCACTGGTGTAGGCGAGCTGTCCGGTCCAGCGCCATTCGGGGATCGCGGGCGTATCGCCACCCACCGTGCCGACGCGATCAACGGCGGGCGCGCTGGGGTTGGCCTGGAAGGTGTTCTTGTCCACCCAGGTGCCGATCAGCGAGGCGCGAAGGCGGGCCGGATCGCCGCCGATCCCTAGGTTGTCCATCGTCCAGCCGTAGTTGGCGGCGATGTCCAGGCCCGAGGTCCGCAGGTTGGCCACGTTGGCCAGCGGCACGCCCCAGTCGATGATCTCGTAGGTGGTGCGCGAGCGGGTGAAGGTCCGGCAGAACGGGTTGTTTACATCCCCGCTGGCGAAGCAGGCCGCCAGCGTCCCTTGCGGTCCGCCGCCCAGGCGTTCGATGGCGTTCTCGATCTTGATGTCGAAATAGTCGACGGTCAGGTTGAACCCTGGGACGAAGGCCGGGGTCCAGACCGCGCCCACCGTGATGGTGTCGGAGGTCTCGACCGCCAGGTTGGCGTTGGACACCAGGCGAGCCTCGATGGCGGCGCCGTTCTGCTGGTAGCTGCCGATGGCGGACGCCGGCACGCCCTGGGCGATGCACAGCGCCGCCGTGGCGCCGCTGGGATTGGCGGTGCGCGAGCAGGGATCGGTCATGGCCGGATAGGTGTTCACCAGGCCGCCGAACAGTTCGGCGATGTTGGGCGCGCGGGCGGCGCGCTGATAGACGGCGCGCAGGCGCACGTCGCCGTTCACCCGCCATTCGCCGCCGGCCTTGTAGGTCTTCACCACGCCCGCGGTGGAGTAGTCGGAGTAGCGGGCCGCTAGTTCGAGGCCGAGATATTCGACGCCCGGCATGTCGGCCAGCAGCGGGACGATCGCTTCACCGTAGACTTCGCTGACGTCGAACTGGCCGGCGGTGGCGTTACGCTCGCCGAAGCCCGCCGAGGCGAAGTCCAGCAGCACCGGCGCGGGGTTGTCGTTGCTGGAAACATCGCGGTGCTCGAAGCCGAGCGCCAGGCCCAGGTCGCCGGCCGGCAGGGTGAATGGCGATCCCGAGATGTTGGCCTGGAAGATCTTCTCGGCCAGTTCGGTGGTCGACAGGTTGTCCACCCGCAGGAAGTTGACCAGTTCGGGCGACCAGTTGGTCAGGTTGGTGACCAGGACGCAGCGGGGATTGCCGCTGGCGCACTTGGTGGGATCGGTGGCGCTGGGGGTCGAGGCCTCGACGAAGGTGCGGCGCGAGATGTCGCCCTTCTGGACTTCGGTGGTGGCGAGGTGGCTGTAGCTGTAGCTCGCGTCCCATGACCAGCCGGCGATCTTGCCCTCGAGACCGCCGATGATCCGGTAGAGGTCGCGGGTGAAGGCGATCTCGCGCTTGGGGAACTGGCTGGGCGCCTCGAAACGGACGCCGAACGGCGCGTTCGGGTTGGGGCGCGCGTTCAGCAGGGCGCGGATGCCCGGGCTGATGAACGAGGCGTTGGCCGGCAAGCCGGGGACGTTGGTGGTTTCGCGGATGTTCGGCGCGGTGCGCGCCAGGATCGCGCGAGAGTCGACGTTGTTGTAGCCGAATTCCGCATAGGCCTTCACCGAGTCGCTGAAGTCGTAGGTCGCGCGGCTGTAGACGTTGGTGCGCTTCAGCGGGATCTGGATCGCGTAGTCCTGCTGCAGTTCGAAATTGGTGTCGGTGGCGGCGACGAACGGGCGCGGGACCAGGTTGTCCAGGGCGTAGTCGCGGTTGGTGAAGCCGCCGGTC